>DASXGC010000070.1:0-22649 GCA_036489235.1 Vicinamibacterales bacterium
CTCAAGGACAGCGTCGCGGTCCGCGGTGATCACCCAGAAGCAACCGACAAACGGCCGGAGTTTCTCCGTGGCTTCCCGAAAGCGGATCTCCGCACCTCGGACCAGCGTGCTGCCAACGCTCATGCGTCGAATCTCACTGGCGAGAGCATACTCGCTCGGAGCCGGGACATTCCCGGGAATGGTTCCTGACTCCTGACGAGCTGTCTTCGTCTGGTCAGCCACGCCGTGCCGCTTCGATCACGGCGACGTCGATCTTTTTCATCGACATCATCGCTTCAAACGCACGCTTGGCCTCGGCGCCTCCAGCCGCAAGGGCATCGGTCAGCGCGCGCGGCGTGATCTGCCATGAAAGGCCCCAGCGGTCCTTGCACCATCCACACGCGCTTTCCTGACCGCCGTTGCCGACGATGGCGTTCCAGTAGCGGTCGGTCTCTTCCTGATTGTCGGTCGCGATCTGGAACGAAAAGGCCTCGCTTTGTTTGAACTGCGGGCCGCCGTTCAAACCGAGGCAGGGAATACCCAGCACCGTGAAGTCCACCGTCAGTACATCGCCGGCCTTACCACTCGGGTAATCGCTTGGCGCCTTGTGAACCGCGGTCACTTCGCTGTTCGGAAACGTGGCGGCGTAAAACCGTGCCGCCTCGTGCGCGTCCTTATCGAACCAGAGGCAGATCGTGTTCTTTGATGTCATCGTTGGTGTCCTTCCATGTGGAAGTGTATAAAAATTTAGACACGATCCGCCTCGAGCAGAAGCGACCGCGCTAGACGCGAGCTACGCCGGCGAGTATCCCCAGGCACCGGCGACTGTGGGCGGAAGTATCACGGCTCCTGCCTGTCGCACGGCTTCCGTAATGCGGGCCTCGAGCGTCGCGACCTGCAGCTGTTCAGCCGTGGCGATGCCGTGCCGGATGATCGCCGGCGCCAGGCTGCGCACGACGCCCGCAAGGAACGCCGGGCCGTTCCGATCAAGGAAGGAAATGTACGGTTGAACGCCGAACGTGGTGACACGGCTGAACCCGGCTTCCTCGAGCAGCACGCCGAGCCTTGCGCCGATGCGAGGCCAGGCGCCGGCGGCGCGAAACGCCTTTTCCACCCAGCCGACGGTCTCTTCGAGGAGGGCGACTGGCGGCTCGAAGCGTGCTCCGCCAAGGTCGAAGTCGATGGCGAGGAACATCGCGCCCGGACGGAGGTTGTCGAGATGGTGTCGCACAACCGCAGCCGGATCCGCGACGTGAAACAGCAAAAGCCGGCAGACGATGGCATCGACCGGTTCGGGTGAACGCCAGGTGGTGACGTCATCCTGAACGAAATGCACGTGGGACATTCCTGCGCGTTCGGTCCGCACACGCGCTACGGCGAGTGCATCCTGAGACTGATCGATTCCCAGAACCGAGCCGGTCGGTCCAACCAGTTCTCCCGCGAGCCTCGCGACGTGGCCGAGGCCGCTGCCGAGATCCACGACGCGCATGCCCGCCTTCAGTCCGGCGGCCTGAAGAAACAACCGCGTCGGGCGCTCGATCGTTCCCGCCTGATGATCGAGCCGCGCCAGTTCCTGCTCGGCGTTGCCAAGAACGTACTGCTGTTTCGATCCCGTGTGCTCGTCCACCGATCCTCCGGTTTGAACCTGACCCTTCAGCAGATTCTGGGCCGAGCAAGCTCGGCCCCTACGAGCGACCAGGCCGAGTAAGCTCGGTCCCTACGAGGGAGCAGGCCGAGCAAGCTCGGCCCCTACCAGCCGCCACCATGATTAGCGCAGCGCATCGTAGCGAACGGCGACGATCTCGAGCTGCTCAGGTCCCCGTGGTGCGCGTAACGTCACGGTGTCACCGACGCTGGCGGTGAGGAGCGCTTTCGCCAGCGGAGATCGCCAGGATACGCGTGCGTCGCCGGAATCGAGCTCGTCCACGCCGACGATGGTGACCTCGCGCTCGTCGCCGCTCTCGTAGACCACCGTCACCGTGGCGCCGAAATGCACGCGCTGCGGCGTCTTGCCCGCGTTGTCGACGACGACCGCCTTGTCCAGCGTCTTCGACAGGTAACGGATGCGGCGATCGATTTCGCGCAATTTCCGTTTCCCGTAGATGTAGTCGCCGTTTTCCGATCGATCGCCGTTGCCTGCGGCCCAGGCCACGATCGCCACGACCGGCGGCCGCTCCACCTTCCACAGGCGTGCCAGTTCCTCCTGGAGTCGTCTGTAACCGCCCGGCGTGATGTAGTTCTTGACCTCGTCTGTCATAGGTGCACGACGACGCGTGCCGTCAACGTTCGACGTTCAGGCCCGTGAGCGCGGTGCCCGGCAGACGATTCAGCGTCTGCCCTCGGGATTGGCGGCGCGCCACGCCTGAAACGCGTCGATCGCGTCAGACTGCATCAGGATCTTCGACGAGGGATCGATCGTCACCGCGGACCGGTCCTTCGCCGCCGTCTGGCCACTGCCGGCGGTCATCGGCAGCGTCACCACCTTGCCATCGACGCGGACGTCGAGCGGCATCGGGAACGGCAGGTTGTCCGGCACTTGCCACCGCAGCCGGAGCATCCCATTGTCGCGCGTCGCAATCACCTTCGGCAGTGCGGCCTGATACAGATACACGTCGAAGAACCATTTGTAGTCTTTGCCGGTCACCTCGTTCACGATCTTGAGAAAGCCCTGCGTCGTGCCGAACTGCGGCGTGAAGTTGCCTGGCTTGGGATCGGGACGGCCGTACACCAGCCTGCGAATCGACGCGAAAAATGCCTCGTCGCCGATCAGCTGACGCAGCGTGTGAGCGACCCAGCTGCCCTTGGGATAGATGTCGCCGCGAGGGCCGGTCGGATCTGCGTACACTTCCTTCTCCGGCCGTTCCCTGCCGGTGACCAGCGGCTGCTCGTTGCGGATGCCGGCGCGCTGGGTCTTGAGTTGCGCCATGTAGTCGATTTCGCCGCCGAGGTACTCGGCGATGAGAGGCTGCGCGTACGAGCCAAGCCCTTCGTGCAGCCAGAGGTCGTCGTAGTTGGCGACCGAGAGCTGGTTGGCGAACCACTCGTGCGAGAACTCGTGATTCAGCAGCCAGTCCCATCCAAACATCGTTTTCGGATAGTTGTCGCTGTAGCCGATCAACGTCTGGTTCTCGAGACCCGAGTACGGCACCCGGATCACGCCCATCTTCTGATCGGGCCAGGGATACGGTCCGATCGTGCTCTCCCAGAAATCGAGCGTCTGCGGAAACTCGGCGAACAGTTCCGCCGCCTGCTTTTCCTCGCCGGGAAGATAGAAGAAGCGCATCGGAATCGTGTTGCCGAAGCGGCTCTTGTAGTCCCCTTCCATCACTTTGTAGGGTCCGACATCGAGCACCGAGCCGTAGGTATGGATGCTGCGCGCGTGCCAGTTCCACGTGGTCCAGCCGTCCCGCTCGACCTTGCCGACGAGCGCGCCGTTGCCCGGCGCCATCAATCCAGCAGGCACGGTGTAGTGCAGGTCGGATGTCGCCGGCTTGAGCGTCGGGTGGTCGAGACACGGGTAAAGCAGATCGCAGCCGCCGCCCCACAGCGACGTGTCGATCCACGGATACTTACCGTCGGGCGTCTTCGTCCAGGTCGTGCCGCCTTCCCACGGCGGGCGTTTTGCCAGCGGCGGCGTGCCCGAATAGACGATGCGCGCTTCGAATTTGGCGCCGGCGGCGAACGGCGTTGTGAGCGCGATACGCAGCTGTCCTTCGGGATTCGAATACGACGAAGACGCGATCGCCTTGCCGTCGATGTCAATCTCCGAGATCGTGAACTTGGGAAAGAGATCGAGGATCAGCGTATTGATTGGCGCCTTCGTCCTGAGGCTGAGGACGGTGACGCCCTCGATGCGCTTTTCGTCCGGAAAGATTTTCAGTGCGAGGTCGAGATGATCGAAGACGAGCGCCAGCTGCTCGGCGGGCATTGGTCCGCCCATTTTACGGGTCTGGGCCGTCAGGTATTTGGGATCGTTCGGATCGGTGACCGGTGCCGCGACCTGTCGCTGCGCGCCCGTCGCGGGAGCTTGCAGGCACACCGCCGCAATCATCGCAGCCGCCATCGTCGCCTTACGCGCCATGTGGATCGTCCTCGTCATGATGCCCGCCAGATTGTCACGTTCTCGCGGCGAGGATAGCAAGCGCGGATCGCGACGAATGTCCGCTAACGCCCCGTCAGTTGCTCGAGCTGTTCGGGGTAACGCGCCCCCTGGACCGTGATCTGCGAGGCCAGACGATCGATCTCGGCGAGGTCGTCGGCAGTCAGCTCAATTGCCGCCGCACCGATGTTTTCGTCGAGACGATGAAGCTTCGTCGTTCCAGGAATCGGCACGATCCACGGTTTCTGGGCGAGCAGCCACGCCAGCGCGATTTGCGCGGGGGTTGCGCCGCGGCGCGCGCCCATCGCTCCAAGCAGATCAATCAGCGTCTGATTCGCCTTGCGGGCCTCTGGCGTGAAGCGGGGGAGATTGCTGCGGAAGTCGCCGCTGTCGAATGTGGTGCTCGCGTCGATTTTTCCGGTGAGGAAGCCTCGCCCGAGCGGGCTGTAGGGAACCAATCCGATACCGAGCGCCTCGAGCGTCGGCAGCACTTCCTTCTCGACGCCCCGAGTCCACAGCGAGTACTCGTTCTGCACCGCCGTGACCGGCTGGACCGCGTGGGCACGACGAATCGTTGCGGCGCCTGGCTCGGACAACCCGAAGTGCTTTACCTTGCCCTGATGAATCAGTTCTTTCACCGCTCCGGCGACATCCTCGATCGGGACGTTGGGATCCACGCGGTGTTGATAGAAAAGATCGATCGACTCGATTTTCAGCCGCTTGAGCGATGCCTCGGCGACCTGCTTGATGTGCTCGGGACGGCTATCCAGTCCGACCCACTTGGGTCCGCCATTGGGATCGAGCTTGAAACCGAACTTCGTCGCGATCGCGACGCGATCGCGGATCGGGGACAGGGCCTCACCGACCAGTTCCTCGTTGTTGAACGGGCCGTAGACTTCGGCCGTGTCGAAGAAGGTGACGCCGCGATCCACTGCCAGGCGCAGCAGCTTGATCATCTCCTGCTTGTCCGCGGCCGGACCGTAGGAAAAGGTCATGCCCATGCAGCCGAGCCCGAGCGCCGAGACTTCCAGGCCGTTCTTGCCGAGAGTGCGTGTCTGCATCGAGTTCCTCGCACCCAGAGTAGCCGATAGTCGCGGCTGTCCTACCTCGGCGGCATCCGCATTTCCGCACGCGGAAGGCCTGGCGCCGGATCGATGTTGGGGACCGAAATCTCCACGTACTCGATGGCGCCGTCGATTTGACTCAGCCAGTGGGGCGTTCCCGGAAGATTGACGATCACGTCGCCGGGCCCAATCCTGCGCGCCAACCCGTCTTTCACGCCCGCTTCGCTGCGGACGATCTGATCCGGGCTCTCAATCGGATACGGATCGCTGTCGATCGTCGGTGGAATCAGCGTCCCGCCCGTCACCATCGTCGCCGTCCCTTTGGTGACGATGACGTATTCAAGCGTGCGCGTATGGGTGATCGCGTACTGCGGACCGCTGACGCGGCGCCGAACCACGCCCGGGGCCTTGCCGGAGGCAAGCGGGATCGAGCCGCCGGTTCGCGAGGCGACGACTTTCGGATCGAGACCGTTCAAAGCCGCCTGAATCTCGGCCGCGCTCAGGTACGGCGAGGGATCGCGAAGCGGCGGTACACGTTCATGTCCAGGCTTCATCGCGGTCTGCGCCGCGAAGACGCCGCCTCCTCCGATCAATCCGCCGATCAGCAGCATCCCGAATGTCGCGCGTGTGAAGCCGGACATTTCAATCCTCCTCCTCGGTGAGATGGCCCGTGCCCACGTCCCCGACTCCGGCGACTGCGCGGTCAGCGCGACCGAGCCAGCCAGCAGGACTCTGAGAGCCCGGATGGGGGCATTCAGCCGAGCATCCTAGCGTAATCCGCCGGTTTGGCTGCTTGCGCTCCCGGGCGGGGCGCCGGCCGCCCGAAACGGTGTTCCGGCTCATTTCCGGGGCGGCCAGCCGTACAATGGCCGGCATGCTGCACACACGTTCTGATGACGCCGAACTCAAAGCGTCGGAAGATCGGTTTGCCATGGCTTTTTACTCGAGCCCGATCGCCATGGCGATTACGACACTGGGCGAAGGCCGCTACGTTGACGTCAACGAGGCGTTCGAGCGGCAGATGGGTTATCCGCGCGCCGAGATCTGCGGCCGGACGTCGATCGAGCTCGATGTATGGCCGACGCCGGACGATCGCAATGTGATGATCGCCGCGCTCAGGCTGAACAAGAGCGTGCGCGATCAGAACGCTGAATTCCGCACCAGGTCGGGGCAGCTGATCTCGACCCTGTATTCGGCCGGGTTGATAACACTCGACGGCACTCCGTGCGTGTTGGCGGCAATCGCCGATATCACCGCACAGCGGCGTGCGGAGGAGGCGCTTCGGCAGAGCGAATCGATGTTCCGCATGGTTGCGGAAACGATGCAGGCCGGCATCTTCATCTGCCGTAAGGACGGCACGCTCTGTTATTTCAACCCGCCGCTCGAACGCTTTTCCGGTTACTCCGCCGACGAACTTCGCGGCATGAAGGTGTGGGACATGGTCCACCCGGATTCCCGCGAGCTGGTCATGGCGCGGGCGATGTCGCGCTTGAGCGGGACATCGGTTCCAGACCGCTACCAGTTCCTGATGCGGACCAAGAACGACGAGGCGCGCTGGCTCGATCTCGCGGCCCAGGTGATTGAGTACGAAGGCGAGCCGGCGATCATGGGCACCGGCTTCGACATCACCGACGGGAAGCGCAGCGAGCAACAGGCCAAGGAGCATGCGGGCCTGCTGCAGACGCTGATCGCCAACAGCCCGTACGGAATCATGATGGGCGGCAAGGACCACCGCATCCTGTTCTGCAACTCCGCGTTCCAACGCATGTTCCAGTACAGCGAGGACGAGGTGATCGGCAGCGATCCCGACGAACTGATTGGCGTCCGGGACAACCCCGAGGCCGTCGACTTCAGCCGGCGCGTCCTCGGCGGCGAGGTCATCCACGCCGCCGGCGTCCGGCGCCGAAAGGACAACAGCCCGGTGGACGTGGAATTCCACGCCGTGCCGTTGATGGCCGACGGCCAGTTCGTCGGCTGCTTCGGCATCTACCAGGACATCAGCGAGCGGATTGCGTCCGAGAAGAAACTGCGCGCTCTGCGCAGCCGCCTGACCCGCGTCCAGGACGAGGAGCGCGCACACTTTGCCCGCGAACTGCACGACGACATCGGCCAGCGGCTGGTGCTGCTCACGATTCAACTGACGCAACTACAGAACGAGGCGCGAAACGTCGCGCCATCGCTTGGCAAAGACCTCGATAGCTCGAGACGTCTCGCCGAGGAACTCTGTGCAGATGCGCAGCGTATTTCGCATCGTCTGCATCCGACCCAGCCGGCGCTGCTCGGTCTGACCAAGGCGTTGTCGAACTTGTGCGAGGCGTTCGCCCGGCAGACAGGTCTGAGAATCGATTTCGTCCACGACGGCGAGATTCCCCGGTTGCCGGCGGAGGTCGAGACCTGCCTCTATCGCGTCGGTCAGGAGGCGATCCACAACGCCACCAAACACAGCCAGTGCCAGCGAATCGACATGGAGCTCTCGGTCACGTCCGGTTCCATTCGTTTGTGCGTGGCCGATGCCGGCCAGGGTTTCGATCCTGGTGCGACCGAACACAACTCAGGACTGGGGCTGGTCAGCATGGCCGAGCGCGCGCGCAGCGTCGGCGGCCAGCTGACACTGCACTCCGCGATCAATCAGGGCACCCGAATCGAAGTTCTGGTCCCGTGGGCGGCGCCGTCCGGCGTTCAGGAACCGCAGCACTCGAGGCGATAAAAAAGGGCGAACAGAACCGGATAGTCGCGAGATGCCGGCGCGTCGTTACTCGGGCGACGGCCGCCATGCCGGCGTGCCGTCTTCCCACTGATTGTCGGTCAACTGACGCACGTCTGTTCCGTCGAACCGCATCACGAACAGCTCGCCGTACGGCTGCGGCGCGTCGGTGTAGACCCCTTCGTCCTTGAATCCCATGCGCGACGAGGCAAAGACGATGTGCTCGCCGTCAGGCGACCAGGCCTGGTGCGCGTCGTTGCCGTGCGAGTTGGTGATCCGTTTCAAACCGCTTCCGTCCGGCTTGATCGTGTAGATGTCGTAGTCGCCTTCAGTCAGCCGGGTAAACATGATCAGATCGCCTCGTGGCGACCACAACGGGAAGTTGTCGTAGCCCTTCGTCAGCACCGTACTCACCTGCGTCTCGATGTTCATGATCTTCAGTCCCTCGCCGTCCGGACCGAACGTGCGGTAGACGAAACGCTTGCCGTCCGCCGCCATCGACGGGAACGCGCTGTTGTTGACGCCGCTCGTCAACTCTCGGAAACCGGTGCCGTCCGCGTTGACGATGGCGATCTGTGCGCCGCCGTCGGCACGATCGCCCTGCTTCAGGAACAGGCTGTTGAAGCCGTTGTAAAACGCGTTGAACACACCGACAGCAAAGATGATGCGCTCGCCGTTGGGCGCCCACTGTGGCGCCAGCACGTTGCGCTTCATATCCTGAAACACGACCTTCACGTCGTTCGAGCCGGGGGTCGCGATTGCGATACTCGAGCCCAGCACCGAACCCGCCGGTGGCCGGCCGGTCACCACGAAGCGGTTACCGTCGCGGCCGAACGACGGCAGGATGCTGGTCAACGCCAATTCGAATCCGGGATCGCGGCTCCAGATTGGCTTCCACCATGTCGGCGGCGCGGTCTGACGGCGGTGAAAGACCACTCTCGAGCCATCCGGCGACCACGACGCTGACCGCACGTCGCCTTTCGGTCCGCGCGTGCCGGTCGTGTAATAGATTCCTGGAGCGTCACCGTCCTTGCGGATGTAGCCGATCTCGTTGGCCGAGAGGATCGACGGATCGAACTTCACTCCAGGGCCCGCCGACACATCGACGGCAGCGCCAGTCGCGACGTCAATCGTCACGACACGCGTATCGTTGCCTGGCAGCGGGGACGGTCTTCGCACTTCGAGGGTCGTGTTCAGCTCCATGCAATAGGCGACGATGCGCCGGCTGTCGGCGCTCCACTTGGGGCTGCCGCAAAAGGCTCCGTGATCCCCGATTTGCTTCAAGCCGGTTCCGTCGGGGTGAATCACATAGACGTCGGCGTACTGCACGTGTTCCCAGCGGCCGTGCGCAAACGTGAGCGTCGTGCCGCGGCTCGAGGAGAACGCGATCCACTGACCGTCCGGTGACCAGGACGGCCGATAGTTGCCGCCGGTGTCGCCGGTGAGCGGCCGCGCCCGTCGCGTCGCAATTTCGAGCGTCCACAGATTCGACGTTCCGCCCGACCGTGTCGTCACGAACACGAGATTCTTGCCGTCGGGCGAAAAGGCCGCCTGGTCGTCGTAGGCGGGGCTGTCGGTCAGGCGCTCGAGCGCGGTGCCATCGGGTTTGACGCGAAACAGATCGCCGGAGCCCTCGCGATCAGACGTGAACACGATCGACTGGCCGTCGGGCGACCACGCCGGGTCGTAGTCGATGCCGTGCGTACCGAGCAGCGGACGCTCGCCGCCGCCGTCACGCGCGGCGATGAACAGGCCGATCTGGCCTTCGTTCGGGAAAACGCGAGCGAACACAATCTTCTGCGGCGTTGTGCCTTCGAGGGCGGTGGTCAGCGTGGCGGCAGCCAGAAGAGCAAGCAGAGCAGATCGCATGGGCGCATGGTATGCGATCCAGCTCAACTGTGCTCGGGCAGTCGTGGAGTAGAGTGCGCCATGCGCCCTCATACATTCAGCGTCCGATTGTTCTCCGCTGTCATCGTCATTGCCGCGGTTGCGGCAGGCGCGTCCCGATTCACCGCTGCGCAATCGTCGGACATCAACCAGGATTACGCACGCGCGTTCGGATTCCGCACCCGGATTGACGGCAAGGTCCACAACATCGCCGATCCGCCTTCGTGGCTGAAGAACGGGCGATTCTGGTATCGCCATACGGTACGCGGCGGAGCCGAGTTCGTCGTCGTCGATCAGGCGACGGGTACGAAGCGGCCGCTGTTCGATCACGCGCGGCTTGCGGCAGCGTTGTCG
Source organism: Vicinamibacterales bacterium (assembly GCA_036489235.1). GTDB lineage: Bacteria > Acidobacteriota > Vicinamibacteria > Vicinamibacterales > CAVVIG01 > CAVQFC01. The sequence goes on from DASXGC010000070.1 coordinate 10,088, forward strand.
GCCGCGGCTGGCAGGTCCTACACCGCGACGACGCTGCCATTCACTACGTTGACGTTCAGCGAAAGTCCCGACGCTCTCGAGTTCGGATCCCCACGCTGGCGGTGCACGTTGACTGACTACGCCTGCGTCCGCGTCGCGAGTTCCGCCGAGGCCGGAGACGCTGCGGGCCGCCGCGGCGGCGTGGGAGGTGGCGGGTCCGCGCCCGGCGCCACGAGCGATCCGGTGCGCACGTCGCCGGACGACAGGACCGACGCGACCATCGAGCAGTTCAACGTCGTGGTTCGCCCCGCCGGACAGCACGCCGCAGCTGCGGTTCGGTTAACCGAAGACGGTACCGAAGCGAACGGCTACACGCTCGCGTCACTTGCCTGGTCGCCGGACTCGAAGAAGCTGGCAGTGTATCGGCGCGTACCTGGATTCCAGCGCACGCTCACCCTGATCCAGTCGTCGCCCTCGGACCAGTTGCAGCCGAAGGTAATCACCCGAAACTACCGCAAGCCTGGAGACGATGTCGATCACGATCGGCCGGTGCTGATCGATGTTGCCTCACGTCATGCCACCGTCATCGAAACGACGCTGTTTCCGGAGGCCTACGACATTTCGCGGCCCGTCTGGCGTGCCGACAGCCGCGCCTTCACGTTCGAGTACAACCAACGCGGTCACGAACTGTTCCGTGTCGTTGAAGTGAATGCGGCGACTGGGCAGGCGCGCACGCTGGTAGACGAGCACCCGGGCGCGTTTTTCGACTATCGGCCAGCGGTGCCGGGGCTGACCGGTTCAGGGCGACGGTTTCGCGCCGACGTCGGCGACGGCAAGGAAATCGTCTGGATGTCGGAGCGTGACGGCTGGAGCCATCTCTATCTTTACGATGGCGTGACCGCTCAGGTGAAAAATCAGATCACCAAAGGCGCGTGGGCCGTGCACAACGTGGACCGCGTAGACGAAGCAGCTCGGCAAATCTGGTTCACCGCCAATGGCATGAACGCCGACCAGGATCCGTATTTCTTCCACAGCTACCGTATCAACTTCGATGGCGCCGGACTCGTGGCGTACACGTCCGCCAATGCGCAGCACACGGTGACCTGGTCGCCCGATCACGCGTACTACGTCGATACCTACTCGCGCGTGGACACGCCGCCGGTTTCGGAGCTGCACCGAACCAGCGATCGCGGGCTGGTGGCGACCCTCGAGCGTGGTGACATGACCGATCTCGCCGCCACCGGCTGGCGCGCTCCGGAAGTGTTCACCGCCAAAGGCCGCGACGGCTCCACCGACATCTGGGGCATCATCGTCCGTCCCACGAATTTCGATCCGGCGAGGAAGTACCCGGTGATCGAAACCATTTACGCCGGCCCGCACGGTTCGTTCGTGCCCAAGACGTTCAACTCGGAAACCGGCGCCGCCTGGCTGGTCAGCACGATGGACATGCAAAGCCTGTCCGAGCTCGGTTTCATCGTGGTTCAGATCGACGGCATGGGTACGGCGAACCGTTCGAAGGTGTTTCACAACGTCGCCTGGAAGAATCTGGCCGACGGCGGTTTCGAAGATCGCATCCGCTGGCACAAGGCGGTCGCCGCGAAATACCCGTACTACGACATCACCCGCGTCGGCATCTACGGGACGTCGGCCGGGGGTCAGGAATCGCTCGCGGCGCTGCTGTTCCATCCCGAGTTCTACAAGGCTGCCGCTTCGTCCGCCGGCTGTCACGACAACCGCATGGACAAGATCTGGTGGAACGAACAGTGGATGAGTTATCCGATTGGTCCGCAGTACGCCGCCTCGTCGAACACCGAACACGCGCGCGACCTGAAAGGCGACTTGCTGCTGCTCGTGGGAGAACTCGATACCAACGTCGATCCCTCTTCAACGATGCAGGTGGTGAATCAGCTGGTGAAGGCGAACAAGGATTTCGAGCTGGTTGTGATTCCCGGCGCCGACCACACCAACGGTGGCCTCTACGGCGATCACAAGCGCTTCGATTTTTTCGTCCGCCACCTGCAGGGACGTCAGCCGCCAGCCTGGAATCAGACTCCGGCTGCAGCGTCGAACGCCGTCGCCGGCCTGCTTGACGCGCGAGCCGAGGAGTGGGTGCGGGCTGAAGATTGGGACTGAGTCGTTCGAGGTGCTGGGTGCTTGGTGCGACGTGCGGTGCTTAGTGCGAGGTGCTTGGTGAGACGTGCGGTGCTCAGTGCGAGGCGCATGGTGCTAGGTGCGTGCAAGGTGCACGGGTGCGGGGAGAGTCGGCGGTCCTCGGCCTCGAATCCCACGTGACGAAGACAGTCGGACGATGGACCAAGGACGAGGGGGCGGACCCCAGGACCAAGGACGGACCAAGGACCAAGGACGGACCAAGCCCCAGGAACCAAGTCCCAAGTACTAGACCCGGCCTGTCACCACCCTCGCAGTCACCGACAGCTGACCGACGTGGCGCATCGCGTGTTCGGCGCCGTGCACCAGACAGCCAATCACCGTCGATGGCAGCTTCGCTCGTCCGACTGATCGAAAATCCGCGAGCGTTGTGACGTCAACTGTCCGCAACTCGGCCAGTGCGGTGTCGATGCGCGCATGGAGGTCACCAAGCGCCTTTGGAATTTCTGCCGCCTCGAGTGGTCCGCGCTCGGCCTCGAGCGCCGCGAATTGCGCGGGCGACAGCGCTTCGCCACGGGCGTAGGTGAACAGGCGATCGACGACTCCGGTGATATGCCGCACGTGAAACGCTGAGGACGCCACGCCTGCCGGGCGGATATTCCAGTCTTCCGGCGTCAGGGGAGCGACGATCTCGTCAACGCTCTCGCCGACCTGCAGCAATATGTGCGCGACCGGTTGCAACAAGTCCGGCACGCCGCCGACCGGTCCGCGCTGCCACCATTCAGTCTTCGCCATGAATACTCCCGCGGTCGGTTGAGGTCCGCCTGAAGGCGGACACTACATTTTAAGGATCGACGTCGGTCGAGGCGGACACTCTGCGGTCCGCCTGAAGGCGGACACTACAGTGGTCACGTTGAGGTCCACATGAAGGCGGACACTACCGTGTTGATCATTTTGTCGTCGCGGCGAGGTAGTCCGCGAGATGCGCGGTGATGTCGCGCGCATCGTCCTCCGCACCGTGAATGAACGTGGACTTGCGGCGTCGCAAAACCGGGAGCCCGATCGCGTAGAGGCCGGGCGAGTCCACGACACCGCCGTCGTGTTTCAGATGGCCCTTGTGATCGAGCACCGGAACGTCGAGCCAGCTGTAGTCCGGCCGAAAGCCGGTTGCCCAGATCACCGAACGGATCTCGCCGCTGTTCAGATCGAGCTCGAGTCGAGACCCTGTGGGCGTCCGCGTCGGCTCGAAGCGCTCCGGCGGACCGACGTCAGCGTCGAGCGCGGCGGTGTTGGCCCAGTCGTCGAACGTCGTCAGCAGCCGCTCCATTTTGAGATCGGCGAGCGCAAACTGATTGCGCAGACCGCCAGAAAAGAGCGCGCGGCCGTCCCGCACCGCCGACAGCCGTCCAACGATCTCGACGCCGGCGTCAGTCAGTCTGTTGATGTCCAGGGTCGTGCGCTCGGGTGTGCCAACCAGCTGCGGCGACGGCAGCTTTCGTGCCCGCGTCAGATCCTCGATCTCGTCGTAGCGCTGGTTCCACACGCCGGAGTGGTCCATCCACCACAGCACGTCGCGGCCCCGGTAGGTACGCGGCAGCCGCACGTGCTCACCGACTGAAAGCGTGACCGGCCGGCCCGATCGGCGGATTTCGTCCGCGAGCTGTACGCCGGTGGCCGACGCACCAACCACCATGACCCTGCCATCGGGCAGCTGGTTCGGATTGCGATAGTCGAGCGCGGTCACGCTGACAACGGACGCCGGCAGGTGCTGACGAAGCGCCGGCACGCTCGCGACGTTACACGCGCCGCTGGCCAGCACCAGCGTGCGACAGCGATAGTCGCCGCGATCGGTGGTGACTTGATAGCCAGGGTCGGACCGCGTTACCGATGTCACCGTCGTGTGCGTACGCACCGGCGCTTTAGAAGCGGCCGCAAAGTCCGCGATGAACGCGACCACCTCGTTCATCGTCATGAAGCCGTCCGGATTGGCGCCTTCGTAGCGGTGTCCGGGCAGACGGCTCTGCCAGTTCGGCGTCAGCAGCCGGAGCGAGTCCCACCGTTCCCGCCGCCAGGAGTTCGCCACCTCGCCACGCTCGAGTACGACGTGATCGATCGAGCGTTCCTTGAGGAGCCGGCTGACCGCCAGGCCGGCGTGTCCCGCACCGATCACGATCGTGGTAACGCGCTCGATGGCGGATTCTCCTGCGGGTGGCCGCCGCGGTCAGACCACTTCGACGGTGATGTTGGTCGGGTTGGCGACGATGTCGTACACCGCCGACCGCTTTTGCGATTGCGCGACGATGGCCTCGATGTCTTTCTTCGAGGCGTCAGCGTCGATGTTGAAGGTTACTTTGATGTCGTCGTAACCGTTGCGCACGTCGCTGTCGATGCCGAGAATGCCCTGGATGTCCATCGACCCTTCGAGTTTCGCTTCGACCGATCGCAGCTGCACGCCGCGGTTCTGAGCGACCGACGCAACGCCCGCGGTCAGGCAGCTGGCCAGACCGACCAGCACGTACTCGACCGGCGTCGCTCCGAGATCCTCGGATGCGAAGATTTCCGGGTGATCGGCCTCGAACGAGAATTCGGTTTTGTGTTTCTGTTCCTGACCGAGGCCGTGGAATCCCTGCACCTTGGTGTTGGTGTTGGTGCCGTTCTGCCACTTACACGAGGCCCGCCACTTGAACTTGGCCGCCTGGGGCGCGCCCTTCAGCGCTTCGCGCGCCGCCAGCAGCGCGTCGACATTTACTCCGTTGTTGACCTTCGATGCAGCCATGGAAGCCCTCCTCGATGACGGTAAGTGGACGGACTCAACGTGTTGAGCACAAGCTTCGGATGATACTTCGGGTCCGCCTAAAGGCGGACACTACTCTTCGGATGTAGTGTCCGGCTTTAGCCGGACCCATATTCGTAGTGTCCGGCTTTAGCCGGACTGCCGGACCCACCCACACGCGCTATCATCGTGAACATGACCCCGCCAGCGTCGAAGACCACGGCCGGCTCGGTCGGCACCGTCGAGACGCAGTTCGTCGATTTGCCGGCGCCGATCGCGCTCGATTGCGGACGTGAGCTGTTTCCGATCCGCGTCGCCTACGAAACCTACGGAACGCTTTCCCCGGCGCGCGACAACGTCATCCTGGTCTGTCATGCGCTGAGCGGCGACGCCCATGCCGCCGGCTTCACCACTGCGCCTACCGCGGCGAGCACACGGGACGGATTCCGCGCCGACGAACGCGATGCCGGCAGTGGCAAAGGTTTGGGCTGGTGGGACGGCATGATCGGTCCCGGCAAATCATTCGACACCGATCGCTTCTTCGTCGTCAGCTCGAACCTGCTGGGAGGCTGCCGCGGTACTACGGGACCAGCGTCGACGAATCCGGCGACCGGCAGGCCGTACGGATCCGACTTTCCAGTCATCACCGTCGCTGACATGGTGCGCGTCGAGCGCGCGCTCCTGAAAGAGCTCGGCATCACGAGACTGGCGGCCGTGGCAGGCGGCTCCCTCGGCGGCATGCAGGCGCTCGAGTGGGCCATCCAGTTCGGTGATGACGTGGGTGCGATTATTCCAATCGCGAGCACCCACGCGCTGCATCCGCAAGGCGTGGCCTGGAATGCGATCGCGCGCAATGCGATTACCGCCGATCCCGACTGGCAGGGCGGCCACTATCACGGCACCATGCGCGCGCCGACAGCCGGCATGGGCGTCGCCCGCATGATCGGTCACATCACTTACCTGTCGGCAATGTCGTTGAAGGACAAGTTCGGGCGCCGACTGCAATTTTCAGACGACATCCGCTATCGTCTGACCGATCCTGAATTCGAAGTCGAAAATTATCTTCGTCATCAGGCGGACAGCTTCGTGAAGCGCTTCGACGCAAACACGTACTTGTACATGTCGCGCGCGCTGTCGTACTTCGATCTCGCGCGCCAGTACGGGGACGGACAGCTCGCGCAGGCGGTGCGCACGATCTCGGCGCGAACGCTGTTGATCGCGTTCAGTTCCGACTGGCTCTACCCGCCGTCGGGATCCGAGGAGCTGGCCACCGCGCTCCGCGCCGCCGGCAAGAGCGTCGACATCCATGTGATCGAGGCTCCCTATGGTCATGACTGTTTTCTGCTGGAGGAGGCGCGTCAGACGCCGATGATCCAGCAATTTCTCGCGCGGTAGGAGGCACAGTCCATGGAAGAGTCGCGGCAGTTCGGATTCGACACGCGTCAGGTTCATGCAGGTCAGCGCCCCGATCCGAACACCGGCGCCCGCGCGGTGCCGATCTTTCAAACCACCAGTTACGTGTTCGAGGATCCGGAATCGGCGGCGGCCTATTTCAACCTTCAGGAATACGGCAACACCTATTCGCGCATCATGAACCCGACCACTGCGGTCTTCGAGGAGCGAATGGCGAGCCTCGAAGGCGGCTGCGGCGCGGTCGCATTCGCCAGCGGCATCGCGGCACAGGCCGGGGCGCTGTTTACGCTGCTTCAGCCCGGCGATCACGTAGTGTCCTCGTCGGCGTTATACGGTGGCACGGTCAATCAGCTCAAGCACGTGCTGCGCAAGATGTCGGTGGAGCTCACCTGGGTCGATCCCGACGATGCCGACGCGTGGAAGAAGGCGGTGCGGGACAATACCAAGGCGTTTTATGGTGAAACCATCGGCAACCCCGCGGGAAACATTCTCGACATCGAAACCGTCGCGAACATCGCGCACGCGCACGAGATCCCGCTGCTCGTGGACAATACGTTTGCGACGCCGTATCTCTGCCGCCCGATCGAATTCGGCGCCGACATCGTGCTCCATTCAGCAACCAAGTTCATCGGTGGACACGGCACCAGCATCGGCGGTGTGGTGGTGGACTCGGGGACGTTCAACTGGTCGAACGGACGCTTTCCCGTGGTCGCGGATCCGTCGCCGGCCTATCACGGACTGCAGTTCCACGAAACGTTCGGCACCTATGGCTACCTGATGAAGCTGCGGGCCGAGACGCTGCGCGACCTGGGTGCGTGCATGAGCCCGTTCAATGCCTTTCTGTTCCTGCAGGGACTCGAAACGTTGTCGCTGCGCATGGCGCGACACGTCGAGAACGCCACCGCGGTGGCGTCGTTTCTCGAGTCGCACGAGCTCGCGTCGAACATCACCTACGGCGGCCTCGGTTCGTCGCGTTACCGATCGCTGGTCGCGAAATACCTGCCGAAGGGCGCCGGCGCGGTGTTCTCGTTCGATTGCCGCGGCGGCCGCGCCGCCGGACAGGATTTCATTCGCGGCGTCTCGTTGTGGTCGCACCTTGCCAACGTCGGTGATTCGAAGAGCCTGATCATCCACCCGGCCAGCACCACGCATCGCCAACTGAGCGAGGCGGAGCTCAGCGCCGCCGGCGTCGGCCCTGGCACGATTCGACTGTCGGTCGGCATCGAAGCGGCTGACGATCTGATCTGGGATCTCGGGCGCGGCTTCGAGCGCGTCGCCAATGCACCCGCCAGCGAGGTCGCGGCGCGATGACCACTTTCGATTTGTCCCGCTACCAGGATCCGTTCACGATCCAGCAGGTGCTCCACAACGCGAGGACGATCGCGATCATCGGGTTGTCGAAGAATCCGCTGCGCGCCAGCTACTTCGTCGGGTTTTATCTGAAGCGCCACGGTTATCGTGTCGTCCCGGTCAACCCGCGCGAGTCGGAGATCCTCGGCGAGAAATGCTACGCCAGCCTGACCGACATCCCCGGCCACGTGGACATCGTCAACGTCTTCCGCACGCCGGATGCGGTGCCGGCGATCGCGAAGGAAGCCGTCGCGATCGGTGCCGGCAACATGTGGTGTCAGTTCGGCGTGATCAGCGAAGAGGGCGCGCGCATCGCCGAGGCGGGCGGCGTGTCGGTGGTGATGGACCGGTGCATGAAGGTCGAGCACGCACGCTTCGTCGGACGGATGCACTGGCTCGGTTTCAACACCCAGCGCATCACGTCCGTCCGCGGCGGATTGCAGTAGAGCCGCGACGAATCAGTTCTGCTTTGAATCGGGCCTGACCGTCGGGTACTTGATCCCGAGCTGTTCGAGATAGGTCTTGTACTTCGACGGATCGTAGTAGTACTTCTTCATCTCCGGCCGGTACTTCGCCATGATCTGTTCGTTGAGCCAGATCGCCGGCTTGTCTCCTGGCCTGATGAACGGCACGTATTTCACGTCCTTGGTCTGCACGTTCCTGAAGTAGTCCCACGCCTGCGTCGTCAATTCCGGTTTCAGGAGAAAGTCCATCACCGTCAGCGCCACGACCTTGGCGCCGTAGGCGACGCCTTTGTGGGCAATCGGCGTCGCCATCGATACCGCGTTCGCCCAGTTGTGTCCCGGGCCTGCCTGCATGTTGGCCGGATAGTTCAAGGTGATCGTCGGCACGTTCCACGAGATGTCGCCGATGTCGTCCGAGCCGCCGCCGCGCCGTTCCTCGTCTGGCACTTCCGATCGTCCTTTGAGCGGCTCGATCTTCGTCGCCAGTCCGATCTCCGGCACCTTCAGCTCATGCTGCAAGGCTTTGGCGAGTGTCTGATCCGCTTCGGTCCACGGCGGCAGGCCGACGCGCTCGATGTTGGCGTGCATCACTTCGGCGATGGTCTTGTTGAAGTGCCCGGACCATGCCGAGCCGAGCAGCTGTGAGCTCACCTGGGTGTCGGTCATCAGCGTGGCTGCCTGGGCCATTTTGTCGCCGATCTCCCAAAGGCGTTTGGTGTTGGGGTAGTCGGTTTCGCGGAAGTAGTACCAGACCGATGCGTTCGGCGGCACGACGTTCGGTTGATCGCCGCCGTTGGTGATCACGTAGTGGGAGCGTTGCTGAAGGCGGAGGTGTTCGCGCCTGAAATTCCAGCCAGTGTCCATCAGCTCCACGGCGTCCAGCGCCGAGCGGCCGCGCCAGGGAGCGGCGGCCGCGTGCGCACTCTCGCCGACGAACTTGTATTCCACCGAGACCAGCGCGTTCGACAGGCTCTCGCCCCAGTTCGCCTGCATGTTCGAGCCGACGTGCACGAAAATCGAGATGTCGACGTCCTTGAAGGCGCCGGCGCGGACGTAGTACGCCTTCGAGCCGTCGAGTTCCTCGGCGACGCCGGGCCACAGTCGCAGCGTGCCGGACAGGTGCTGCTGCTCCATGATCTTCTTGACCGCGAGCGCCGCGGCGATCTGGAGCGGCATGCCGGAGTTGTGACCCTCGCCGTGTCCGGGAGCGCCGTCGATGATCGGATCGTGGTAGGCGACGCCCGGCTTCTGGGAAGCCTGCGGAATGTCGTCGATGTCGGAGCCGAGCGCGATCACCGGCTTGCCGTTTCCCCAGCTCGCCATCCACGCGGTCGGAATGCCGGCCAGATTTTCCTGGATGGCAAAGCCGTTCTGCCTGAGGATGCCGGTCAGGTATTTCGACGTCTCGAACTCCTGGAATCCGAGCTCGCCGTAGCTGAAGACCTGGTCGTTCATTCGCTGGACCATTTCGCCCAGGCCGTCGACCTCGAGGCCGACGTCGCGTTTATATTGATCGAGGCGCGGGTTCGCCGCGGCAGCAGGAGCAGGGGTTGGTTGCTGTGCCAGCGGCGTGACGGTCAGCAGCGAAGCGAGCACGGCGACGAGAAATCGAAAGCTACGCACGGTAACCTCCCAGCATGCACGGAGTGTATCGCGCTCCGGCCGCACCGGCGCGGCTGCGGGTAGGTGCCGACAAATTCGGCAGGTTGTAGTGGCCGGCTTCAGCCGGCCTTCGAGGTCCGGCTAAAGCCGGACACTACAATCGCTACAATCTAAAGCCGGACACATTCAGGTTCGGCTAAAGCCGGACACTACTGTATCGCCCGGAGGAGATCGGTCATGCGAACACGCCGCTTCTGTAGTGCTGTTACGTTCGCGGTGGCGGCCGCTTCGATTGCGGCGCTTGGCGCCGCGCCGGCGCCTTTGCGCGTCGGCTTGTCGGTGTCCCCGTCGCTCACGGCCGGTTCGCTCGACGGCCGCTTACTGCTCCTCGTCTCGAGCGACGAACGGAGCGAACCGCGCTTTCAAGTGGCCGACGGCGACAGCACCGCGCAGGTGTTCGGGATCGACGTGGACGGCCTGACCGCCGGAAAAGAGGCCTTCATCGACGGCGGCACGCTTGGCTATCCGATGGCGAGCCTCGGCGATCTCAAGCCTGGCGATTACTGGGTGCAGGGTCTGCTGCACGTCTACGACACCTACAAGCGGAGCGATGGCCACACCGTGAAGCTGCCGGCGGATCGCGGCGAAGGGCAGCAATGGAACAGCGCGCCGGGGAATCTGTATAGCGCGCCGAAGAAAATCCACGTCGATCCAACCAGCGCGACCGCGCTCCATCTCACGCTCGATCACAAGATTCCGCCGATTCCCGATCTGCCGGACACGAAATACCTGAAACGGATCCGGATTCAGAGCGACCGGCTCACGAAGTTCTGGGGCCGGCCGACCTTCATCGGCGCCATGGTGGTGCTGCCCGAGGGATGGGATTCACACCCGGATGCGCGCTACCCGCTGGCGATCTACCACGGTCACTTCGAGACATCGGTGTCCGGCTGGCGCGAGACGCCGCCCGATCCGAAGCTGCCGCCGGCAGACGAGGCGAACATCGCGAAGTTCTGCCCGAACGGTCACGAGGGCAGATTCTGCGAGCAATACGGCTACGAACGAATGCAGCAGGAGTACGGATACCGGTTCTTCAAGGAATGGACCGGCCCGAACTTTCCACGCGTGCTGATGGTCACGATCCAGCACGCGAATCAGTACTACGACGATTCCTACGCGGTCAACTCCGAGAATCTCGGGCCGTACGGCGACGCGATCACCTACGAGTTGCTGCCATACATCGAGAAGCAGTTCCGCGGCATCGGACCGTGGGCCCGTGCGCTGGATGGCGGATCGACCGGCGGATGGGAAGCACTGGCGGCACAGGTCTTCTACCCGGATCAGTACAACGGCGCGTGGGCAAATTGTCCCGATCCGATCGACTTTCACAGTTACACCGTGATCGACATCTACAACGATCGCAACGCCTATTTCAGCGAGGGACCGTTCCGGAGGACGCCGCGGCCGGCCGAGCGCGATTATCTCGGTCAGACGCGCGCGACCATCGAGCAGTCGAACATCAAGGAGCTCGTGCTCGGGACGAACTCGCGCTCGGGCGGTCAGTGGGATATCTGGGAAGCGGTGTTTTCGCCGGTCGGCGCCGATGGCTACCCGAAGCGGATTTTCGACAAACGTACCGGCGACATCGACAAAACCGTCGCGACGTTCTGGCGCGACCATTACGATCTCGTTCACATCATGCAGCGCGACTGGGCCACGCTCGGTCCAAAGCTGCGCGGCAAGATCACGCTCAACGTTGGACGATCGGACAATTTCTTCCTCAACGACGCTGTCTACCGCGCTGAGGACTTTCTCATGTCGGCGAGCAACCCGCCCGCCGATGCCAGGGTGGACTACGGCGCCCGCGACGAACATTGCTGGAGCGGCGATCACGGTCATGTAAACGCGATTTCGCGTTTGACCTATCACAGCCGTTTCATCAAGCTCATGGCGGAGCGCTGGGTCAAGAGCGCGCCTGCCGGAACCGATACGAAAGCATGGCGCTACTAATGCGCCGAAGTGTCGGCCGGGGGGAACATGAAAAACCGAATCGCGGACCGTCGGCGCCGACCGGCCTGAAGATCACGCTCCAGAAACCCTGAGCGGTGCCTGAACTTCCGGAGGTCGAATCGGTGCGCCGCGTCCTCGAGCCGGCCATGCTCGGCGCGCAGTTCGCGGATGTGCTGGTGCGACGGCCCGATCTGCGTCAGCCGTTTCCACCGGGATTTCGCCGGCGTCTCGTCGGTCAGACCGTAACTTCGCTGACCAGGCGCGCGAAATACTTGCTCGCCGAACTGTCCTCGGGCGAGACGCTGCTGATGCATCTCGGGATGTCGGGAAGCTTCGACGTCGCTCGGACGCCACCGGAGCCGGGCCGTCACGATCACGTCGTCTTTCGTATGTCTACCGGCATCAGCGTGACCTTCAACGACCCACGGCGATTCGGTGTGATGGACCTGATTCGGGCCGGACAGCTGACTCGCCATCGCGCCGTCGGCGGGCTTGGACCCGAACCGCAGTCGGAGGACTTCGACGCCGCGGCGCTGGCGCGAGGCTGCAGAGGCAAGAAGACGTCGCTGAAAGCCGCGCTGCTCGATCAACGCGTCGTGGCCGGACTCGGCAACATCTACGTCAGCGAGGCGCTGCATCGAGCGGGCCTTTCGCCGTTCAAGCGGGCGTCCACCCTTGCCGGCCGCACTGGAGTTCCGCGACCGGTCGCATTTCGACTCGTGACCGCGATCAAGCAGGTGCTGAACGCTGCGATCGATCGCGCATCACGGCGTTCGTCTCGCACCGAGCCCTACGGCTCGTCGAGGTTCCGGGTTTACGGCCGGGAAGGCAAGCGATGCCTGCGCGCGAAATGCTCGGGCAC
>DASXGC010000085.1:0-16665 GCA_036489235.1 Vicinamibacterales bacterium
CCAGATCTTGGACGTCGTGCCATCAGGCAGCCGAAGCGCTGAATAGTCTGCTATCGACGATGTCGCCGTTTTTCGACGTTATAGAAATGCGCCAGAAGAACGGGCCAGTCAAGAGTATCGAAGAGATTCTGGAACCCTCACGTTCCTGCCCGTATTCATTGAGTGGTTTTGATCTGTCCCACCTTACCTCCGTCTCCAGAAGTCGCTAAAAGTCTCAGCAAATCTCGCGGTAATCCGCGAGTGGTGGGCGCTTTGGCGGGCGCACTTGCCGGCTTTGAAGAGGTCGGTGCGGGGCGAGGCCGGCCGGCTACGCAACCTTGCGACGGCGCTGCGGCGTCACGACGACCCGCACGCGGACCCCAAGCCGCGCGAGCATGTCGATCAGCGTCTCGACGCTGAACAGGTGGAGTCGGCCGCGCAGCAGATCGCTAACGCGAGGCTGGGTGACCTGCAGCACCCTCGCCAGGGCAGCCTGTTTGAGCCGTCGTGTCGCCACGACCTTCTGGATCTGAATCAGCAGGTCCGCCCGGATCAGCAGGTGCTCGGCCTCCTCGGCGGGGAAGTCCAGATCGCGAAAGACGTTGCCACTCGATGGGGTGACGTGGACTCTACTTTTGGCTGGCATCGGTCCGTCTCCTGATCACGAGCGCGCGAAACCGGTCGCGCGCCAAGTCGACATCACGGGCCGCCGTCTTCCGCGTCCGCTTGTCAAAAGCGTGCAGCACGTAGACGGCTTCCGCAAACGTCGCCACGTAAAATACCCGGTGTTCGATCTCGGTGTGGATGCGAATCTCTCGCACGCCCGGCCCGATCGACGGCATTGGTTTCCAATCGTCCGGATCGAGGCCCTGTTGCAGCCGCCGCAACTCGAACCCAGCGTCGCGCCGCGCATTGGCAGGAAACGATCGGAGATCCCGGAGGGCCGTCCCAAGCCAACCGATTGGCTTCTCCTGCACACCGCATTATACAAGTATTTGTATAAATTAGGAAGGGAATCGCGCCGATTAGGCCGGCCGCGCCATGCGAGATCGGTGGAGTAAAGCATTGCTCGCCCCGCCGCGACTGGACCCAATCCATCGCGTTAAGGCATCTTCACGAGCGGCGGCGGAAAATAGCTGCGATCATCGACGCCGGCGAGCGGTCCATAGAAACGAAAGGTCAGGTTGTACGCCTGTCCTTTCGGCGTCGGCAACCAGTTGCCATTCGGCGCGCCGGCGGGCCGTTCAGGCGCGAAATAGAGGGTCAGGGACCCGTCCTTCCCGTATTGCGGCTTCGTCTCGCGGTTCAGAAGATAGCGCTTCATCGGGTTGGGCAGCACGCGTTTATTGACCGCGTCCACCGCGATCACCGACCAGAAGTAGCGCGCGTACTTCTGAGGCAGGGCATCCTTCGGGAACGTGAGCGTGTAGGAGTTATCGCTCTGCAACTGGGCGCCGCTGCCGTCATGGAAGCCCTTGTAGTAGACGACTTCCGCTCGCGTGTTGGCCCAGATGCCGGCGTAGTTCACCAGCGTTCGTGTCAAGTAGTCGTCGCCGTACGTACCGGAGGTCGCCGGGAGCGCCCAGCCGTTCTTCACCGTACCGTGTCCGACGTTCGGCACCGCCTTCTCAATATCCGCGAACGCTTTGTCGTGGATCACCTTGTCGATGCGCGCATGTTCGGCGGGATCGTGCACGAGCGTGGCGATCGCGCGGACCTTAGCCTGCAGCGTCTCCATACCCGGATTCAGGTCGGCGTCGGTATCGAGCGCGAGATCGGCCGCGTCGAACGCTTCGACGCCCGGAAAGTTGGCGTCGAACATGGGCGTCTTCGGCGTGTCGCGCAGCTTCGGGGATCCCGTGGCTTTCAAGACAAACTGATGCTGAAGGCGCTCGGCCCCAGCCCAATCGTCGCCCAGCTCGACACGGCACAGCACTCGTGTGTACTTGACCGGCAGATCAATGCGAACGGCGCCGACGGGTGGCGTGACCGCCGCCCCCTTCAGGCACGCAGCAAACGTTCCTGACGGATGATTTGGATACGTCCGCTCGTTGATGTTCGCGAGCGTCTCGCCCCAGCCATTCAGAAATTGCACCGTGTAGTAGCGCCCGGTGATCTTCGGCACCGTGACCAGCGTGCAGCTCGATTCGTCCACCGCCGCCCATGCCTCGGAATAGGCGACGTCGAGATTGGGATTCGGCCACACCACCGCACCGGGCTTCCGATGCACGAGCTGGTTCCAGACGAATCCTTCCTTGAAATCGAGTTGCTCCTGGCGCGCCACCAGCAGCCGGCCGAGGAGATAGATGTAGGCGTCGCTGACATCCTGATCGGAGATGGCTGGCGCAACCGACGCCGTCGGCGGGGTCGTGCTGCCGCTCTGCGTGGTACTCGTGTTCCCTGCGGTGCACCCGGCCGCGCCGATCACGGCCGCGCCGATCAGCGCGCCGACTGTCGCGCGAATCCCGATCGCTCTCATTGTCGCTCCCGCCTTTCGTGCCGACAGGATACCCGATTGAGCGGGGCGATTCGTTCGCGGATAATGCCAGACCATGGAAGGGCATATCTGATGAGGTCGAGAGGTCCGCTGTTGCCGCTCGCAGTGTTGATCGTCGCCGTCGTGTTCGCGGGTTGCCGCAATGCAGTTCCTTCTGAGCCGGCCGGCGCCCATCGTTCTGCGCCGCTGGGCTCGACCAGCGGCGCGCCGGCGCCCGGGCCCGCCGCCGATGTCCGGATCACTGAGTCGTACGCGCGGCACGTCGCACGCGACGCGTACTTGTGGGCGTGGCCGATGGTGAATATCTACAACCGGCGACTGGCGTTCAAGGCAGCGCCACAAGTCGGTCTGATGAATGGCGTGCTGCCGTTCGCGCCGCTCAATCAGATGGCGATGCTGCACGATTACATCGAGCCGTCGGAACGCTGGGTCGCCTGTCCGAATCAGGACGTCGTCTATGGTGCCGGCATTGCCGCACTCGATGAAGGTCCAGTTGTCGTGCAGGTCCCTGACTTTCACGGCCGATTCTGGGTCTATCAGATCGTCGACCTGCGGACCGATAGCTTCGCCGACCTCGGCATCATGTACCACTCGACGCCGGGCTTCTATCTGCTGGTCGGGCCGTCATGGCATGGCGAGACGCCGAAGGGCATCACGAAAGTCTTCCAGGCGAGCACACACACCGCGTTCGTGGTGCCACGCGTCTTTCAGGACGATACGGCCGCCGACAAGGCCGCCGTGCAGCCGCTGATCGCCGGCATCGACATGTACCCGCTGTCGAAGTTCGACGGCACCATGAAGACGCACGACTGGCGCCAGTTGCCGATTCTGAAGTCACCGACGGATGATTCGAGCACGGCCGAGACGCGCTGGGTGTTTCCCGACAAATTCTTCGACGAGTTGCCGGCCGTACTCGACGATGGGCCGGCGCGACCGGGGGAAGAGACGCGCTATGCGGAGGTGAAGGCCGTCATGGCCGCCGCCGTCACAGATTCCGCGCTGAGGAACGCGATCGTCGACGAAGCGACGCGCGCGGAAGACGATCTCGTTGGTCCGCTGCTGCAGTTCCGGAATTACGGCAAGCCGCTGGCGAATCACTGGACGACGATCGACAATGGCGCGGCCTTCGGCACCGATTATTTCACCCGCACCGCCGTGGCCAGGTCGAACATCCTCGTGAACAAGGCGGCGGAGACGCAGTACTTCTATCAGGACCTTGACGCGGCGGGCGCGAGATTGACGGGGAGCAAGCGCTACGCCGTGACGTTTGCGAAAGGAGAGCCGGCCGTGACGGGATTCTGGTCGTTGACGCTGTACGACCAGTTTCATTTCTTCTCGCCGAATGAATTGCGCCGCTACTCAGTGGGGACGAAGAACAAGGACTTGAAGATCAATCCCGACGGCTCAGTGACGATCTACATTCAGGCGACCGCTCCCACTGATCTTTCGGAGCGCACGAATTGGCTGCCGGCGCCAGGCGGTGAATTCTCCCTCTACATCCGCGCGTACGGCCCACAGGCGAGCGTGGTGGACGGCTCGTGGACGCCCCCGGCGGTCACGACGCGATAAGCCGGCGCCCTCGCATGTGTACGAACGGCACGGGCGGCGATAGCGGTCCGGCCGCATCGGAGTCCCCGTTGTCCGCGATAGCCGGCGATGGTGCCCCGGTGACGCGTATGCTGGTCGTATGCTGTTGACGAAAATGATGATTTCAGGCGTGATCTTCTGAAATGCGCATCGGTTCGGGACCGAGGGTGGGATGTTCGAATCCTCTCGCCCCGACCAAATTCCTAAACAAATCACTCGGGTTCTTGAGCGTGGCATCACGGTTGCTGTCGTGCCTTGTCGTTCCGCGTTGAGCATAATTTGAGCATGATCGGCCCGCCTAACCCAGGCGGGCTTTTTTATTGGGTTGCACCGTTCGAACACCGTAATCGTCGGTACTCCTGTCGCCGTCCGTTGAACGTCGGTCAGGCATCAGTAGTCCGCTATCGGTCGTTGGACTGTGCGCTCCTGCTTCATGTTCAGCAGCCCGAGGTGGCGGCCCCCCCGGTTGACCGCTGGCCCTCATTGCCGGAGTGTCTTCCGCACTTGCCAGATGCCATGAGAGAGTCCTGGTTCGGACTTGCTTAAGACAACGCGGCGACCACGACGGGAGCCTGGAGTCCGTAGCGGCGCAGACGCCCATAGAGCTGCGTCCGCGTGAGACCGAGGCGCCGCGCGGTCTTCGACTTGTTCCCGTCGGTGTCGCGCAAAGCTCGTTCGATCAACTGCCGCTCGAACACGCTGACATCATTCTGCTGCGACGGGCAATCATCTTGTGGCGCAGCGACAAATCGTGTCTGGCGATGACGGCCCCGTCGCTCATGATCAGGGCACGCTCGAGGACATTGCGCAGCTCGCGCACGTTGCCAGGCCAGTCGTGCGCCAGCAGCGCATCGCGCGCGTCATCGTCCAGGCGCGCCGACCGTCGTCGACTCGGGTGATTCGAGCGCGCACGGCGTGCCGCTGCCGTCGAGGCGGGCTGAGCGCCTCGGTCACATGAAGGTACAGTCGTCCAGACGCGCGCGGCGGTATTGTGCTCGCGGTCCCATCGGGACACGTGTTGTCATCGCGCGTCCGTGTCGAGTGTTGCCCAATACTCCGCCGATGGGACGACCGGAACAACCTCAAACTCCATCAGATCTGCCCATCGCTGAATCCAAGGGGCAAGCATCCCTGCATCTGCCGCTTCCATGACTTGAAAGCAACGTGCTCGCGCGGAGTCGATCCAACTGGCGTGGTAGATCACACCGTCCGGCAACATTCTCCCTCGCTGAGCAAATCGCTCATGGACGGCGACGGGGTCGGCATCGTGGAAGTGTTCAATCACCATGAACAACATCGCTCCAGTATAGCTGCCCGTCTCGCTCCGTTGAGCGTGAGCCGCCGCGCTACTCGACATCGCGCGGCAGACGAATCGCACCGTCAGTTACGTCGTTCGCGCCCAACTGCGGACGTTCCTGCGTGAACGGCAACACACCGTTTAGGTCACTTCAATTCGGAGACGAACGCCGAATACCCCTCCGCCTGAACGATGTCCCAAGCCCGCCCATACGAGCGATTGGGCAGTTCTCTATCCTTCGCGATAACGCGCTTCATCGTGTCCGGCTCGCGGAGTGTCACGTATGCGGCATTCATCAGCGCCATCAGGTGCAGATGCGATGTGACGGTTTCATCTTCGCCTGCATATTGTCTCAGCAGCCGGGAGCCGTGCGACAACTTGTCCGACAGGTAGTGATGAAGAATCTCGTGAAGAATGATGCTGGTCGTCACGTCTGGCGGCACGCTATCCGGCGTGAACGATTTGAGCGAAAACCTCACATTGACGAGCAGCGGGTCGCTCATTGACGGGAAAGAACACACGCTGAGCGCAACGAGCAATTCCTTGTCGCGGAACGGTGTTCCGACGATCTGTTCAATCGCACGCATCAGCGGCTCGCCGTCACGTTTCCAGTTCGCGGCGAACTCCGGTAACCGACTGTTGACCTCTGCTACCCACGCGGGCTTTATCGCGTAGTGCGCCTGTTGCGAACACACGCTGTCGAAACCGTCTGCGTAGGAAAGTTGAACGATGGGAATATCGCTACTCGCGTGCGGCGCGACGCTCGCGAACCAGATTACTCCAACAACAAGCAGAATGTGTGAGACGGAGTTACCGATCTGGCGGTTCATCAACATTCCTTGGCAGCGGATGCGGTCGAGAGCATCACAATCGTTTGCAGGATCATCGCGACGAAGAGCGTCACAGGTAATCTCCGCTCAGGAACGTGTGCGCCGCTCTTGGGTGCGGTAGCTTGCAATCGCTACGATTGCGGCACCCATCATGAGCGCCATGTCCGCAACGTTGAAGATGCCCGTGCGGAGCCAACCGACTCCGACTTTCATGAAAGCAACCACTCTTCCATAAGCAATCCGATCAAGAAGATTGGACGCGCCGCCGCCCACGAGCCAGGAAGACTTCATGATTCAACCCTCTGTCAACGATCGGCATCGTAGGCTCAACAGTCTGCTGGCGCAAGGTCGCTCCCGTCCTCGCTCGAGACGCTAGCGGGGCGGATCCGCTGGAGGTGCGTCGACAAAGCTCCAGCGCAGCATCAGCCCGAGCTCGCGCGTGTCGTCGATCCCGATCTCGCTCGGCCGCTCAACGCGGCTCACCCATGTTTCGAGCATCATTCGCGTCCGACCGTCGCCGACCAGCGCGTATCGAGTTGTCGTCGCCGGCGACCTCAAGAGCGTATCCACTGTCAGTTGTCCATTCACCCACACCTTCGCGTCCACAGGCCGTTGAGCGAGGTCGGCGTGGTTGACCAGAAGGTCGAGCCTGATCCACCGCTTGGTCACCGGCATGACGGCGACCGCTCGCTGCTTTGTCCATTGGAACGGCGGATCGCCCTCCGGTTCGTACAGCCCCGTCGCATAGTCGATATCCGCCCTCATCGCCTGGACTGGCGGACGAAGGAATGTGCGCGCGGCGCGGACGCTGGCCGCACCGTGAGCGAGAATCAGCAACCACAGTGCCGCCCAGGCCCAGCGAATCGCCGAGTTCGTCCCATCCTGCCGCGGCTTCCATCCGTCAACCTCGTCGATGAACCACCACGCAAACGTCCAGAAGGTAATCGCAACGGCGATGCTCTGAGCAGGTACGCCGACCAGCGAAACCAGTCCAAAACCGATCAGGATCAGTCGAAGCACGGCACCGGAAAAAGTAGTGGCGTGGGCCGTGAGCAACAGGACGAGCAGAAGCACTGACCAGCCGACCCATCCGACACTCCCGAGAATCCCGAGCTCGGCGACCTGATGGCGGAGCCAGTTCTGCGCGTTGTCAGGTGGAAGGAACACCCGGAACAGTCGCCACGAGTAGAGGTACACGAGCGGATGGAATGCCCCCAGTCCGATCCCGACCAGCGGTGACTGTTGAATCATGTCGCCGGCAATGACGCCGTAACCGTTGCGCGTCCAGAGGTAGCTACCGGCGGAACGGGCCCAATCGGCCGACCATTTCGGCCGGAAGTCATCGACCAGTCGCGTGATTGGGCCGACAGCGGATGGTCTGGTGCGCGCGACGGCGATCGCTGCCGTCGCTGCGACAGACAGAAGCGCAATCGCGGCATACGTCATGAGGCGCTTCGAGCCTGTGGAACGCCACACGCCGTAGAGAATGCCCGCGACTCCAAGCACGACAATGGGCATCGAAGACCGGGAGCCTGACGCCCACACGGCTAGCCACGAAAGCAGCAAAGCCAACGCGCCAATTAACCACGCCTTCCGATTCGCCCAACCAGCCGCCACCGCCACGAATGCGGGCCCCCACATGGCCGACAGAATGCCCAGCAGGTTCGCGTCTCCAAGCGAGCCGGTCGCGCGAGCGCGAACAGCCCAGAATTCGGGGTTGATGAAAGCCATGCGGCCCAACATCTGATAGACGGCCAGGCCGCCCGACGCCATCCAACCAATTCCCAGGGGCCGCAAGATGTCGGATTCGAACTTGGACCGGTCTGACGCGGCGTACTCAGAAAAGAGCCAGTCGAACCACAAAATGCCGGTCAAAACAAAGAGCGCCGTTTCCGCCGACACCGCCCCGAAAGCCGATGGGATTCGCGAGAGATCGAAATCCGATTCGCGCAGCATGACAATCGGCCAGGTTGACGCGCACAGTACGCCCCAGAAAGCGAGCGGCAGTCTCCACCTCAGGGGCAACGACCAGCGCAGCATCGTGCGCGACGGCAACATCACGCCGTAAATCATCGCGATCCAGATAATCCACCCGGACTCTTCGAATCCCCCAGTCCTCACGACGAAAAAAGCGGGGACAAGGTAGGTCACGAACATCACGGTGCGTCGCGTCGGAGCGGGCAGCCAGCGGCCTCCCGCAAGTGCCGCAACGAAGATTGCTCCCGTCAGAATCCAGCACTGGGGCCAGTCAGTTGACAGGAGCCACAGCTGCATCCAGGCTGCGACCGCGGCGGAACAGATGATGACGAGCTTGGTCAGTCGCTCGTAAATGCTGGGTGTGTCAGACACGGATTGGTGAGAGTCGAGTTCATTGTACGTTGCCGGTAACATGTCGGCGGCCGTGCCGTTCGGTGTCGGGTGAATGTGTTCGCCTCACAGCGCGTCGCTGTCGCCCGCCACGAAGAACGGCTCCATTTCGTGGTACACGAGAATCTTCACCGCGGGAACAGCGGGACCCTTGCCTTGGGCGAGAGCTATGAACGCCTGCTCCGACTGCCCGACCATGGCGCGCCAGGTCGTTCTTATGAATCGAGTGGAAGCGAGACGGCGTGGCCCAGTGGAACAGCGGCATGATCATACCGAGCGCGGACGGTGTGTTGGAGTTGCCGAGGATCACCAGTTCTCGCGACTTCTTCTCCTTGCCAGAGTGTCACCAGAAAACTACCATCGTGTCGCGAGATGGTAACACCGCAGAACCGGCGAAACTCCATCAATTTCGGACCGCGTGATATCGGGAGAGTGCACGAAAACCCAGGCTGTACACGCGCGCAGCTCGCAGGAAAACTCGGCGTATCCCGCTTCCAGGTCAGAGGCGAGACGCCGCCGGAATGATGAGAGTTGGGGAGCGGTCTTCCGCAACTGGTAACGCTGGTCTTCATCGCCAGCTCTCGATACCGTTGCTGGCGCTATTCCACGGTTCGATTTTCGCGCTCGCCGTCGGCGAAGCGGCGGTGTGGTGGCCCCTCAATCGGCGAGGCCGCCCGTGACTCCCGATGTGCGCCCGTGGCAGAGCGGTCGGCCGCCGTCGCGGATTCTCGCCATCCGGCTGCAGGCGATCGGCGACGTCGTCATCACACTGCCGTACCTGAGGGCCCTCGGTCTGCTGCTGCCGTCGACCGAGATCGATTTCATGACGCGCGACGAGACCGCCGAAGTCCCGCGCGCAGTCCGTCTCTTTGCACGCATCGACGCGCTCGGCGGCGGACGCAACGAGCGGCTGCAGCTCGCCCTCGCGCTCGCCAGGGGGCCGCAGCTGCTGGCGCGCCGCTACGACGTCGTCATCGACCTGCAGAACAACCGCGTCAGCCGCACGTTGACGCGAATGGCGCGCCCGCGCGCATGGTCGACGTTCGATCGCGAGTCGCTCGTCAGCGCTGGGGAGCGCACCAGGCGTGCGATTGCCGCCGCGGGTTTTCCGCTCGCGCGCGTCGAGGCGGGCTTCGACCTGCATCATTCGACGCTTGGCGAAGACCTGCTGCGCGCAGCCGGCTGGGATCCGCGCCGACCGCTCGTCGTCTTGAGCCCCGCCGGCGGGTTTCCGAGCCGCAACTGGCCGCTGGATCGCTA
Organism: Vicinamibacterales bacterium; assembly: GCA_036489235.1. Classification (GTDB taxonomy): domain Bacteria; phylum Acidobacteriota; class Vicinamibacteria; order Vicinamibacterales; family CAVVIG01; genus CAVQFC01. The sequence continues at coordinate 9,818 of DASXGC010000085.1, forward strand.
CGTCCAGTTCGCCGAGAAGTGGCGCGGCCGACACGACGCGCAGTTCGCGGTCCTAGGTATCGGGCGCCTCGCCGACAAAGCCGCCGTGCTGTCGCGCGCGCTGGGATCCGATCTGCTCAATCTCGTCGGACGCACCCGCGGCGACGAGGCCTTTGCGATCGTCAGGCAGGCATCGCTCGTCCTGACCGAGGACAGCGGGCTGATGCACATGGCTTGGACTTCAGGTGCGCCGACGCTCGCGCTCTTCGGCTCGACGCGCCACGCGTGGTCGACGCCGCTCGGCCCGCACACGTTGTGTCTGCACTCGGGCGACCTCGAGTGCGGGTCGTGCATGGACGCGGAGTGCCGCTTCGGTGACGTGCACTGCCTGACGCGCTACACGGCAGAGTTCATCGTCGAACAGGCAGAGGCTCTGGTCGCGCGCGCCGCAGTAAGCGATCGGCTGGTGTAACGGTCTACTGACGTCCGTTGCCGGTAACGTGCAGGACACGATCGCCAGTGGGATTGCTCGCTGAGTCACAGATCAACTAGTACCGGCACCACGAAGGCGCGAAGGCCACGAAGGACGACGAAGAAGAAAAACCACGATTTCGCCGCATTCGCGCTGCTGTCGCCGCTGGGCGGCTCGGGCCACTTTTGCGCCCGCGGAAGTGAACGAGGCTCTCGGGATCGATTGGCCGGGACGTTCTTGCCCAAACAGAGGGGGAATCCGGGCGACTATACGGAACTGTTCATCGAAAATTCAGGCCCGGTTTACCGGGCCGGTCCGGTATGGCTAGAACGTCTTGCCGGCGCTCAGGTCGAAGCAGAACTTGGCGCTGCTGGCTCCGTCAGCCAGGCAGACCTTCGAAAACGCGAAGCTGGCGCTTTCGACCGCGGCATCGCTCGTGGAATTGCCGCTGGCCTGCCACGACGAGACGCGCACGTCGCTAAGCGTCACGGTCGTCGTCGTGCCATCCTTGTTGCTCGCTGTGAGTGTGAGCGTGGGAAACGCCTTGCCGGTCACCACGGCGCCAAACAGTGCGGGGCTGCACGCATCGAACCCCTTCAGGAGGTTGAGATCCGAGACGGTGGGCTTGCCGGCGCCGCCGCCACCGCCGCCGCTCAAGTCGCCGGGATTGCTCGCGCCCCAGCTCCAGGACAGCACCTCGAACGCGTCAGTTCCAACCGCCGTCGAGCAGCCGAGAGAGCCGAGCGTCACCGCGATCGCCGACTTGCCGGTGTTTCCCTTCGCGGGCGGCCCCTGGGCCGCGACGCCCACAGACAGCACGAGCACGACCGTCGCAACTGACCAGACTTTCATAGACACCTCCAGCACGTTTTGTGAGATCACCGGGGAGTGGGGTTCGTGGCGGCGATCATACATCAAGCGAAGCGCCTCTCGTGTGCGCCGCGAACAATCGAACTCCGGGCCGATCAATTCCAGTGATGAAGCCACCGACGCCACGACGTGGCCGGCGTTGCAAATCCCTCCGCCATCCACAGGTCGTTCCGCTCGCCGCCGACGGAGGCGAGTATGCGTGCGCCGTCGCTCCTGATCGAAAACTCCGAGACCTGGTCCTCGGGCCTCAGCTCGACCGCGATCGTGCGGAGCGGTCGCAGCGTGGCAACGTCGAACACGTCAATCGATCGGCGATCGCGGCGCAGGAGGTAGAGCGTGCCGCCTTTGCCGAACTCGGCGACGGGCGACGCGTAGTCGCGAACTGATCCCACCGTTCGTTCCTGGGCGCCGTCAGTGGATGTCAGCACGATTTCACGCGACGTGCGCCGCAGCAGCCATCGGCCATCGGGCGAGCAGCCCTCGAAGACTGCAGCCGTTCCCTTGAACGCAACCGGCGCGCCGCCCTGCAACGGTAGCTTCGCCAGACTCGTGGGAGGGCCGTCCCTGTACCAGATCGATTCGCCGTCAGGCGTCCAGCAGACGGGCGGGCGCACGGTCGTCGACGCGAGCGCCTGCACGGGGCGTCCGCCCGACGCCGGCATGATGTAGATGCCGGATGAGGAATCCGTGTAGGCGATGCGGTTGCCGTCCGGCGAGAACACCGGCCCGGCTCCGGCGCGATCGTTCGCGAGCGCCAGCAGCAGCGTCGCGGCGCCGGTCGCTTCGTCCCCGATCCACAAACTGCCGCTCGAACCGGGACCGCCGCTCTGGTACACGAACCGATCGCCAGACGGCGCCCAGCGCGGAAAGCCCTCAAGGACCGCCGTCGACACGACGGGTCTGAGCATGCGGCCGTCGCCGGCCAATTCGACGATGTCGCGGTCGACCGGTCCCTGCGCGTACACGATGCGGCGGCCGTCCGGCGTCACGGTCACGCCGGTAATCGGATCGGTGGCGCGAGCGACGAGCCGCCGCGCATCGCTGTGCGTGTCGCGCAGCACAAGGCGGAAGCCAGTCTGATCCGTACCTTCCTCGGCGACGACGACGTGGCGGTTGTCGGGCAACCACGCCATCGATCGAACGCGTGCCGTCGTCGAGTCGAAGGTCAGCGGGCGCCGCCCGCCGCCGTGCAACGGAAGGATCCACGACGGACTCGAGCGGGTGATGGCGATGACCGTCGATCCGTCCGGCGAAACCGGCGAGAGCCACGTGACGTCCAACGGCAGCTCGTAGTCGATGCGCTGCGGCTCGCTCCCGAGCGGCGCGCTGCGGAACAGTGCCGGCCTGTTGTCGGCCACACGAATCCCGAGCAGCGCGCCGCCGTCCGGAGAGAAGTGCGGCCAGGCCAAGTCGGACGCAACGTGCCGCGGCGTACCGCCCGCTGCGCCGACGCACGACATCTCGCGCCCACCGCTGTAGCAGACACGAGTGCCGTCGGCGGACCATATGGTGTCGGACAGGGCCGCTGACGACCGGACGAGCACATTGGGCGTCAGCGCGTCGAGCGGGCGAACCAACACCTCGGTGGTATCGCCGTCGATGCGCAGATAGGCGAGCGAGCGTCCGTCCGGCGAGATCGCGGGCGCGTGCTCGTCGCGCTGGTCGAACGCGATGCGCGTCAAGCGGACCGGATCGATCGGCGGCTCGCCTCCGCCGATGGCGCGCAGGACCAACCCGCTCGCGGCCAATGCGCCGGCGACGAACGCAGCAGTGATCCGCCCGTATTCACGCCGAATCGTCTTTCCGGCCGGCACGGCGATCGCCGATGCGGTCGCCGAAGAGCCGCTCAGATGGCGCAGCGCGAACGCGAGATCCTGCGCCGACTGGAACCGCTCCTGAGGCTTCTTCTCGAGGCAGCGGGACACGATCGGACGAAGGCCGGCTGGAATGTCCACTGGACGGTCGAGCGGATCGTCCTTGAGCACCGCGGTCATGACGTCGGCGACGGTCTCGCCGCTGAAGGCTCGCACGCCGGTCAGAACCTCGTAGAGCAGTGTGCCAAACGAGAAAATGTCGGCGCGATGATCGACCTCGCCCGCGCGCACCTGCTCCGGCGCCATGTAGCCGGCGGTGCCGACGATGAAGCCGGCGCCGGTGTCAACCCTGGTCGCGTTCTCCGCGGCGAGCCGGCCGGTCACCTTGGCGACGCCGAAGTCGAGGATCTTCACACGCCCGTCGCGCGTGACCATGACGTTGTCGGGCTTGAGATCGCGATGCGTGACGCCGGCGGCATGCGCGGCGGCGAGACCGTCCGCGATTTGCGCGGCGACGTCGATCGCCTTCCGAGGGGGCAGCCTCACGCCGCCGAGCGACGAGCCGTCGACGAGCTCGGTGACGATGAAGGTCGCGCCGTCGTGCCGGCCGATGTCGAAGAGCGCGACGATGTTGGGATGGTTGAGCGCGGCGACGCAGCGCGCTTCCTGCTCGAAGCGCTCGAGGCCTGCCGGATCGGCTGCCTGATCGACCGCCAGCAGCTTGAGCGCGACCTCTCGGCCGAGCCGCGTGTCGCGCGCGCGGAAGACCTGTCCCATGCCGCCCGCGCCGATCGGCGCGACGATCGCGTACGCACCCGGCAGACTTCCTGGCGCGAAGGACTTGAGCACCGCTGGTATGGTAGCGCTACTTCTCCGGCTGCGAGCCGGAAGCCGCTGTCAGCAGGCGCAGCACGACCTTCGCCTTGTTCTCGTCGAAGATCGTTGCGATTGACTGTGAAATCAGTCCCGGAACTTGTGCAGCAGGCTCTCCATCGTGGACGGTTCGTGGCGTTCCGCGAGCTCGGCGAAGTGGAAACGCGCCACCGCATCCGCTCCCCAGAGGCGGCCGACCGCGATCAGCAGATCCAGATCCGGCCGGATCTCATCCGGCACGGCCGTCGTTGAACTGGTCTCAAGGAGCTCCTCGTAGCTGAGCTCGCGCAGATGGATCGTCTGCCGGCCCCTTTTGAGTTCGTGGTCCGGCACCGTCGTACTCTCGACCAAGGCGTGCAGGAGCCGCTCGCGCCAATTACGGGGGAGCCGGTCGAACGCGGTGCGAAACCACATCATGCCGAGAAGCCGTCTCACCTCGGCTCCGTCGACGGGAATGTTCGATGTGCCGTCGCCCGCCAGCGCCAGTGCCGCCGGATCGGCGCGGTTGAGGGCGACCGCGAATTCCCGGAGGGTGGTAAAGCCACGCGCCGGAGACGCGTTGCCGATCTTTCGATTCGATGGGTTCGTATGTTGCTCGGCCGGCGCAGGCGATTCGGTATCAGGTAGTGGTGCGTGGGCAGCCGTGCGCACGCCTTTCTCGAGGCTCCAATCGATTTCGAGCGGGCGCTGCGTTCCTGTGTACTCGGCGAACAACGCGGTCACGCCCCACGGTTTCGGCATGCCCACCGCTCGCGCGTACAGCGGACTGTAGGGACTCCTGGCATCGACGCCCATCGCGGCGCCGACCCGTCCCTTGATCTGTGCATCCACGAGATTCGACCAGTCGCCTTCAATGCAGATCAAAGACGTCCCAGCGGGCTTGTGAAAGGCGTAGTACGGATTGTCACAGCATCGGCGGGCTGCCTGCTCGACCTGTTCATCGCTCGGATCGCGGCCGTCCGGAGGATCGATCTCGGCGAAGCCGATTCGCAAACGACCCCGGCCGGCAAACAGGACCGAGAGATCGGACGGATCGATCTGCGAGAGATCCCACAAGACATAGATCAGGCCGCGGAGACCGCGCGCGATCGGAACATTCATTCGTTCAAAGACGACCGGCTGCGGCTGCGGATCGTGTTCGGTGTATCCACGGTCGTTCAGAAGTTCGATCAGCCGGATGCCGGCTGCGTCGAATTGCTCGATGGCGCGTACGGCATGATCGTAGTGCCGCTTGTCCACCTCGTGCCGCTCGAACGATGGCCGGACGAAGATCGGGATCACGAGCTTCTTCTGCTGACGCGCGATCTGCGCAAGTGGAAACATCGTTCCCGAACCGGTGCCTTTGCCTCCAGAGCCGATCAAGATGATGATCGAATATCGGCTGAACAGTTCCTCGACTTCGCTGCGTGATTCTTCGAGCGCGCGGAGCGCCACCTCCGGGTCGTGCCTGGCGCCGAGACGGCCGGTGGTGCGAGCGCCGATGAGGAATCGCTCCTCGCTGGGGAGATCGGACAGCGCAAACTCGTTGGTGTCCAGAAATCGAGGCGTCACAGCGCGCCTGAGCCGTTCAGCGTAGCCGGCATCGGTCTTCTGCGTCACCGCCACGTCACGCCGGAACGTCGCCATCACTGATCGCAGAATGTTTCCACCGCCGCCGCCCGCGCTTACAAGGAGGATATGCATGAAACACCTGATGGCCTGCGGTCCGCAGTGAATTGAAATGGCACCACGATCCATCCTGCTTTTGTGTAAGGCGCACCGCTCACGAAGGAGTCGTCGGCAAGCACGCGCACGACTCGGGCCACGTCGTATTCGACGTTCTTTTTGTGGTCAGACAGATTTGGATAACGCCTGCCCTCGCCAGGCGCGAGAAGAATGTCGAATCGTCCGCGACGCGCGCCGAAGCGGAGACCCGATCTCACCGGACGTTCTTCGGCGTCGCACCGAACCAGTGGCCGTTCGAACTCATCAACGAATCGATGGACGAAGTACCGCACGATGAGCGACGCCGTCTTCCTGCGAATGAGATAGTCGTCGACCACCCGCCACCCGCACCAGGGAACAACCATCGCGGCGCAAAACCACAGGATCCTGAGATCGATACCCGCGAGTCTTCGAACAACGTCGGAGACGGCGGAAGGCCGTTCATCGCCGGCGTCCGCGCTTGCGAGCGCTGCCGGCGCAGCGGGCGCCGACAGTACTTCGGGAACACGGGGGCGGTTGAGAGCTTCGTAGGCGTCGCCAGCCGCAGGCTCTTCGACATGATGTGCGTTCACAGATATGGCCGACGTGATGATGCAGGCCCGCCAGCCGAGACGAATACGGTTGTATTGCGACTTGGGAACCGCCCTCGACGCGGCGTTCACGATCTGGAACCACTCGTGATACGCGTTCTCGCCCTTGCCGGTCAGGCGTCGTGCGGCCTGCGTGGCGGACTCGCCACGCCGAATTGCGCGACAGTCGGGCGACTGCGCAAAGGCGCGTGTCGGTACTGCCTGCAGCATCAGGACGATCGGCAGTGCAGACCAGGCGACGCGCGTCTGGAATGCCGACCTCATCAGCAGGTTGGGAAACATGAACGCCCTGTCGCGGCTAGCATAACGCTCCTTCCGGTCTTTCGGCCGGTCTCCGGGTGCGCGATATCGCTACTGGCGAGTACGGAGCTCAGCGTCGCGCGGGTGCCTCGGAAGCTCTTCAGGAACGTCCGCAGTCCCAGGGGGCACGATCGTACGCAAATGTTTCAGCGCACGCCAAGAGATGTCAGGGGACTCCCGATCTGCCGAGCGCCAGGTGAATCGTGTGGCGATCAGAAACTCCAGAACAGACTGGCCGAGAAGACG
>DASXGC010000042.1:0-6779 GCA_036489235.1 Vicinamibacterales bacterium
CGCGTTTCCGGAACTGCAGCAGACGCCGTTGCCCGGCATTCTCGATCGTGTCTACCGGACCGGCGAACCATTCGTCGCCCACGAGATGCTGGTCCGGTTCGATCGCAACGCCGACGGCATGCTCGTCGACTGCTACGTCACCTTCAGCCTCGAGCCGCTTCGTAATGACACCGGCGACGTCTACGGGATGATGGTCGTGGCGATGGACGTGACCAGCCAGGTCTCGGCGCGCCAGAGACTGGAGCGCGCGCAAAGCGAGCGCGAGACGCTGCTGCATGAGGTGCAGGGCGCCAATCGCGCGAAGGACGAATTTCTCGCCATGCTTGGGCACGAACTGCGCAACCCGCTGGCGCCGATTCTGACCGCGTTGCAGTTGATGCGCCTGCGCGGCGTTCAGGGAGCGGAGAAAGAGCGAGCCGTGATCGAGCGCCAGGTCAAGCACGTGGTGCGCCTCGTGGACGACCTGCTCGACGTCTCGAGGATTGCCCGCGGCAAGATTCAGCTCAAGCTCGAGCCAGTGTGGCTGTCCGAGGTGGTCGCAAGGGCGATCGAAATGGCCAGCCCATTGATGGAGCAGCGCCGCCAGCGTCTGACCGCTGACGTTGCGGGCGAATTGGTCGTCCAGGCCGACCCCGGCCGCCTGGCACAGGTGGTGGCGAACGTGCTGACCAACGCCGCCAAGTACACCGAGCCAGGCGGCGCCATCAGCGTCAATGCCACCCTCGAAGGCCCGATCGTTCGCCTGATCGTGCGCGACACCGGTGTCGGCATCGATCCGGCGATGCTCGCGACCGTATTCGATGCGTTCGCGCAGGAGCGCCAGGACAGCGACCGCTCCCAGGGCGGCCTCGGCCTCGGCCTCGCGATCGTCAGAAGTCTCGTCGATGCCCATGGCGGTACCGTAATGCTGACCAGCCAGGGAAAAGGGACAGGCACCGAGTGCGTGATCGAACTGCCGTCTTCGTCAGTTCGCCCGGTCCGACCGTCGGCAGTGCCGGAACACCACGCCGCTCCGGTCGGTGGCGGCCTCGAGGTGCTGCTGGTCGACGACAACGTGGACGCCGCCGACATGCTCGCCGAATCGCTGCGCGCGCTCGGCCACCACGTGCGGGTCGCGCACGACGGCGTGCATGCGCTCACCATCGCCACCGACTACGTGCCTGACGTTGCGCTGCTCGACCTGGGGCTGCCGGTGATCGACGGATACGAGGTGGCGGCACGGTTGCGCCTGCAGCCCGGCTGGGAGTCGGTGCGCACCGTGGCGCTGACCGGTTACGGCCTGCAGAACGATCGTGAACGCACCAGGCATGCCGGATTCGACGGCCACCTGATCAAGCCGATCGACGTCAACGACCTGGACGCGCTGCTCCGAGCGTTTCAACCCTGATCGCCGCAGCTAGCTGAGCGACGGACCTGAAGGTCTGGAACATGCGCTCCCATTGCGGACCGGTCATCCTGTCGCGAAGTTCCGCCTGCGCTTTCTTCCATTGCGGCCGGGCCAGCGCCAGACGTCTGCGTCCTTCGGTCGTCAGCACGATCCGGCGTTCGCGCTGATCTCCGGCCGACGACACGGCCACCCATCCACGACGCTGCAGCAGCCGCACGTTGCGCGACACCGTTGTCTTGTCGAGGGCATAGCGGCGTCCGAGCGCGGTCTGGCTGCACGGACCTTCCTTGTCGAGCGTCAGCATCAAGGCGAACTGGGGCGCCTCGATGCCGCTCGCGCGCAGACGTCCGTCGTAAAGCTGGGTGAGGACGCGCGCCAACTGGCGCGCCGTCGCACAGGCACATCCCAGATCGGTCAGTTGGTCGCCTGGCGCCGTGTGGTTCGCGGCCTTCGACGCCGAGCGGATTGCGCGGCTCATGGCAGCATCCAAAGCGTCATTGCCTGGCCGGCGGGTCGTTGACCAGCGCCCGCAACGGCGTGAGCGGCGAGAGCGGAGTGTAGTCGAGCACCGCGAGGCCGGCCTTCGCCAGCGGCAGGCCGCCCATGATGGTCCGCGCTTCCTCGACCGTCGTACAGTTCATGATGAACATCACGCCGCGGCCGTCGGCGCGCGAGTACCACTGTTGAATCTTGCCGTCGAGATAGAGCTTGACGGTGTCGCGCACCTCCTGCGGCATCACCGCCGGCACCTTGGCGCGATCCTCGGGCTTCACGGTCAGGTTCACGAGCACGGCGGTCACCGGTGCGGCCGGTGGCGCCGGCGGCTGGGCACTCGCCACGGTCCCGGCGATCACGGCCACGAACAATCCGATCAGAACGGCACGCTTGATCATGTGCACTCCCTAAACAGGTAGTATATACAACCGATGGGTCGTAGATACAACTATGTGTCGTCGGTCCGGCTGAAGCCGGACACTACAAGACCCCACTCGATCTGCCAGACCGCAGACGTCTGTAGTGTCCGGCTTCAGCCGGACTTCTTGGGATGCCGTGTAGTTGTCCGGCTTCAGCCGGACCTCAGTCAGTCAGGTTGGATGGAGTCGATCGGTTTCTGGTCGTCGTGCAGGACAGCCGCGAACAGCACCCGCACCTCGGCGGCGTGCGCGCGCCGGCTCTCGGTCCGCCAGCCGCTGGTATCGACCGCCGGCAGGACATCAACCTCGATCGTGCGCGTCTCGAGGGTCGGGAACCGCTTGCGCGACCACAGTCGATGCACTCCGTGCAGCACCACCGGGACGACCGGCAACCCGGTGTCGATGGCGAGCTGGACGAATCCGGTCTTGAACCGCCGCAGTCGCCCATCGTCACTACGGCTGCCCTCGGGGAGGATCCACACCCCGAGCCCGTTCGCTTTGACGAACTCGCCGACCTCACGCATGACGGTGACGGCATCGCGGGCGTGTGCGCGATCGATGATGGCGTGGCCCGAGAGCCGGTAGATGATGCCATAGCCGGGCACGCGTGAAACCCCCGACGTCATGATTCCCATGGCGCCGGGTGGGGCAAGCCGCATACCGAGGAAGACATCGAACGCGGAGACGTGGTTGGTGACGTAGATGGCCGGAAAGCTGGATCGCATGCGATCGCCCTGGCGAATCACCAGCTTGACGCCGGCGATCCCGATTACGACGATGGCGAGGACTCGCGCGGTGACGTTGAAAACCCGAACCCGGGCCGCGCGCCAGGGCAGCAGGACCACCGCCAGTGGAATCATCGCAATCGACAGCGTCACCAGGGCGACGAAGGCGAGCGCGACGCGAATCCCCGTCGCGACTTTATTCACGGATCATGTGGCGGAGGGTGAGAGCCAGCGGCACAGCGTTTCGAGCCAGCGCCCGCGGTCATCGTCGGACCATCCGGCGCGGCCGCCCTCGATGCGCTTCAGCACCTGCTGCGTCTCGGCGGATGCGGGCGAGGCGCCGGCGAGCGTGGCGAGCATGACCGCTTGCACCGACGTCACGCCACGAGGCGCCAGGCGTGCCACCTGACCCGCGAGAAACGCGTCGCCGGCGTGAAGTGGCTCGTCGCCAGTGGCGAGGGCGTTGATCGCCTGCATCACCAGTTCGCGCCGCTGCGCGTACGGCAGCGCCTTCAGTGTGGCCGCCTCGATCGGACGTCCGACCACGTAGTCCTGACGCCCGTACTCGAACGGAAAGTCGAGACGCGCAGGAACCGGCGCCGCCGGCAGTCCGCCGCCCAGCCACACCGGAACAACCGGCGCGTCGAGGGCCAGCGCCATGTCCAGGAGCGAGGCTGAGAGTTGGGTCACGCGATCGCGGCTGGACTGCGCGCGCGTCCCTTGCACGTGCACGAAGAGCGAGTGCGGTGCGCTGCTGGCCTGCCGGCGATGGTTCTCGAGCAGCGACAGCATCGACGCGGGATCGGATTGATCGAAGAACGTGATCGGCCGCCAGCTCCTGAATCCCGGATACGACTCGGTGTGCGCAACCAGCGGGCCGAGCCAGTAGGTATCCGCCCGCAGATCGCCGTCAGCAGCCTGGTGTTCGCGGCGGGCGACCGTCGAAATGGGGACGCCGGTGACGGCACCCATCAGGATCGGGAACAGCAGCGATTCAACCTGAACTTGATGGTTGGACAGATACACGGCCGGCCGCGAGGCGAGCGACCGTGGCGTATCAGGGTCGGTAAACTCAAGGCGCCTGACGAAGCGCTGGACCAGACCAAAATAGAGATCGAAGAGAATCCACTCGTCGAAGCCAAGTCGCTGCTGCCAGAACGTGCGCACGCTCGACAGATCGAGCGATTCCGGCGCGGCGTCGGACGCGACATGGTCGCGTCCTTCGATGGACGAGGAGACGAAAAACCGGTTCAGCGGCAGGTTCGCCGCTGTCGTGGCACGCTCGTCGACGCGAATCCGCGACGGGTGGACGCGGGCGTGACGCCCGACATGTTCGAGCGCGGCGATTCGGGCAGCGTCGGCCGAGCCATAGATCGCCGACACCGTCCCAGGCAGCCAGTCCGTCGCGGTCACTTCCTCGTCGGACAACCGCGTCACCTCGCCGTCAACGCGCGAAAGCGACATGCCGTCGACGTACTGCCGATCGCGGAGGAATCGCACACGGTCCGGGCCTGGACGCATGCCCAGACGACCCCTCGGCAGCAGCACCTCGCGCAGACGAATCTCCGCCCACACGCGATCGCCGGCCAGAATCTGAATGTGGAAGGTCGGGAACGGCGCGCTCGCCACCATTCGCGTCTCGCAGCGGACGCTGCCGGCCGTGGGCGTCGGCCCGTGGAAGGTCGCCGATTCGATGGTGTGCGGATAGCCGGCGTTGGCGGAACCAAGCGCTGGATCCCACTCCCCCAGATCGTCGTGCGGAATCCCGTGCAGCGACGCGTCGAGCAGTGCTGGGTGCAGCAGGCCACGCGGGACCGTTTGCTTGCCCGCGTCCAGCACCGAGGATGCGGCGCCCGGGACGGTTGTGAGCCGGGTAAGAAGCTGAAAGGCCGGTCCGTGAAACAACCGTCCGGTCTCGTACGGGTTCGGCGCAGGGTCGCCGGGCAGCGAAGCGAGCGGTTCAGGCGCCGGCGGATGATGCGGCGCGAGGGTCACGCGCGCAGTCGCCGCTGTCTCCCAGGTACCGCCGATGAGTGTCTCGAGTCGTGCCCGAACCATTCCCGGCGCGACGTCCTCGAGGCGCGTTCGGAGCGTCAGCGGATCGGGCGCCGGTATCAGCCAGCGCTGGATGCGTAGATCGTGAACGGCCGTGACGTGCAGGCCTGACGCCTGTTGCGCGGCCGCCTGCGCCATGCGATCGAGCATCCACATCGCCGGAAGCGCGGGCCGCTCGGGAACATAAGCGGGGCAGTGGTCCGTCACCCATGGATCGCTCGCCGCGCTCACCTCGAACGCGGCATCGGCTTCGCGCCCGGAGGGCTCCGGACCGGTGTCGCGCACGGACGGATCGGGACCGGCATCGAACAGCCGCACCGCAATCCCCACGCCCTTGTAGATGCACAGGCCATCCGCCCACAGATACGAGTCCGCGATGATGACGAAGGTGTCGCCCTCCCGCTCGACGGCCTTGGCCTCCATCTCGATCACGACGCGCTTCTTGAACGGGTTCACCTGGCCGCGATATTTCCAGACGGCCTTTCGTCCGGTGGCTGCGTCTTCGAACACCGGACGCGTCATGCCGGCCGCGAGGCCGATATGGATCGCGTAGGCCTGAATCGTCTGGATCATCGCCTGGACGCCGAGCGATCCGGGCTGGACCGGGTCGTAATAGAAATGCGCCTTGAAGAACCAGGCGCCGGGATCCATGTCCTTGACCGCGCGCATCCGGCCCAGGCCGGCCGCGCCGGCCGTCGGCCACCAGCCGTCGATGCGATCGATCATCAGCATCTGACCGGTGGCGAGGCCGGCGATCGGTGTCTCGCGAAGATTCACGAGGAAGTCGTTGGGCTCGACGATCCACGCCTTTTCTTCGGGTGTGCGCGGCATCCCGACTTGCGAGTCGAGCGACGCCTTTGGAAAGTGGCCGAAGACGGTGTCGAGCTTGTAGACCGATGTATCGCCGACGAAACACTCGACCTTGAACGACTCGATGGTCATGCCGCCGGACGCCGAGATATTGGTGCAGGTGACCTGGGTGCGAATGGTTCCGCAGGTACGTGTAATCGGCGCCGTGGGAAAACTGTCGCCGTCGAGGTTGCGGAAGAACAGCAGCTGTTCTTCCTTGAGCGTGATGCCGAGGAAAGTGGCGAGCCAGCCGCACGGCTGCAGCGCGATCTCCATCAGGACGCCGAACGGCATCAAGCCGGCGGGGTTGTCGACGAAGTAGAACGCGTCGGGCGGAACGTCGTATTCGACGACCAGACTCGAACCGGGACGGATGTCGCCCATCACGGCATTGAGTTCGGTGACGCGCGTCATCAGGAAGTAGGGCGGGCCCGGCAGGTGACCGGTGCGGCGATGGACACCATCGAACACCTTGAAGCGCGGACCGAAGGCGTCTTCGGGACGTCCCCACGCACACGCCAGCATGGCCCGTTCGTCGAAGCGGAAGCCGTCCACTTCCGCGGCCGGCCGCCCGGTCGCCACGCTGCGTAGCAGCGCAGGCATGCTGCTGAGCGGCCAATCCGGAATCAGGTTGAGCGCGGCAGCCTCGCAATGAAACGCCTTCATGCCGTCCACGGTGCAGAGGAGATCCGCGCGCAGCGTCGGCACCGGCCCGGTGATCACTTCACGCACGAACACTTCGTAGACGACCAGGCGCGAGGCTGGCGTCGCCTGTCCACGGCAACGCAAGGTGAACCGTTCACCCGACACTGGTTCGAAGCGCCAGGCGTCGTGTTCAATCGTCGTGCC
>DASXGC010000133.1:0-8961 GCA_036489235.1 Vicinamibacterales bacterium
TCAATCCGTAGGTCAATGCCATGCAAAGCCTCATCACCGACTTCAAGTTCGCGTTCCGATCGTTGGGCCGCGTCAAAGGGCTGGCGATCACCGTCATCGTCACGCTGGCGCTGGGCATCGGCGCCAACGCGGCGATCTTCAGCATCGTCCGCGGCGTGCTGCTGCGGCCGCTCGTCAACAAGGACGAGGAACGCCTGATCTACATCCAGCAGAGCGCGCGCGGCATTGGCATCGACAGCGCCAAGTTCTCCGTTCCTGAGATCCGCGATCTCCGCGCGCAGGTCAAGACGCTCACCGCGTTTGGCGACTTCTCGACCATCGACTTCACGCTGGTGGGGCTGGGCGAGCCCCGCGTCGTGCGCGCCTGTGTCGTCGGCGGGTCGTACTTCGACGTGATGGGGCTGCGCCCCGTGCTGGGCCGTCTGATCGACCAGACCGATGATGGGCCGCAAGCCGCCGGCGTCGCGGTGCTGACCCACAGGTTCTGGACCACTTCGCTCGCGAGCGACCCGTCGGTGATCGGTAAGACCATCAGGCTAAGCGATCGCGCCGCGACGATCGTCGGCGTGGTCGAGCCGTCGGTCCCGTATCCGGCGCAAACCGAGATCATCGCCAACGTCGTGACCAGCCCGCACCACATGTCGGCGACGATGGTCGAGGGCCGGGTGCACCGGATGACGGACCTGTTCGCCCGCCTCGCTCCTGGCGTCAGCCTGGAGGCGGCGCTCGCCGAGCTGCGGACGGCTCATTCGGTGATGGTCGAGGAGCACCGCGAGTCGTATCCGAAGAAGTCGGACTTCCGGATCGACGCGGTGCGGCTCCGCGATCAGATCACGTCGCCGGCGCGAACCATCCTGCTCGTGCTGCTGGCGGCGTCGGCACTGATCTTCGTGATCGCCTGCTCGAACGTCGCCAACCTGATCCTCGCGCGCTCGGTCCGGCGCGAGGGCGAGCTCGCCATTCGCGCGGCGCTCGGCGCGGGTGCGGGCGCGCTGCGCCGGACGCTGCTGGCAGAGAGCCTGTTGCTGTGCGGCGCGGGCGCGACCCTCGGAGTGATCATCGCGCAGCCGATGGTCGCGGTCCTGGCGCGGTATGCGTCGCGCTACTCCGTCCGGGCGCTCGACATCACCGTCGACGCGACCGTGTTGTGGGTCGGCGTGGGGCTCGCTCTCGTATCGTCAGTGCTCCTGGCGTTCGTGCCGCGCCTGCCCTCGGCCGACGCCTCCAACGGCTCCGGCTTATCGAATGGCAGCGTCCGGATGACGTCGGCCACGAACCGCCGGCTCCGGCTGTTCGCCGTGACGCAGATCGCGGCGTCGTTCGTGCTGCTGGCCGGCGCCGGCACGCTGCTGGCGACGCTGTTCGCGCTCCAGCGCACCAATCCGGGCATGAACACACGCAACGTGCTCACCGTGAACGTGCCAATGAACTACGAGCGGCCGCGCGAGCAATCACTGCCGCTTTACCGCGAGGCGATCCGCCGCATCAGCGAGCTGCCCGGGGTCGAGCAGGTGGCAGTCGGCACACTCGTGCCGTGGCGTGAGGCCGGCGCCTTCTTCGCCGCGCAGTTCACGGTCGAGGGCTACGCGAAGGCCGACGGCGAAGACGATCCGCGCGGGAAGTTTCGTACGGTGTCGCCGGGGTTCTTCGCCTCACTCGGCGTGCCGATCATCGCCGGACGGGATTTCAACGCGAGCGATCGCAGCGACGGTGAAAAGGTCGTCATCGTCAGCCAGAGCGTGGCGCAGCGGATGTTTCCCAACCAGGACGCGGTCAATCGAAAGCTGATGTGGACCGACCCGGTGATGAAGTTCATCGACGTGAGCACCGCGCCGCGGCGGATCGTCGGCATCGCCGCCGACATCGACGACGAGAACATCGTCCCCAGCCCGCAGATGGTGGTCTATCACCCGCTCGAGCAGGAGTTCGGCGGCGGCCGGCTGTTTGTTCACACGCAGATGGATCCGTACCCGCTGGTGCCCGCGATTACAAAGATCATCCGGACTCTTGCGGCTGATCAGCCGGTGGAGCAGGCCGCGACGCTCGACGACGTGCGCGCCGAGGTGCTGGCGCCGAGCCGGCTGAACGCGCTCGTCTTCAGCGCGTTTGCCGGAGTGGCATTGACGATTGCGGTCGTCGGTGTCGCGGGAGTGCTCGCCTTCTCTGTGAGCGCGCGCACGCGTGAGTTCGGCGTCCGCCTCGCCATCGGCTCGACGCCGCGGCACCTGCTAACGCGCATTCTCGGAGAGGGCGCGATGATTGCGGGTCTAGGCGTGGCCGCCGGGGTCGCCGGCGGCATCGCGCTCGCCAAGGTGATCGGACTGTTCCTGCCGGACGTTTCAGTGCCTGGGGCGCTGCCGCTCGTCGGAGCCGCGTCGGTTCTGGTCACAGCCGCGATTGTCGCGTCGCTGATGCCGGCGGCGCGGGCGGCGCGGGTGGATGTGATGCAGGCGCTGCGATCAGAATAGCCGGGTCACCGCACCGAACACGCTTCGGGCGTCCACGAAGGCGAAACGCTGTCGGGCACTTTCCTGAAGTGTGTGCTCCTGACGAGCGGCTGGGTCCAGTACTGCGGATCCTCGACGATGTGCGTCAGAATCAACCAGGAGTCGCCGTTCGGTTCCGTCGTGCGCGAGAAGTATTCCGTCAGCACGGCGTTCTCACCGTACGGCACGCCGTTCTTCTGCACATAGCCGGGCCGCATGTGCGTCGTCACCACCTTCAGTGAGCCGCCCTGCGGGGCGGCGCCACGTCCGCGACGCCCGCCGCCGGCCACTTCCCACTGAGCCACTGACGTCCCCTGCCAGGTCGCCGCGCCTGACGCGGCCGGCGTCGTACCGAAGTTGAAGAGTCGTGTTTGGGTTCCTGCTTCGGTTTCAACCTTCAGCGACTGGTCGGACTCCCACGTGATGTGCAGGCGTCCAGGCGCGCGCATGACTCCCGCTGCGCCGTACGCCTTGCACTGCTCGCCAGCCGCTTCGTCTTTTGCCGGATCCCATGCGTTCGCGACGCGGTTGCCTTCCGCACTGAGCGGCAAGCCGGGATGATCGCCCTTAGGTGCCGCGATCATCCGATAGCGCCAGTCCTCGGTGACGACCGAGACCCAGTAGCCGGTCAGATCGATCGGCGCCTGCTGCTTCGCCGTCTGCGGGGTCGCAGGACCGCGTCCTCGCTGCGCCTGAGCGGATAGCGCGGCGGACCACAGCAGCACCAACGCGAAGACGAACTTATTTCTTGTTCGCATTGAGCGTCTTATATACGGCTTCGACAAACATGTCGGTCGTCCACGGACCGGTCGCCGCACCGAAACGCCCGTCGTAGTCGCGGGTCGGCTTCGCCGCCTTCACCTGATCGAGCGTCTGTCCCTTCTTAATCAGATCCTGCACGCGGCCGCGAATGATGGTCACCATATCGCGGTAATAGCCGACATCCGCCATATCGCAGAGGCGTCCGTGGCCGGGGATAATCATCGTGCCGCCCTCAGACCGGAAGTCCGGAAACGCGACCTCGAGAATCTTGTTCAAGCCGTCGATCACGCCGTCAATCGTCCCGCCGTTCGCGACGTCGATAATCGGGTAGGTGGTCGTCATGAAGATGTCGCCGGTCGAAATGACGTCGGCGCGGCGAAACCACACGAGGCTGTCGCCATCGCTGTGCGCAGCCGGCTCGTGGAAGAGCTCGATCGGCTCGCCGCCGTGAAAGTGCGCGCTCAACTTCATCGCATCCAGGTGATAGGTTTCGTTCGGCCACGCGCGTTCGGGCGCCGCTGCTTGTTTGCCGGTAGGCGCGCTCATCCGCGTCATCACGTTCTCATGGGCGATGACCATCGGACCCTCGCCTGCCACGACTTCGACCGGGATGCGACGGCCCGACGCCGCAAGCTTTTCGTTGCCCCCGACGTGATCGGCCGACGCGCTGGTGTTGATGATGTACGAAATCGGCTTCTCGGACAGCTTCTTCACCGCCTCGAGCACTTTGTCGGCCATCGGCGCGGAGCCGCTATCCACGAGCAGCACGCCTTCCGGGAACGTGAGAACGGTGATGTTGCCACCCGCGCCGGTCAGCATGTAGACGTTCGGGCGTACCTTGAGCACGCGAATGTCGCCGGGGGCGGCGACCAGTCCAACCGTCCCGCAGAGCAGCAAGATCGCGACGGCAATCCGTCCGGGATTCATCGCTTTTCAGGCTGCTTCAACTTCGCGCGATATTCGGGATACATCGTTTCGGCCCCGCCTCGTACCGCTTCCACCGGCAGTCCGTATTTCTTCGCGAACTCTTCGGCGTCATGCGTCGTGCCGGTCAGGCGGAACGGCACCCAGCCCTTCGGATGGTCCGTCTCCTCTTCGACCTCGCAGAGCTCGGGCGCGTCCGGGATGTGCAGGTCGAGGACGAAATCCGTCGTCTGGACGAACGGCTCCGTCAGATAAATCGGATCGGTGACGAGCTGCATGATGGTGAGGTAGTCGCCATGGCGAATCCAGTGCTCCGTCATCGTCGCCAGATCGCTCGTGGGGATGCCGTCGCGGCGGACGATGTACTCCTTGAGGTGCGTGGTCGTGACCGTCAGCATGTCGCCTTCCCATTTCCCGGTCGAGAATCCCGCCCACGTGTGAGCGGCGTCCTCGGGCGGATGCGGCCGGCCGTCCATGTAGATCACGCGATCGATCAGATCTGCGAAGTTCACGTGAAGAGCGATCGTCTCGCCGGTGATCGGTTCGACGTCCTTCGAGATCCGGGCCGGATGCACGCTGCGCCACATGTAAGTCGATGCGTGGGGCCGGCATTGCCACTCGCTCAGTCCGTACAGCGCGGCGTCCCAGGTGTCGGCGCGAAGTCTCGCGGCGTCATTCAGCGGCACTCCGGTGTAGTCGCCGAGCTCGCCGCCAGGCGACCGCTCCTGCTGATCTTCGTGATAGCGCACGGCCCATTGGCCCGAGAAGTCGATCTGGGCAAATGCCGGCGCAGCGAGAAAGGTCGAGCAGACAAGCACCGCGACGGCGACGCCTGCGGCGCGGGAAGCGCGCATAACCACTATTGGAACGTGCCGTTCCACTTGAAGCCGTCTTTCGGCCGCGTGATCGAACGCATGCGCATCCGGTAGTCTTCGGAATTGCGGCCGGGCGCGCCAGTGACGATGACGTGATCGCCGGCTTTGAGGGCGGTGGCGGTCAGACCTTGCGTGCTCAACTGCATGCCAGATCCCCACTCGACGGCCCAGCGGTGCATTTCGCCATCCTCGCCGGGGGCCTCGAGATGCACGTAGGAGTGCGGATTGCGGAAGACGAACTGGACGAGGTCGCCTTCGATGGTCTGGGTCTTGTCCTCGTAATAGGTGGCTGCGAAGGAGTGATGGGCCGAGAGCGGCACGACGGCCGCCGTCCATATTGCGAGGGCAACTCCCGCTACGATGGCTGCAACGAGTCCGCGCGTCATTTCAGAACCTCCTCGGGAACCGTCGTCGGGCAGATGATAGCGTATACTCCGCGGCTATGTTCAGCCGATCAAATCTTGCTATGGCGGCCGGACTCATCCTCTGGCTGACGAGCGTCGCTCTTACAACTGCCCAGGCACAGGCACCGAAGCCGCAGATGTCCGAAGCGGCCTTCAAGAACATCCAGGTCCTCAAGGGGATCCCCGTCGACGAGTTCATGGGCACGATGGGATTGTTCTCCGCTTCGCTCAGCCTGTGTTGCGCGGAGTGCCACACAGGCGCCGGCACCTCCGAAGCGAAATGGGAGGACGACCCGCCACGGAAACGCACGGCGCGGCGGATGATCCAGATGGTGGCCGCCATCAATCGCGACAACTTCAATGGCCGCCAGGTGGTCACGTGCTGGACGTGCCATCGTGGCAGTCAGCGACCGCTCGTCACCCCGCCGCTCGACAAGATGTACGGCGAACCGGTGATCGAG
The DNA here is from genome assembly GCA_036489235.1 of Vicinamibacterales bacterium. Classification (GTDB taxonomy): domain Bacteria; phylum Acidobacteriota; class Vicinamibacteria; order Vicinamibacterales; family CAVVIG01; genus CAVQFC01. The sequence goes on from DASXGC010000133.1 coordinate 5,913, forward strand.
CCGCCCGATCTCCTCCCGACCGCGACCTCCGGAGAACCGACGGTCGATCAGATCTTCGACAAGTACATACAAGCGCTCGGCGGCGCGCCGCGGCTGGCGAGCCTGACGAGCTACGTCGCCAAGGGCACCAGCGCGCCATTCGGCGATGTCGTTGGCAAGGGTTATCCGACGGAAATCTATGCGAAGGCGCCGAATCAGCTCGCGACGATCGTCCATCAGCAGGAGGGCGACATGGCCCGCACCTTCGACGGCCGCGAGGGCTACTTCCTGTTGCCGCTCACGGTGATCGAAGAATATCCCTGGACTGGAGGCGCGCTCGAGGGCGCCAGGCTCGAAGCCGAGCTCGCGTTTCCCGGACGCATCAAAGAGTTCCTGACCAACTGGCGCGTGGGTTTCTCGACAACGCTCAACGGCGTTGATGTGCGCGTGGTGCAGGGGACGGGTGCAAACGGTTTGCTGGCGACGTTTTATTTCGACAAAGCGTCGGGCCTGTTGGTGAGGATGTCGCGCTACAGCAACTCCGCGGTGGGCCGTGTGCCGACCCAGATCGACTTCTCCGACTATCGGCCGGTGGCAGGAGTCATGATGCCCTTCAAGTGGTCGTATTCCTGGTTGAGCGGACGGGATGACTTCACGCTGACCGACGTTCAGCCAAACGTCGCGCCCGATCCGGCAAAATTCGGCAAGCCCGTCGCCAGAAAATGATCGGCGGCGCCCGCCTTGTTTGCGTCGCGCTCCTGCTCTTTCTCGCGACGTTCACGTTCGCGGTCTGCTCGAAGCCCGCTCCGACAACATCAACATCAGTGGCGCCGCCGCTCCTGGGCGAGATGACACCGGTCGTCTCGGTCAAGGAGCTGATGAACCACATGATCGACCCGATCGCCGACAACATCTTCGACGCGGTGTGGTGGGATACGACCGACAAGGGCCTCGTGGAACACCGGCCGAAGAGTGACGAGGACTGGGACAAGGTCAAGACGGGGGCGGTCACGATGGTTGAAGGCATCGAGTTGCTCAAGGTGCCGCGCCCGTTTGCGCCGGCCGGAGATGTGAACAACAGCGTTGGCTTGAATCCGCCGGAGTTGTCGCCGACCCAGATCAAGGCCAAGATCGACAAGGATCCGGTGCTCTGGATTGCGAAAATTCAGGCGTTGCGAAACGTGGGTCTCGAGGTTCTCGAAGTCGTGAAGAAAAAAGACGTCGACGCGCTCTGGCAGGCCGGCGGAGACCTCGACGAGGCCTGCGAGGCGTGTCACCTCGAATACTGGTACCCCGGCGACAAGGGGAGCGTGCTCGCGGACAGGAAAGCTCGAGCGCGGTTCGAAAAGCCAGGGGTACCGACCGCCACAACGAAGAAATAGCGCGAGCTGACGTTACGTAAAAAGCCCGAGGGACGTGGTCTGCGCAGGTGTAGGATCACGCCGATGACTGCGGCGCGCGCTGCGCGTCGAAGGGGGTTGTGATGCGTTTCAGCCGGCGGATCGGACTCGGCACGCTGGGAGCGGTCGCTCTTCTCGCGACGGCGCAGGCGCCTCTCCGCGCTCAGAATCCGCCCGGCGTGTCCGGCGATCGTCAGGCGACGTTCTCGAAGGACGTCGCGCCGATTCTGCAGCGCGCGTGTCAGGACTGCCATCGGCCGGGCATGATGGCGCCGATGTCGCTGCTGACGTACCAGGACGCGCGGCCGTGGGCGCGGTCGATCAAGGCGAAGGTCTCGAATCGCGAAATGCCGCCGTGGTTCATCGACAAACACGTCGGGATTCAGAAGTTCAAGAACGATCCATCCCTGTCCGACGAGGAAATCCAGACGATCGTGGCGTGGGTGGACGAGGGCGCACCTCAAGGCAATCCCGCCGACCTGCCGCGCCCGCGCGACTTCGGCAGCCTCGACACCTGGCACATCAAGCCCGACGTCATCGTCAAGATGCCGAAGCCGTACATGCTGAAGGCTCACGGGCCGGACGAGTTCGTCGACGTCACCGTGGATCCCGGATTCAAGGAAGACATGTACGTGACCGCCATCGAGACGCGGCCGATCCACATGGAGGCGTACAAGGTCATCCACCACGCGACGACGAACGTCATCGAGGATGAAGACGATCTAACCGGCTTCTTCCTGAACGAGTACGCCATCGGTAAGGCCTCCGACGTTTTCCCGTCCGAGTCTGGACGCCTGATCAAGGCGGGCTCGAAGATCAATTTCAACCTGCACATGACCCCTCGCGGCGAGGAGACGCCGGTGGACGTGCAGCTCGGGCTGACGGTGATGCCGAAACGCCAGATGCCGAGATACGTGGCATTCACGCAGCACATGGGCGATGTGACCGATCTCGACATTCCCGCTGGCCAGGTGGTCCGCAATGACGGCTACTTCCGGCTCCCGAAGCCGGCGCTTGTTTCCGCGTTCCAACCGCACATGCACATGCGGGGCAAGGCGCAGTGCATGGAGGCCATCTACCCGGACATTCGCGCCGACTCCGCGCGGCCCGGCCCGGCGCGCACCGAGATGCTCAGCTGCGTCAGCCATTTCGATTTCGACTGGAGCGTCACCTATCCGTACGCAGACGACGTCGCGCCGCTGCTGCCCGCGGGGACGATCATCCACATCATCTCGTGGCACGACAACACGAGCGCCAACAAGAGCAACCCCGATCCCAACACATGGATCGGCTATGGGCCGCGCTCGATCGACGACATGAGTTTTGCCTGGGTGACTCTGACCTATCTCGAGCTGGGTGACTACGACCAGCGCGTGGCCGACCGTCGCTCCGGCGCGAAGAGCTCGACGCCGAATCCGTGAACCCGCCAGGCGATCGCGAGTGTTTGACATGAGGCCGCGTCGTGGCGTCGTAGCGTCGGTTGGGGCACTTCTGCTGATCGGGGGGCAGGTGACTCGTGCGCAAAGTCCATCCGCGCCGCCCACCTTCATTCCCGACATCAAGTTTGCGAGCGGACGAAGCGTGGTGCCGTATCTCGAGGGCTGGATCAGGAATCCCGACGAGACGTTCGACTTCGTGTTCGGGTATCTCAACCGCAACACGGTGGAAGA
>DASXGC010000160.1:0-6972 GCA_036489235.1 Vicinamibacterales bacterium
CAACGGCAACCAGAACGTCGCCATCCGCGCCGCCGAGGAAATCCGCCGCTACGTCGCCACCAACGCTGAGTTGCTGAAAGCGCTCTCCGCCGACCTGCAGGACACCGGACTCACCCAGACGCAACAGGATCAGATTCTCAAGAACTACATCCTGCAGTTCCGCGAGTTCCGCGAGATCACGCTATTCGACGAACAGGGCGCGATGATTGCGTCAAGCCGGATCGGTAAACCGCGCATCACGATTCCAAAAGGCGCCCAGCCGGTGATAGACGGCGTCTCAATGTCCCCGATTCGCGTTGACGAAGATTTGTTGCCCACGACCGTTTTTACGATCCGCCTCACACACCTCGGTGTGCCCTCCGGCTGGCTCGCCGGCGAGTTCAGCCTCGAGGAGATGTGGCGCATGGTCGATCGCATCCGCGTCGGCGACCATGGCTACGCGATGGTGATCGCCCCTGACGGTGCGCTGATCGCGCACGGCGACCCCGACAAGAAGGCGCTGGTGGCGCAGACGCGCAACATGAACGGCCATCCGCTGGTCACCGCGGTCCGCGCGGCCGCCGACGACACGGCGGTGTCTCGCGAGTACGTGGACGAAGACGGCCGCAGCGATCTTGGCGTCGGCGCGCATATCCCGCAGCTCGGCTGGAGCGTGATCGTCGAACAGCCGACGCGCGAAGCCTACGCCAACGGTGTGGTCCTTCAGAGGCTGCTGTTCGTCGCGATTTCACTGGCGCTGCTTGCCATGATCACGGTCGGTTACCTCTTCGGACGGAGTTTCATCAATCCGATCCTCGCGCTGCAACGCGGCACCCATGACATCGCGGCCGGCCAGCTCGACGCCCGAGTCACCATCACGCGCGACGACGAGCTCGGCGACCTCGGCAAGGCGTTCAACGCCATGGCAGACCGCCTGGTCACGCTGCAGGAAGAAGTGAAGCGCCAGGAGCGCCAGGCGGCGTTCGGACGCATGGCGGCCGGCCTGGTCCACGATCTGTCGCATCCCATCCAGAACCTCGGCAACAGCACCAAGCTGCTGCTGCGCGACGACGTGGATCCCGAGTCCAAGGACATGTTCCGCCGCACCATCGAGCGCGAGCTCGCGGCGCTCAAACGCTTCATGGACGACCTCCGCCACATCGTCAAGCCGAAGCCGGTCGAGCGCTTCGCGATGGAAATCAATGGATCTGTGGCCGAGATCGTCGAGGCGATGCGCGTCGAAGGCGAGCGCAACGGCGTCAACCTGCAGACACGTTACGGACAGAGCCCGCTGGTCATCGAAGGCGATCGTTTCGCGCTCAGCCGCGTCTATCGCAACCTGATCATGAATGCGATCCAGGCCACTGAACCAGGCGGCGTGGTCACGGTCGCTACAGCGCGTCAGGGCAATCGCATCGAGATCAGCGTCAGTGATACCGGCTCCGGCATTCCCGCCGAGCGCCTGGCCGCGATCTTCGACGACTTCATGACCACCAAGCGGCACGGGCTCGGGCTCGGCCTCGCGATCTCCAAGCGTATCGTCGAGCAACTCGACGGAACGATTGGCGTCGAGAGCGAGGTCGGTAGGGGTACCGCGTTCACGCTGCGTTTTCCGGCGCGCGATGATCGATCGTCACAGGCGGCTGCAAGCTGATGCACGACTGCACGTGGAGGAGTTGAGGCATGTTTCGAACACTGGTCAAAACCGACACCCTGACCGTGAAAGATCTGACGGTGGCAGTGCGTTACTTCGAGATTCGGACCTTGCGAGGCGCGCGGCGCTACAGCGCCGAGATCCTGCTCGGGCCGGGCGATCGGATCATTCTGGATGATGATTCGGTGACGAATCTCGAGGCGAGGACGATGTGCCTGGTGCCGGCGACGCTGTACAGCCGGACCCTGGCGCGGGTACCCGCGGCGTAACCACGCCGCGGGAGCAAGCGCGAGCACGGAAGTCGATTACTTCTTCGGCAGTACGGCGTCCTTCAACTGCTTGGCGATCCGCGCCTTGACGACGGTCTTGGCGGGAATCTTGATCGCCTCGCCGGTCGCCGGATTCCTGCCCATCCGCGCCTTCCGCTTCTGCACGACCAGCTTCACCATGCCGGGCAGCACGAACTCCCCGGATCGTTTCAGCTCTTTCTCGGCCAGAATCGTCAGCTCGTCGAAATATTCACGGGCCTGAGTCCGCTTCACTTCGAACCGCTCGGCGAAGTGCGAGAAGAGCTCGGACTTGCCCATCCTGCGGGCGTCGTTCATCGGTGTTCCCCCTACTTAACGCGCTGTGATGTTCACCGACGATCGCCGCGCGCGCAGCATCAATCGTGGCTTTACTAGCGAAAACCGCCGTGATCCTAGCGCGCCCTTCTCGCCAGTGTCAATCACGGCAAGGGCAGAAATCGCGATTTTGGGCCGAAAACAGGGCCTGTCGGGCTTGCGGCGCGACGCGGATGCTAGAATTTTCGACGTGGCCAGTTCGACGCTCGAGACGTTTCCCAATCCTCGGCCGGAGCGCGACTACGAGATCGCGATCCAGTGCCCCGAATTCACCTCGGTGTGTCCGAAGACGGGCTTGCCGGATTTCGGCGAGATCCGGATCACCTATGTGCCCGATGCCACCTGCATCGAGCTGAAAGCACTCAAGTACTACCTGGTCGAGTTCAGGAATCGGGGCATCTTCTACGAGGCGGTGACCAACCAGATCCTGGACGATCTGGTCGCCGCGATTCATCCGCGTCGGATGACGGTGGTCGGCGATTTCTCGGTACGCGGTGGAATCAAGACTGTTGTCAAGGCCGAGTACACGACGGGCTGACCGCACAACGGCCGCGAGGCACTGATGGCCGTCCGCATTCCCATCGAACGCGAGATCGACCTGCACGCCTTCGCCCCGCGCGACGTGGCGTCGGTCGTCGACTCCTACATTGATGCGGCGCTGGGAGCGGGGCTGCGCGAAGTGCGGTTGATCCACGGTCGCGGCGCGGGAGTCCAGCGCGGGATCGTGCAGTCGGTGCTGGAGCGGCATCGAGCGGTGGCGGAGTTCTGGGATGATCCTGACGCCCACCTCGGCGCCACGATAGCGCGCCTGATCGAACGATCGGAGTAACGGATCGGCTCGGGGACTCAGGCGGCGCTGACCGAACGTGCCGACCAGGTGGCGGACGGCGACTCCGCGGCATCGGTCGGTGACGGCACCAGCAGCAGACGATCGCCGACCTGCAGATCGCGAGCGCTCAGGCAGCCGCCGGCGAACTCCACGACGGCGTGCGCACGCGGCGCGATCGCGATGCGCCACGGCGCCAGGTCGCGCACGATGCTGGTCACGTGTCCATCGCGGTCCACGAACGCCACGTCGATCGGAAACCGCATGAACGCGGTGTGAATCGAGCAGCAGGGAGAGAGCACCAGCGCGGCGGCCAGATCGAGCGAGTCGCGGCCGAGCAGACCGCGCCGTCGCTCGGCCCGGGTCGTTGCCACTTCCACGATGCTCGCGACGACACAGTCCGTTCGCGCGTTCCTGATCTCCATGTGCGTTTGCTCCGTCCGCTGACCAGTCCGGAATCGGACCGTTGAAACCTAAAACAGCCCAGGCACGAGGTGCCAGGCGACTCGCTGACAGTACGACTGATACGAGCCGTCGGCCCCGAGGACTCGTTCCTCGTAGAGCGCGCGCACGATCAACGCGGTGTCGGCCACCAGAAAGATGCTGACGTTCCACAGCGTCGGGTGTGCGCAGGCGAACGCGATGTGGGTCAACAGGTAGCCGGCGTAGATGGGGTGCCGCACGAACTTGTAGAGACCACCGATGACCACGCCACGATTGGCCGGCACCAGCCCGAAACTGCGCCCAAGCGTGATTTTGCCCGCGATCACGATCATCAGGCCGATCGCGGACAGCAGCGCCGTCGCCGAATCCGGCACCAGGCCACCGACCGAAGCGGTCCGCACCAGTGACGGGCCGACCAGCGACACGGTGGTGACGAATGCGGCCGCCGCGGAGCGGTCCACCACCCCGGTTCGCCGCCGCAGAATCGTCAGGATCACGACCAGCGACTCGCTGACGAGCAGCAGCAATCCGGTCACGCGGTGAGTGTGGACAAAGTCAGTCAGCAGGTTGACCGACAAGACCGCGAACAGTGCGGCCACGCAGAACCGCGACAGCAGATCGGTGCGAACGTGGCGAAGCGTCAACGACTCCATTAGTGAACGTCCAACCGCCGCCGGGCCGGCTTCTTCGCCTGGGCGACGACGGCCTGGGCTTCGTTGACGAAGTACGAGTCGCATGCGGCGTCGAGAAGACCTCGCGTAATCCCTGGCTCGCGTCCTTGATAACGGCACAACGCGGTGACCTGATCGAGCAAATCGCGCGGGTGGCAGGACCGCATCGGGCGATTGAGCGGACCGTAGTGCCGGCGCCGGAGATACGCGACCATCACCTGGTGGAAGCGCAGATTTCGCTTGCGGCAATTGAGCTCGAAGATCTGCGTGAATTGCTCGAGCGACGGATCCTCGATGGGAATCTTGTAAGGGATGCGGCGCAGGAACGCTTCGTCCGCGAGCGATGCCGGATCGAGGTTGGTGGCGAACACGATCAGCACGTCGAACGGCATCTGAAATTTCTTGCCGGTGTGGAGCGTGAGGTAGTCGAAGCGGCTCTCGAGCGGCACGATCCAGCGGTTGAGCAATTCTTCCGGACGCACGCGCTGACGGCCGAAGTCGTCGACCAGGAGAACGCCGCCGTTGGCTTTCAACTGGATCGGCGCCTCGTGATACTTCGAAATCGGGTTGAAGGTGATGTCGAGCATGTCCAGCGTCAGCTCGCCGCCGACCATGACCACCGGCCGCCGGATCCGCACCCAGCGGCGATCGTGCGGCACGGCAGCAATCACGCTCCCGTCGCCGACCTCTTCTTCGAGCGACTCGTGGTTGATGGGATCGAAGACGGTGACGATCTGACCATCAATATCGAGCGCAAACGGCACGTACATGTCGCCGCCGAGTGTCCGTCCCATGCCTTCGGCAATCACGGTCTTGCCGTTGCCAGGAGGTCCATAGAGAAACACTGCCTTGCCGGCGTTCACCGCTGGACCCAGCTTTTCCAGCACTTCGTCAGCGACGATGAGATGGCTGAAGCCCTTTTTCAACCGATCGCGGTCGATGTAGCCACGGGCCGCGGCCACGCGTCGCATCATCGCGACGTATTTCTCGAGCGGCACCGGCGCCGCGCCGATGTAGTGACTGACGTCGAGGTACTGACGCGCCCGGTCCCGTCCCAGGTCGGTCAGCGCATAACGGTAGCCGGCGGTGCCCGATCCGGTCGATCCGCGCACTTCGACCAGGCGCTCGGCGCGCGCGTGCTCGATGATGTGTTCGAGCAGTGCATACGGCAGCCGCAGCCGGTCCGCGAGCACGTGGCCGCTGGCTTCGCCGGCGTACAGGTGCTTTACGCACAGCTGCGCGATCTGATCCGCGGTCAGCCCGGTGTCTTCAACGCTGGCCGGAGCCGTCGGCGCCGGCGAGCGATCGATGATCTGCGAGACGGGGGCGCTGGTGACGGCCATGGCCTACTGTTTCCCCATCGGCACCAGCACCTCGATGAACTTGATCGCGGCCGGCCCGATCGTGATGACCCAGATTGACGGGAAGATGCAGAACACCAGCGGGAAGACCATCTTGACGCCGGTCTTCGCCGCGGCTTCTTCGGCGCGCTGACGGCGCTTGGTCCGGACGGTGTCGGAATGCACGCGCAGCGACTGCGCCACGCTGGTGCCGAACTTGTCGGTCTGGACCAGCATCGCCACCAGCGACGAGATGTCGTCGACTCCGGTCCGGTCGGCGAGGTTATGTAGCGCTTCGCTACGGGCCTTGCCCGCACGCAGCTCGAAATTGATCTGGCGCAGCTCGTCGCACAAGTCAGGATGGGCGAATGCGAGCTCGGCGCTGACGCGCTGAAGCGCCTGATCGAGACCGAGGCCGGCTTCGACGCTCACCACCAACAGGTCGAGCGCGTCGGGCAGTCCCAGTCGAATCCGATGCTGACGGCGCTTGGCCAGTCGGCCGAGCATCATGCTCGGCAGGAGATAGCCGACACCGCATGCCGCCAAGGCGAACATCAGGTTCGGCCGCCGCATGATCACCGGCGTCGCGAACAGGCTGAACATCAGCACCGCGAACCCGAGCCGGATGCCGAAGAACACGACGATGGCTTCGCGATTGCGGTAGCCGGCGTAGGTCAGCTTTTGCTGCAGCTTGCCCATTTCCTTGGGCGAGCGCGGCGCCATGTTGCCAATCCGCTTGAGCCAATCGACCGCAACGCGCTCGTAGCCGGCATCGTCGAACGCGCGCTTGACGGGCGCGCCCGTCACCTCGCCCAATCGCCGTTCGATGGCGGCGGCGGCGTCTGGGGCCAGGGCCATCGCGCCGGCGACGATCAGCAGCGAGACGAAAACAAACGTGAGCAGCGGCAGCAGGACAACCACACTAGACCTCGATCTTGATGACCTTGCGGATCCAGAAGAATCCGACGGTCTGCATCACAATCGCCCCGAGCAGCATCATCTGGCCCATGTGCTCGTGGAACAGCACGCGCATGTGTTCCGGGTTGATGAACGAGAGCGCGATCGCCAGCGCCGCGGGCAGCGCCAGCAGCACGTAGCCGGTGAAGCGGCCGTGCGCGGTGTGGACGCGCACCTGGCGCCGAATCTTGAAGCGCTCGCGCACGACGTGCGCCAAGTTGTCGAGAATCTCCGCCAGGTTGCCGCCGGTGTCGCGCTGGATCAGCACCGCGGTCACGAAGAAGCGGACGTCGAGAATCCCGATTCGCGCCGCCATCTCGTTCAGCGCGTCGCGCAGCGGCAGCCCGAAGTTCTGCTGCTCGAAGGTCTTCTTGAACTCCGGGCCGACCGGATCGGGCAGTTCCTCGGCGACCATGCCGAGCGCGGTCTGCAGCGCGTGTCCGGCGCGAATCGCGCGCGACAGCAGGTCGAGCGCCTC
>DASXGC010000165.1:0-2949 GCA_036489235.1 Vicinamibacterales bacterium
CGACCCGCAATTCGGCCATCTGCTGCTGCAGGCGCGTTTGCATCTCCTGCGCCTGTTTCATCATGTCCTGGATGTTCACAGTTCCTCGATGTCGCGAATTTCGGCGGGGAAGACCTCGAGCATCGCCTGGACGCCGGCGTCAGCCATCGCCTGCTCTCTGAGCGCGGTTTTCCTGTCCGCTGATTTTTTCTCGGCGTCGGCAGTCTCGGAGGTCGACGCGGCGCCGGGTTCCACTGTCGCCGCCGCGAACGTGATCCGGCGGCCGGCGATCGACTGCGCCAGCGTCTCGAGCCACGGGCGCTGCTGTTCGAACTGATCCTTGAGCGCGCGCTGGCCCGGCGCGAAATGGAAGGTGACTCGGTCGTCGGCGACGTCGATCTTCTGCGCCTGGGCTACGACCATGTTGTAGAAGACGGCCTTTGCGTTGCGGATCTCGGCGACGAGCACATCCTTGAAGTTGCCGGACGGTGCTGGCGTGGGCCGACCAAGCTCGGCCCCTACGGGTTGCGCCGCGGGCGAGACCCGTTTAGCGATCTGTTCGGCACGAGCCGCAAGCGACCCACCCGGCGCCTGCGCTCGTAGAGGCGGAGCTTGCTCCGCCTGTTGCGACCGTACGGGCGGAGCTTGCTCCGCCTGTTGCGACCGTACGGGCGGAGCTTGCTCCGCCTGTTGTGACCGTGGCGGCGGAGCTTGCTCCGCCCGGATCGGCGCCGCCGATCGACCACCGGGCCGAGCAAGCTCGGCCCCTCCTTGTCCCGCCCTGGCAGGCGTTGCTGGCCGTACCGCGGGCCGACTAAGCTCGGCCCCTCCCGGCCGGGCCGGGGCGCTGCCGAGGCCCGCGATCACGTCTTCAATCGGCACCAGCTTCCGCAGGTGGATCCACCGCAGCAGCGCCATCTCGAGCTGATAGCGCGGCTGCGTCGCGGTTCGAATGTCCGACTCGGCGCGGGTGAGGAGATCGAACGCCCGGAGCAGATCCTCGCGCGAGAAACGGCCGGCCAGATCGGTCAGGCGGTCCCGCTCGCCTTCGCCGGCGATCTCGGGATCGCTGACTCGGGTCGGATCGACCGAAAGGACCAGCAGGTCGCGAACCACACGCGACAGCTCGCGGCAGACGGCGCGCAGGTCGTAGCCCATCTCCACCGCGCGCGCCGCCAGTGCGAATGCCGCCGGCGCATCTTCGTCAACGACTGCCTGAATCGTGTCGAGCAGCAGATCTCGTCCCACCAATCCCAGCACCGTCGCCACATCGTCCGGTGTGATGGTCTTGCCGGTGAAGGCGATGACCTGATCGAGCCTGCTCTGCGCGTCGCGCATGCTGCCTTCGGCATCGCGCGCGATCAGCTGCAAGGTGTCCTCACCGACGGTAATTTCTTCCTTGTCGGTAATCGCGCGCAGCTGCGTCGCGATCGCCTTGGTGCTGATCGTCCTGAACTCGTAGACCTGCGACCGTGACAGCACCGTTTCCGGAATCTTGTCCAGCTCGGTGGTCGCCATCATGAACACGACGTGCGGCGGCGGCTCTTCGATCGACTTGAGCAGCGAGTTGAACGAGGCAGACGATAACTGGTGGACTTCGTCGATGATGAAAATTTTGTAGCGGTTGCGGACCGGCATGATGCCGAGTCCGGCGATGATCACTTCGCGGACGTTGTCGATGCCCGTGTGCGTGGCGGCGTCGATCTCGAGGACGTCCATGTCGCGTCCGTCCGTGATCTCGCGACAGGCATCGCACACGCCACATGGATCGGCGGTCGGACCTTTTTCGCAGTTCAGCGCCCGCGCCAGAATCCTGGCGGTCGTGGTCTTGCCGACGCCGCGCGGACCGGCGAAGACGAACGCCTGCGCCAGCCGCCCGCTCTTGAGCGCGTTGCGCAGCGTCCGCGTCACCGCCTGCTGTCCGATGACGTCATCGAACTGCTGCGGCCGCCACTTCCGGGCGATCACCTGATAGGACATGAAATGCTGATGGCTAACGGCTGAATGACGAATGCGGGCTGAACCGCGGCCCGGAGGTCCCTGCGGCACATTTCAGGATCCGGTGAGCGCTGCTGCCTTCCGGCCCTGACGCGGTTCGCAGACTGAAATTGCACAGGTTCCGGACCGCGGTGCAGCCCACAAACCTTGACTTTACTACACCGGCACATGGGTCGCGAGGACGATGTACTTCGCGAGCACCTCGCCGACGACCACGGTGAAAAAATCGACGTAGAGGATGCCGGTCGCCGACTGGGTCGAGCGGATTTTCGCCGTCTGCCAGGTCAGGTACGACAACACCGCAGGGCCGGCGAGCCCGAACAGCACCCGCTGCCAGAAGAAAATCCCATCCACCGAGAAAATGTAGTGGTGGAAGCTCGGCCCGGAATCCGGCAGCCACGTCGCCAACGCATACCAGACCGCGAATCCGACGACCACGACGCGCGCAGCCATCGACGCGATGTGGACAAGAACGATCGCCTGCAGATGCGAGACCTGCATCGACGGGATCACCAGGTACCAGTGCCCGAGAATCATCGCCGTGCAGGCGCCGCCGAGCATTGCCGCCGATGTGAGAAAACTGGCGACGGTCACGATCTGGACCATCTGCGATTGACCACCGGACACCACCAGCGCCTGCAGCACCACCGCGGCGAGCCCGCCGAGGATGGCTACGCCGGCGATAACCGGACGAACGCGCGCCAGCGTGCGGCCGACAGTCGCCCAGTAGAGCAGGGTTGCCACGGTAGCCGCATCGAGCGCCAGCAGCGCGTCACCGTCGAGAGGCGACGGATCCGAGGGAAACGCGCCGAACGCACCGTAGCGAAACGCCAGCGCAATCACCATCAGAATGGCGGCGAGACCGGCGTTGAAGCGGAAAAACTTCACACCGGCGTCGCGTGACACCAGCGCCAGCGTGCAGACGATGCCGACGCCGAGATGGGCGAGGAAGAGGAAGAGGACGGTAGCTAG
>DASXGC010000177.1:0-4357 GCA_036489235.1 Vicinamibacterales bacterium
CTGATCACCCCGGCGCTCGGCGGCCTCGTGGCGGCTGGCGCCGCGTGGGCCCTTTCGTTTTCAACAGGAGCTATGCATGTCGTCGTCGTTTCGAATCGCCGTCATCGCCGGTGACGGTATCGGCCGGGAAGTGATCCCCGCGGGTATGGCCGCGATGGAGGCTGCCTGCGGCCGCGAAATCGGCTTGTCGTTCACCGAGTTTCCATGGGGATGCGACTTCTACAAGGCGCACGGACGGATGCTCGACGAGGACGGCTTCGAGCAACTGGCCAAGTTCGACGCCATTTATCTCGGCGCCCTCGGCGCGCCCGGCGTTCCGGATGGCATTTCGGCGGCGCTGATTCTGGCGATCCGTCAGCGCTTCGATCAGTACGTGAACCTGAGGCCGATGCGGCTGCTGTCGGGGTTGACGTCGCCGCTGGCCAACCGCGGCGCCGCGGACATCGATATGGTCTGCGTCCGCGAGAACTCGGAGGGCGAGTATTCGGGCGTCGGCGGACGCATTCATCGCGGTACCAAACACGAAGTGGCGCAGCAGGTCGGCGTGTTCACGCGCAACGGCATCGAGAGGATCATCCGCTACGGCTTCGAGATCGCATCCAAGCGGCCACGCAAGATGCTGGCGAGCGCGACCAAGTCAAACGCCCTCACCCACTCGATGGTGATGTGGGACGAGATTGCGGAGATCGTGGCGAAGGAATATCCCGGCGTCGAGTACCGGAAGTACCACGTTGACGCACTGGCCGCACGGATGATCACCCATCCGCAGACGCTCGACGTGATGGTGACGTCGAACCTGTTCGGCGATATCCTCACCGATATCGGATCTGCGATTTCGGGCAGCCTTGGCATCGCTCCCGGCGCCAACATCAATCCGGGACGGACGTTCCCGTCGATGTTCGAACCGATACACGGATCGGCGCCGGACATCATGGGCAAAGGCATCGCCAACCCGATCGGCGCGGTCTGGGCCGGCGCCCTGATGCTCGACCATCTCGGCCGCCGCGATCTGCACGACCGTATCGTGCACGCGATCGAGCGCGTGGTGGCCAGCGGTAAGGTGCGGACGCCCGATCTCGGCGGGTCGTCTACGACCGCCGACGTCAGTGCCGCCATCGTCGGTGAAATCTGAACGCTGAACTGTTCGCCACGAACAGTCCTTCAAATCCATGATCATCAACGACGCGCACTGCCATTTCTTCTCCACACCGTTCTTCGCGCCGCTCGGCGGAGAAAAGGCGATCGCGACGCTCGGCTGGGACGCGCCCGGGACCGCCGAGGCTCTGGCGGATCGCTGGGTCGCGGAGCTCGATCGTCACCGGCTGTCGCGGGCGGTGCTGATCGCGAGCGTTCCAGGCGATGCGGCGTCGGTTGGCGCAGCACTCGTCCGTCATCCCGCCCGCTTCGTCGGTTTCGCGATGGTCGACCCGACGCAGCCTGACGCCGCGGCGAAGACTGCCGATGCCATCGACCGTCATGGATTGCGCGGTGTCTGTCTATTCCCCGCGATGCACCGCTTCTCGATCCACGACGAGCGGGCGCGCGGCATCTTCGATGTCGCCGCAACGAGGGCCGGCACCGCGGTGTTCGTGCATTGCGGCGTGTTGTCGGTCGGCGTGCGCAAGAAGCTCGGCTTGCCCAGCCCGTTCGACATCCGCTTCGGCAACCCGATCGACCTGCACGGCGTCGCCCTGGCCTACCCAACCGTACCGATCATCGTCCCGCACTTTGCCGCGGGCCTGTTTCGCGAGGCGTTGATGCTCGCCGATCTGTGCCCGAACGTGCGATTCGACTCGTCGAGCTCGAACGGCTGGATCAAATATCAGCCGGGGCTGACGCTGGCCGACGTCTTCCGCCAGGCGCTGGCCGTGGCGGGACCCGATCGGTTGTTGTTCGGCTCGGACTCGTCGTTCTTTCCGCGCGGCTGGGTTTCGGAGGTCTACGCGCATCAGTCCGCCGCGCTGGATCAACTCAACGCGAGCGTGGAAGTGCGGGAGAAAATCTTCGGGGGCAACTTCGATCGGTTGTTCCCAATGGCAGACGCTCGCGCCGCGGTTCCGGCTTGACCCCGGCCGGCTCCCGGAGGACGATCACGGCTTCGGGTGGCCGTGGGGAGCCGGGTGAAAGAGCCGAGCAGCGCACCGATCGCAGTCTTCATCGTCGGCGTATTGCTGGTGGTGTCGGCACGAGCGGACCAGGCGCCGCCGCTGAAGGAAATCCTGCTGAAAGCCGGCGCCTACGTCAGCGATTTTCACCGCCAGCTCTCCGGTATCGTCGCCGACGAGCAGTATTCCCAGGAGTGGAAGACCAGGGTTCGTCAGAGCCACGCGGAAAAAACCGTCGAGCGCCGCCTGCTCGCTTCGGATCTGGTGCTGGTCAAGCCGTCAGGCGCAGCCGCCTGGATGGAATTCCGCGACGTCTACGCCGTCGATGGCGCCGCGGTGCGCGATCGTCAGGACCGCCTGACGAAACTGTTCCTGCAGCCGTCGGCGTCCAGCGCGTCGCAGATCGGCCAGATCCTGGACGCGAGCGCGCGGTATAACATCGGCGACATCGAGCGTAACGTGAACACGCCGGTGTTCGCGCTGCTGTTCCTGGAACTCGCCAACCAGGGGCACTTCAAGTTCGCCGTCGCGAAGGACCGCGCGCCGCAGAACTCGACAGGGGACGAAGCGGTGGGTGGCGCGTTTCGAGTGTCCACGGAAGTGTGGGTGGTCGCGTATGAAGAACGGAAGAACGGGACCATGATTCGAACCACTGCGGGGCGTGATCTTCCGGCGCACGGCCGGTTCTGGATCGATCCCGCCGGGCGGGTGCTGATGAGCGAGCTGGTCGTCGAAAACCGCCAGCTGAACGCGACCATCGACGTCAGCTACCAGTCGGAGCCGATGCTCGGCCTTCTGGTGCCGATCGAGATGCGCGAACACTACGAAGGCCTGCGAACCAGCTCGATCATCGACGGACGCGCGTCGTACGGGAAGTTCCGGCAGTTTCAGGTCAGTACGGACGAAACATTTCTGGTAAAAAAATAGAGGGCGGTGCTCGCGCCGCCCCGAACCTGGTCAAGAAGTAGGGGCGGTGCTGGCGCCGCCCGGGAGACGATATGGCCGCGCGACCGACGTGGAAGGGATATCTCAAGATCAGCCTGGTCAACATTCCGATCAAGGTGTTTCCGGCGACCGACTCCGGCGCGACCCTGAGCTTCAACCAGCTGCATGCCGAGTGTCAGACCCGGATTCAGCAGAAGCGCTGGTGTCCGCACTGTGAACGCGAGGTCCCGAACACCGACATCGTGAAGGGGTTCGAATTCGAAAAAGGGCGCTACGTGATCGTCAACGAGGAGGACATCGAGAAGGTCCGGGTCGAATCGACCCGTGTGATCAGTCTCGACAAATTCACCGAGGACACCGCCATCGATCCGATTTACCTCGAGCGGCCCTACTATCTCGCTCCCGACGGACCGGTGGCGCGTGAAGCGTTCGCGGTCATCCGCGAAGGCATGGCCGGCAAGGCCGGCATCGGCAAGGTCGCCCTCTATGGCCGCGAGTACCTGGTGAAGGTCCAGCCGCGCGAACAGGGGCTGGTGATGTACACGCTGCGGCACGCGAACGAAATCCGCAGCATGAACGCGATCGAAGAGCTGGCCGACATGCCCGAGACCGTGAAGCCGGAGGAAGTGAAGCTGGCCAAGCAGGTGATCGGGACCTTCGAGGGCGAGGTCAATCTGGACTCGTACCAGGACGATTACCAGGTCGGCCTGCGTGAGATTATCGACGCCAAGATCGACGGCCGCGAAGTCGTGGCGCAGGAGATTGAGGCGCCGCCGAAGGTCGTCAACCTGATGGAGGCGCTGCGCAAGAGCCTCGATACGATCAGCGCGAAGAAGAAGCCGGTGACCGTGACCGAGGTGCCGGCAACGGAGAAGAAGCGCAAGCGCGCGTGACAGCGTAGGGCGGCCCTTTCAGGGCCGCCAGCTCCCTGACGCCCGCGATTGCGTGCCGCGCAAAGTTCAGTCAACGAGTACAAACTCGAACCAACAAACGGGCATGCGCCCGGGTGTGAACTCAGACCGGCCCTGATCGGGTTCCCGATACGGAGCGGTACGAAGCGCAGAACGAACCACGGAGACTCCGAGGCACGGAGAGCACTTTTTCAATGCTCTTTTAGGAGAAGGTTGCTGATCTCTGAGCCCCAATGCCTCTGTGGTTGAGGGCCAGCGCTCCGCGCGGCACGAAGCGCAGAACGAATCACGCAGACTCTGAAGAACAGAGAGCACTTTTTCAAATGCTCTTTAGGAGAAGGTTGATCTCTGAGCCCCGGTGCCTCTGTGGTTGAAGGCAAGCGACCTGCGCAAACA
>DASXGC010000181.1:0-10535 GCA_036489235.1 Vicinamibacterales bacterium
CGGGTCCTTCAACGCGTCGAGCCCGGCGCAGGTCGCCCGCACCACGTTGTGCGCGTTGGCCGATCCGAGCGACTTGGTGACGATGTTACCGATCCCCGCCGCCTCGATCACCGCACGCACGGCGCCGCCGGCGATGATGCCGGTGCCGTCCGGCGCCGGCTTGAGCAGCACGCTGCCCGCGCCGAAGTTGCCGACGATGCGGTGCGGGATGGTGGTGCCGGCGAGCGGCACGCGAATCAGGTTCTTCTTCGCCGCCTCGATGCCCTTCTTGATCGCCGACGGCACTTCCTTCGCCTTGCCGATGCCGAAGCCGACGACGCCGTGTCCGTCACCGACGACCACCAAAGCGCTGAAGCTCAGGTTCTTGCCGCCCTTGACCACCTTGGTCACGCGGTTGATCGCCACCACGTTGTCCTTGATGTCGAGCTGCGACGGATCGATTCGTTCACGAGTGCGCATACTGCTCCTAGAAATCCAATCCGGCTTTGCGGGCGGCGTCGGCCACGGCGCGGATGCGGCCGTGGTAGAGGAAGCCGCTGCGGTCGAACACGACCCGGGTGATGCCTTTTTCAATCGAACGCTCGGCGATCGCCTTGCCGATCGCCTCGGCGCCCTTGATGTTGCCGCCCTTGACGGTCTTGTCGCCGCCCTTGAGTGTCGGCTCCACCGTCGAGGCCGACACCAGGGTCTGGCCGCTCAAGTCGTCGATGACCTGGGCATAGATGTGGGTGACGCTGCGGAACACGCTGAGGCGCGGCCGCTCCTTCGTCCCCGAAATCCGCTTGCGCTGCCGCAGCTGGATGCGGACGCGGCGATCGTCTTTGGTCTTGATTCTCATGGCCTGTTTTTCCCTATTGCCCGCAGAGTCCGGCTCGCGCCGACCTCTACTTGGCCCCCGTCTTGCCGGCCTTCTTCTTCAGCACTTCACCGGTGTAACGGACGCCCTTCTGCTTGTAAGGATCCGGCACCCGCAGACGCCGGATGTTGGCCGCGACCTGCCCGACCAGCTGCCGATCGACGCCGGTCACCGTGATGTGCGTCTGCTTCTCGATCACGATGTCGATTCCGGTCGGCACGTCGAACACCACCGCGTGCGAATAGCCGAGCGCGAAGATCACCTGCTTGCCCTTCAGCTCCGCGCGATAACCGACGCCGACGATGTCGAGCTCGCGCTTGAAGCCGTCGGTGACGCCCATGACGGCGTTCGCAACCAGGGTGCGCGCCAGGCCATGAAACTTGCCGAGCTGCGGATCCTCGCTGGCCGGACTCGCCGTGAGGTGGCCGTCGTTCAGCGCGAAGTTGATGCCCATCGGGTGCGCCTGCCGCAGCTTGCCCTTGGGTCCCTGAACCTCCACCGCGCCGTCCACCACCTTGACGGTGACGCCCTTGGGAATCGAAATAGGTTTCTTACCGATTCGAGACATATCTGCTACTCGCAAACTCTCAGGCTCGACCTGCAACTCTCACGTCGAGAGTCGCGCGTCGAGGGTTTACCAAATGTTACAGAGAACCTCGCCGCCGACGCCCGCCTTGACCGCGGCGCGTCCGGTCATCACGCCACGCGACGTCGTGAGGATGCTGGTGCCGAGTCCGGCGAGCACTTCCGGGACGTCCTCGCGGCCGAAATACACGCGCCGGCCGGGGCGGCTGATCCGCTGCACCCCGGTGATCAGCTTCTCGCCGTGCGGCCCGTACTTGAGGAACAGCCGCAGCACCTTGACCTGCGCCGTGGTCTTGGCGCTGGTGTCGTCCAGCAGCTTGAAGCCCTGGATGTAGCCCTCGTCCTCGAGGATCCTGGCGATGTCGGCCTTGATCCGCGAGGAAGGCATGTCGACGCGTGTGTGCTTGGCGGTCACCGCGTTGCGGATCCGCGTGAGCATATCTGCGATAGGGTCTGTCATATCTATTCTCTGAATCTCGTCATCTGGTTACCTGGTCGTCGAGGACCAGATGGCCAAATTACCAACTGCTCTTGGTGACGCCGGTGATGTCTCCCTCAAGCGCGAACTTGCGGAAACAGAGACGGCACAGGGCGAACTTCCGCATGTAGGCGCGCGGACGGCCGCACAGATGGCAGCGGTTGCGCAGCCGCACCTTGAATTTCGGCTTCTTCTGTTCTTTAGCGATCTTCGCGGTCGTAGCCATAAACTCTTAGCCCTTAGTTCTGACGGAACGGCATGCCGATGAACTGCAGCAGCTTCCGTGCTTCTTCGTCGGTCTTCGCGGTGGTCACCACCGAGACGTTCATGCCGCGCGCCTTGTCGACCTTCATGTAATCGATCTCGGGAAACAGCAGCTGGTCGCGCAACCCGAGCGTGTAGTTGCCGCGGCCGTCGAACCCTTTCCCCGACACGCCCTTGAAGTCGCGCACGCGAGGCAGTGCGATGTTCATCAGGCGATCCAGGAAATCCCACATCCGTTCGCCGCGCAGCGTGACCATGGTCCCGACCGGCTGGCCCTTACGAACCTTGAACTGGGCAATCGACTTCTTCGAGCGGCGCGTGACCGGCTTCTGGCCGGTAATGCGCGCGAGTTCGTCGGATCCGGTGTCGATGATCTTGGCGTTCGAGGTCGCCTCGCCGAGGCCCATGTTGACCACGATCTTCTCGATCTTGGGCACGGCCATGACGTTCTTGTAGCCGAACTCCTTGGTCAGAGCCGGGACGACTTCCTTCTGATACTTCTCTTTCATCCTGGTCATTTGTCGACCACTCCATCGCACTTGCGGCAGACCCGGACCTTGCGGCCGTCACCGAGAATCTTGTGGCCGACGCGGGTCTGCACGCCGCATTCGGGACAGACCAGCTGCACGTTCGACGCATGCAGCGAGGCCTCGCGCTCGACGATGCCGCCCTTGACGTTCTTGCCGGGGTTGGGCTTGGTGTGGCGCTTGATCATGTTCACGCCTTCGACGATCAGGCGGTTCTTGATCGGCAGCACCTTGAGAACACGGCCGCGCTTGCCGCGATCCTTGCCGGTGATGACCAGCACGTTGTCGTTTTTTCGAAGCGGTGTAGCTAGGCTCGACATAAAAAGAAACTCAAACGTTAGAGAACTTCCGGCGCCAGCGAAATGATCTTCATGAACCGGCGCTCGCGCAGCTCGCGGGCCACCGGCCCGAACACGCGGGTGCCGATCGGCTCGTTGTTGTCGTTGATCAGCACGGCGGCGTTGCGGTCGAAGCGGATGTAGCTGCCGTCGCGGCGGCGCTGCTCCTTGACGGTGCGCACGATCACCGCCTTCACGACCTGCCCCTTCTTGACCGTGCCTTCCGGCGTCGCTTCCTTCACCGACGCGGTCACCACATCGCCCAGACGCGCGTAGCGTCCAGTCGATCCGCCTACCGGGTTGATGACCGCGATCTTGCGCGCGCCGGAATTGTCGGCGACGTCCAGAATCGAGCGCATTTGAATCATGGCAGGCTCCTTAGACTTCCGCCGACTTGCGCACGACGCGCGTCAGCGACCAGCGCTTGCGGCGACTCATCGGCCGCGTCTCGGTGATCGCGACGATGTCGCCGATCTTCGCGGCGTTCTCCTCGTCGTGCACCATGAACTTCGAGGTGCGGCGCTCGGTCTTGCCATAGAGGCCGTCACGCACCTGCCACTCGACGGCGACGACGATGCTCTTCTGCATCTTGTTGCTGACGACGACGCCGGTCTTCTCGGATTTCTGAGCCATATCGCTACGCCTGTCTCTTCTGCCGTTGCACTGTCTTGATGCGCGCGAGATCGCGGCGCACCGTGCGCAACTTGTCGGGTGCTTCGAGCTGCCCCATCGACTTCTGAATCCGCATCCGGAACAGCTGGTCGGTCAGGTCGCGCTCTTTGGCGCTGAGCTCGTCGGCGCCGAGGTCGCGCAATTCCGCGGCCTTCATAGCATCTTCTCCATCGCGAACCGGGTCGCGAACTTGGTCAGGATCGGCAGCTTGGCCGCCGCCAGACGCATCGCTTCACGTGCGTCCTTCTCGGTGACGCCTTCCATCTCGAACAACACGCGTCCGGGTCTGACCACGCACACCCACTGATCGGGCGCGCCCTTGCCTTTACCCATTCGCGTTTCCTGCGGCTTCTTGGTGATCGGCTTGTCCGGGAACACCCGCACCCAGATTTTTCCGCCGCGCGCGATGAAGCGGGTCATCGCCACGCGCGCCGCCTCGATCTGGCGGTCGGTCAGCCAGCACGGCTCGAGTGCCTTCAGGCCGTAGTCGCCGAACGACACATCGGACCCGCGCCAGGCTTTCCCGGCCATCCGCCCGCGCTGTTGCTTGCGGTATTTGACTTTCTTCGGCATCAACATAGGTGTATCTCTGTCATGGCTGATGGCTGATGGCTAATGGTCATGGAACCATGGCCATATCAGCCATTAGCCATTAGCCATTAGCCATTTCGTTACTACGCCCGCGCTTGAGGCCTTCGTGGGGCTCTCTCGCGGTATTCCTCTTCTCGGCCCCGCTGTGGAACCAAGCGCTCACCTTTGTACAACCACACCTTGATCCCGATCTGGCCGTAGGTCGTGCTCGCTTCGGCGAAGCCGTAATCGATGTCCGCGCGCAGCGTCTGCAGCGGCAGCTGACCGTGGAGATACCACTCGGAGCGCGCGATTTCGGCGCCGTTCAACCGGCCCGACACGCGCACCTTGATGCCGCGCGCGCCGAAGCGCAGCGCCGACTCGACCGCCTTGCGCATCGCACGGCGGAACGCCACGCGTTTCTCGAGCTGCATCGCCACCGACTCGGAGATGAGCTGAGCGTCGAGCTCCGGCTTCTGGATCTCCTGGATGTTGATGAACACCTCGCGGTTGGTGCGCTTCTGGATTTCCTGCTTCAGCTTGTCGACTTCCGTTCCCTTGCGGCCGATGATGATGCCCGGACGCGAGGTGTAGATGTCGATCTTCAGCTTGTTGGCGGCGCGCTCGGTCTCGATCTTCGCGACGCCAGCGTGGGCGAAGCGCTTCTTGAGATTGTTGCGCAGCGCGAGGTCCTCGTGGAGGAGCTTCGCGTAGTCGCGATCCGAGTACCAGCGCGAGCGCCAAGTCTTGTTGAAGCCGAGCCGGAATCCAAACGGGTGAACCTTCTGGCCCACGGTTACTCCTTCGCTTTCTGCAAATCGCGTTTCGACGGCGTCGTCGCCGACTTCTGGGCACGGGCACGCTTGGGACGCGGCGTCTCGGCGCCGGGCGCGGTGCCGACCACCGTGACCTTCTCCTGCCGTTCCGAGACGTGCACGGTGAGATGCGCGGTGCGCTTCAACACGCGGAACGCCCGCCCCATCGGAGCCGGACGCACGCGCTTGGCCGAGGGTCCCTGGTTGGCGTAGCACGCCGACACAAAGAGGCGCTCGACGTCGCCGCTGAAGCCGTCCTTGTTCTGCGCATTCGCAATCGCCGAACGGAGCACCTTCGAGATGTCCGCGGCGATCGCCTTGCGGGTGAACTTGAGGGTCGCGAGTGCGCGGTTGACGTCCTTGCCGCGGATCAGATCGAGGACCAGCCCCGCCTTCTGAGCCGAGGTCCGGACGTAACGCGCTGTCGCCTCTGCCTGAATCATGATGACCTGCCTAGCTCTTCCCGCCGCCCGCCGGAGCGCCGGCGCCCGGTGCGACCGTCGCGGCCTTCTCGGCCACCTTGGTCGTATGTCCCTTGAACAGCCGCGTCGGCGCGAACTCGCCGAGCTTGTGGCCGACCATGTTCTCGGTCACGTAGACCGGGATGAACTTGCGCCCGTTGTGCACGGCGAGCGTGTGTCCCACCATTTCGGGCACCACAGTCGAACGGCGCGACCAGGTCTTGATGACCTTCTTCTCGGACCCGCGATTCATCACCTCGACTTTTTCGAGGAGGTGGGTGTCGACGAAGGGTCCCTTTTTCAGTGAACGTCCCATAAATCTCGTGCGCCTCAATCAATCGGCGATCTTGCGATCGGCGATCGCCGATGTTATTTCGGTCTCCGCTGAACGATGAACTGATCGGTCGTCTTCCGATTGCGCGTCTTGTAACCCTTGGTCGGCATGCCCCACGGCGACACCGGATGGCGTCCGCCCGAGGTCTTGCCTTCACCACCGCCGAGCGGATGGTCGACCGGATTCATGACCACGCCGCGCACGTGCGGCCGGATGCCCTTCCAGCGGGTGCGGCCGGCCTTGCCGATCGACACGTTCTCGTGATCGATGTTGCCGACCTGTCCGATGGTCGCGAAGCACTCCATGTTGATTTTGCGAATTTCGCCCGACGGCATCTTCACCGAGGCGTAGGCGCCTTCCTTGGCCACCAGCTGCACCGACGATCCGGCGCTGCGCGCGATCTGACCGCCCTTGCCGGGCCGCAGTTCGACGTTGTGCAGCTGCGTGCCGAGCGGGATGTTCTTGAGCGGCAGCGAATTGCCCGGCAGGATGTCGACGTTCTGGCCGGACACGATCGAGTCGCCGACCTTCAAGCCGTTCGGCTGCAGGATGTAGCGCTTCTCGCCGTCGGCGTAGGTCAGCAACGCGATGCGCGACGAGCGGTTCGGGTCGTACTCGATGGTCGCGACCTTGGCCGGGATGTCGTACTTGTCGCGCTTGAAATCGATGATCCGGTACATCCGCTTGTGGCCGCCGCCGCGCCACCAGGACGTCAGGTGTCCCTGGTTGTTGCGGCCGCCGGTGCTGCGGATCGGCTCCATGAGCGCCTTGTGCGGCTCCTGGGTGGTGATCTCCTCGAACGTCGGCACCGTCTGAAAGCGGGTACCGGGCGAGGTCGGTTTGAGCTTACGAAATGGCATTTACGCGCCCTCCAGGAATTCGGGCATCTTCGCGCCTTCGCGCAGCGTCACGTAGGCCTTCTTCCAGTCCGAGCGGCGGCCCGAGTAGCGACCCTGGCGCTTGACCTTGCCGTGCGAGATGCTGGTCCGGACGTTCTCGACCTTCGTCCCGAGCAGTTGCTCGATGGCGTGGCGAATCTGAATCTTGTTCGCGCCGACCGCCACCTGAAACACGATCGTGCGGCCATCTTCGCGCATGAGCGACGTCTTCTCGGTGATGAGCGGCCGGCGAATCACGTCGGTGAGCTTCATGCGAGCACCTCTTGCAGCTTCTCGAGCGCGCTTTTGGTCGCGACCACCCGGTGCGCGTCAATTACTTCGCGCGCGGTGAGCCGCTGGCTGAGCACGATCGACACGCCCGGAATGTTGCGGACCGAGCGCGAAAACTTCTCGTCGATGGCGACGTCGACCAGGACCGCCTTGCCGGTGACGCCGAGCGTCTTCAGCAGTTCCGCGGCCGCCTTGGTCTTGATCTCGGTGACCGCCAGCGCGTCGACCACCACTACCCCGCCGTCCTTCAGCTTCTGGGCGAGCGCTGCGCGCAGCGCGCCGATTTCGACCTTCTTGCCCAGCTTGAAGCCGTAGCCACGCGGCTGCGGTCCATGGACGGTGCCGCCGTGACGCCACAGCGGCGTCCGGCTCGAACCGACGCGGGCGCGGCCCGTGCCCTTCTGACGCCAGGGCTTCTTGCCGCTGCCGCTCACGAGAGCGCGGTTTTTGGTCGCGTGTGTGCCGCTGCGCTCTTCCGCGTTGGCGTGCACCACCGACTCCCACATCAGATCGGTATTGATGCGTCCGCCGAACACGTCCTCGCGGACGTCGACGCTGCCGACCTTCTTGTTCTCGTTGTTCACGACATCGAGTTGCATGGCTATTTCTTGCCCTTCTTCGGCTTCTCGACCTGCGCGACCTTGAGCTTCTTGGCCGTGACCGCCTTGCGGATGATCACGTAGCTGCTCGGCGCGCCGGGGATGCCGCCCTCGACAATCACCAGGTGGTTGTCGAGATCGACCCGCAGGACCTTGAGGTTGTGAATCGTGACCCGTCCGCCGCCCATCCGGCCCGCGGCGCGCATGCCCTTGACGACCCGCGACGGAAACGACGACGCGCCGATCGATCCGGGAGCGCGGTGGAACATCGAACCGTGGGTCGCCGCGCCACCCGCGAAGTGGTGCCGCTTGACCACGCCCTGAAAGCCTTTGCCGCGGCCGGTGCCGACGATGTCGACGCGCTCGCCGTCAGCGAAAATCGACGCCAGCACCTGATCGCCGACCTTCGGCGCTTCGGCGCCGGTCGCGAGTCCGACCTCGCGCCGCAGCCGCGTCGCCGGGACATTCGCCTTCTTGAAGTGTCCCGCGGTCGGCTTGTTGGTCTTCGCCGGCGTCTCCTCGACAAAGCCGAGTTGCACCGATTCGTAGCCGTCGGTCTGCTTGGTCTTCGCCTGCACGACCACGCACGGACCGGCCTTGATCACGGTGGCCGGGTGAACCGTGCCGTCCGCGTCGAAGACCTGGGTCATGCCGACTTTGCGGCCGATGATCCCGGTGACCATTATTTGTGTTCCTTTCCGAACGCCTTGATCTCGACGTCCACGCCGGCCGGCAGATCCAGCTTCATCAGCGCATCCACCGTCTGCGGCGTCGGCTCGAAGATGTCGATCAGTCGCTTGTGGGTCCGGATCTCGAACTGCTCGCGCGACTTCTTGTCGACGTGCGGCGACCGCAGCACCGTCCACTTGTTCTTCGAAGTGGGCAGCGGAATCGGGCCCGCCAGCCGCGCCCCGGTGCGCTTGGCGGTATCCACGATCTCGGTGGTCGACTGATCGAGCACGCGATAGTCGTAGGCCTTGAGTCGGATTCGAATCTTGTCGCTGAACGGGCTGCTGGCCATGTCTGTTGTGTCCTTACTTCCCTTGCATCCGGGCGACGACTTCTTCGCTCACGTTGGGCGGCGCCTGCTCGTAGCGGTCGAAATGCATCGAGTAGGTCGCGCGCCCCTGCGTGCGCGAACGGAGGTCGGTCGAGTACCCGAACATTTCCGAGAGCGGCACCCGCGCGTTGATGATCTGCGTGCCGCCGCGGTCTTCCTGAGACTGAATCTGTCCGCGCCGGCTGGAGAGGTTGCCCATCACGTCGCCCATGTGTTCCTTGGGGACGACCACCTCGACGCGCATGATCGGCTCGAGCAGCACCGGACGGGCCTTCTTCGCGGCGTCCTGGAACGCCATCGACCCGGCGATCTTGAACGCCATTTCCGACGAGTCCACGTCGTGATACGAGCCGTCATACAGCTCGATGCGCACGTCGTCGATCGGGAAGCCGGCGAGCACGCCGCGCGTGAGCGCTTCCTGGATGCCCTGGTCGATCGGCTTGATGAATTCCTTGGGAATCGAGCCGCCCACCGTCTTGTTTTCGAAGATGTAGCCGGTGCCGGGCTCGCCCGGGTAGAGATGAATCTTGGCGTGACCGTACTGGCCGCGGCCGCCGGTCTGCTTGGCGTACTTCATCTCGCCGTCGGCCGCGCGCGTCAGCGTTTCCTTGTAGGCGACCTGCGGCTTGCCGACCGTCGCCTCGACGCTGAACTCGCGCTTCAGACGGTCGACGATGATCTCGAGGTGCAGTTCGCCCATGCCGGCGATGATGACCTGGCCGGTCTGGATGTCGGTCTGGACGTGGAACGTCGGATCCTCGGCGCGCAGCTTCTGCAGACCGACGCCGAGCTTCTCCTGATCCGATTTGGTCTTCGGCTCGATCGCCAGCGAAATGACCGGCTTCGGGAAGTCCATCGACTCGAGCACGATGGGGTGCTTCTCGTCGCACATCGTGTCGCCGGTGGACACACTCTTCAGGCCGACCGCCGCCGCGATGTCGCCGGCGTAGACTTCCTTGATTTCCTCGCGCTTGTTCGCGTGCATCTTGAGCAGGCGGCCAATGCGCTCGGTGCGCTGCTTGGTCGAGTTGTAGACCGACGAACCGGCCGCAAGCACGCCCGAGTAGACCCGGAAGAATGCGAGCTGGCCGACGAACGGGTCGGTCATGATCTTGAACGCCAGCGCGCTGAACGGTGCATCGTCGGTCGCATTGCGCTCGATGATGTTGGCTTCCGGATTCTCCGGATCGGCCTTCTTGTCGGGGTCGATGCCGCGAATCGACGGCACGTCGAGCGGCGACGGCAGGAAGTCGATGACCGCGTCGAGCAGCGGCTGCACGCCCTTGTTCTTGAACGCCGAGCCGCAGATGACCGGCACGAACGCGCCCTCTTTCGAGTTGCGCACCGAGCTGTTGACACGCTTGCGCAGCGCCGCCTTGATCTCCTCCTCGGTCGGTTCTTCACCGGCGAGGTACTTCTCGAGCATCTTGTCGTCAGCTTCGCTGACCTTTTCGATCAGCTGCTCGCGGTAGTGCTTCGCCTCTTCCGCCATGTCGGCCGGAATCTCGCCGACGATGTAGTCGGCGCCCATGGTCTCGTCCTTGTAGGTGATCGCCTTCATCTTGATGAGGTCGACCACGCCAAGGAAGCGGTCTTCCGAGCCAATCGGCAGCTGAATCGCGACCGGGTTGGCTTCGAGCTTGGTGATGATCTGATCGAAGGTCCGCTTGAAGTCCGCGCCGATACGGTCCATCTTGTTGACGAAGCAGATCCGCGGCACGCGGTACTTGTCGGCCTGGCGCCACACCGTTTCGGACTGAGGCTCGACGCCGGCGACCGAATCGAACACCGCCACCGCGCCGTCGAG
>DASXGC010000225.1:0-3223 GCA_036489235.1 Vicinamibacterales bacterium
CATGTCGTTGCAGACGCGCGAGCAGCACATCCGCCGCGAAAAGGCGACCTCGAATATCTGCACGGCTCAGGCCCTGCTGGCGAACATCGCGGGTCTCTACGCGGTGTACCACGGGCCTCAGGGTCTGAAGCGGATCGCCACTCGCGTGCACACCTACGCGAAACTGCTCACCCGAGAGCTTGCGCGCCTTGGCTTCCGCCAGCTGAACGACGTGTACTTCGACACCCCGCGTTTCGAGATTCCCGGCGGCGTGCAGGCGATCGGCCAGATCGTCAAGGCGGCTCAGGAACTCCGGATCAACCTCGGTTACCGGATGGACAACACCATCCACGTCGCGCTCGACGAAACGGTCGACGAGAGCGACATCCTGACGCTGCTGCAGGTGTTTGCCGCAGGCGCAGCGGTCAAGACGGTCGCTTTCGACCGTTCCACCGATACGCTGGCGCCGGCGTTTCCGTCCGGTCTGGCGCGCACCAGCCCGTTCCTCCTGCACCCGGTTTTCAATACGCATCATTCGGAAACGCAGATGATGCGGTACATCCGCGCACTCGAACGGAAGGACATCGGCCTCGACACGTCGATGATTCCGCTGGGGTCGTGCACGATGAAGTTGAACGCGGCGTCGGAGATGCTGCCGATCACGTGGCCCGAGTTCGGGAAGCTGCATCCGTTTGCGCCGGTCGATCAGGCGCAGGGCTACCAGCAGATTTTCCTCGAGATCGAGAAGACGCTGTGCGAGATCACCGGATTCGCGGCGGCATCGCTGCAGCCGAACTCGGGCGCCCAGGGCGAGTATGCGGGGCTGCTGGTGATTCGCGCCTACCTCAAGGATCGTGGTCAGTCGTCACGCAACATCGTGCTGATTCCTTCGTCGGCGCACGGCACGAATCCCGCGAGCGCGGTGATGGCCGGCATGCACGTCGTCATCGTCGCGAGCACCAGCGAAGGCAACATCGACGTCGCTGATCTGAAGGCCAAGGCGGCCGAGCACAGGGACCGCCTTGCGGCGCTGATGGTGACCTACCCGTCCACCCACGGCGTGTTCGAAGAGAGCATCCAGGACATCTGCGCCATCATTCACGAACACGGTGGTCAGGTGTACATGGACGGCGCCAACATGAACGCGGTGGTGGGGCTCACCAGTCCCGCCACGATTGGCGCGGACGTCTGTCACATCAACCTGCACAAGACGTTCAGCATTCCGCACGGTGGCGGCGGGCCTGGCATGGGTCCGATCGGCGTGGCGAAACATCTGGCGCCGTACCTGCCGGGTCACCCGATCATCAAAACCGGCGGCGACCGCGCGATTCCGGCGATTTCCGCAGCGCCCTGGGGCAGTTCGAGCATCCTGCTGATCTCGTACGCCTATATGAAAATGCTCGGCGGCGACGGTATGACCGACGCCAGCCGCTACGCGATTCTCAACGCGAACTATCTCAAGTCGCGCCTCGAGCCGTACTTCCCGGTGCTCTACACGCGCGAGAACGGCCGCGTGGCGCACGAGATGATCTTCGACCTGCGTCCGCTGAAGCAGGTGAGCGGCATCGACGAGACCGACGTGGCGAAGCGGCTGATGGATTACGGCTTCCACGCGCCGACGGTCTCGTTTCCGGTGGCGGGCACGATCATGGTGGAACCGACCGAGAGCGAGGCGAAGGACGAACTCGATCGCTTCTGCGAGGCCATGATTGCGATTCGGAGTGAGATTCAGTCGGTGATCGACGGCAAGGCGGATCCAAAGGACAACGTCCTGAAGAACGCACCGCATACCGCCGGCATGGTGACCTCAGACGACTGGAGTCATGCCTACTCGCGCGAACAGGCGGCGTTCCCGCTGCCGTTCGTTCGCGCCAGCAAGCACTGGCCGAGCGTCGGACGAATCGACAACCCGTACGGCGACCGCAATCTGATGTGCGCCTGCCCACCGGTCGCCGAATACGCGTAGGACTGTCGGAGTTGAGAGCTCAGGACACGGTCGAGTGACGTTCGGTCAGCTTGCGTGCGGCGCGACGAAAGCCGGCCAGTAGGGCCTTCCCAATTGGCCCAGGAACGCCTGCGCCGATCGTGTGTTCGTCCACCTGAACGATCGGCACCAGCTCCCGCGTCGTGCTGGTCAGAAACGCTTCGTCCGCGGCGAACAGGTCGTCGTCTCGCAGCACCGCCTCGCGCACCGCAATGCCGGCCTCAGCGCCAATCTCGAACATGAACTCACGGGTGATGCCCGGCAACAGCCCCGCATCGACCGGCGGCGTCAGCGCCACACCGTTCTTGACGAGGAACAGGTTGGATTGCGTGCACTCGGCGAGCTCGCCCTTGTAGTTGCGCATGATGCCTTCGAAGCCGCCCCGCCTGAGCGCCTCCTGCATGCCGAGGGCGTTGTTGATCAGGCTGTTGGATTTGATCAGCGGGTTCACCGTCGCCGGATGGTTGCGCACCACCGGCACGAGCGACACGCGCACGCCCTGCTCGAACGCCGACGCCGGTGGATCGGCGTTCGGCTTCACGATGACGACGACCGACGAGGTCGGGCACGCCGCGGGATCGTAGGTCAGCTCGCCAACGCCTCGCGTCACGAGGATGCGGATGTACGCCTCGTTGTGGACGCCGTCGCCGAGCTTCGCCGCCGTCATCGTGTCGCGAAAGCGGGTCGCGATCTCGTCATTCGAGAGCGGAATCGGCAGCGCCAGCATGTCCGCTGACGTGCGCAGCCGGCGCATGTGCCGCTCGAACAGGAACGGCTGGCCGTTGTAGGTGCGCAGCGTCTCGTAGACACCCTCGCCGTAAAGGAATCCGTGATCGAAGACCGGGACGACGGCGTGCTCCTGGTCGGAGATTCGCCCGTTGACGTTGATAGTCGCTGCCATAGCTGCAGAGCGTACATCAGACCAGAACATCGATCCAACACCGGCGACACCCGGGGACGCAAAGCTGATTCCATAAGGTAAGATCCATTGATGCGCGTCTTCAATGCCGCACAGATGCGCGAAGCCGACCGCCGCGCGATCGATGACATCGGCATTCCCTCGCTGGTGCTGATGGAAAACGCCGGCCGCCAGGCGGTCGCAGCGATGGAGGCGATTTACAGCGACCTGTCCGACCGTCAGGTCGCGGTGCTGTGCGGCCGCGGCAACAACGGCGGCGACGGCTTCGTCGTTGCCCGCACGCTGATCCAGCGCAACGTGGACGTCTCGGTGTTCCTGATGGGACGCGTCTCGGAGGTCCG
>DASXGC010000110.1:0-2649 GCA_036489235.1 Vicinamibacterales bacterium
AATGAAGGGACGGTTGAATCCGAGCAGGACGATCTCACCGCGCCGTTCAACCGTGAGTGTTGCCGAAGCACTGAGCGGCACGTCGGCGAGCGTTGTCGCCGCCGCTGGCGAAGGCGGTTGATCCTGCGCCCGCACGGCAACAGCCGCCGCCGTCAGCGCAGCGCCTGTAATCAAAGCCCGTCGTCCGACCTTCGGCGATTGGTTCCGCATGACTCCCCCTCAGCGCGTCGCAATCTCCCGCTTCCGTGCCTGTAGTGTCCGGCTTCAGCCGGACCGTCGCTTGGTCTGTAGTGTCCGGCTTTAGCCGGACCGTGACGCTTCAACCGGACCATGACTCTCTCTAACGCCCCGCGACGCACCGTTCGGGACTGGCAGCCTTCTCCGGCATGGCCGGCGCGGCCTTCACCGTCCCACCAAGCTGATCGAACGCGATCTGCTGAAGCGCCTTGGCCTCCGTTCGGGACAGTCCGAGCTCGAACGCCGAACACTCGTTCTGGCCGAGCGATCGCGGATCGCGGCCGGTGACGCTGCCGAAGATCACCAGCGCTTCGAGGTAATAGCCGTGTGTGCTGGCGTGATAGTTGTCGTAGGTCCAGAGATCGATTTTTCCCGCTTCGATGCCGTCGTACGGATTCGGGTCGGCGACACCTGTCTGGATGGCGCGGTTGAATGCTTCGCCGACGGGAATCACGGCTTTGACCGCAGCGGCCGCGGCGGCCTTGTCGTAGGCGACGCGAATGTCCTTGGCCATCGCGTCGATCGGCTGGCCGGCCCACGCGCCTTTCGCCGGATACGTCTGATCGGCGCGGGACCAGGTCGCCATCAGGTAGAGCTGGACTTTCGGATTCTTGGAGCGGAGAAAGTCGGCCATCTCCTTGCTCGTCGCCACGAGCTTGGCCGGATCGCGCGGCTTGTCGGCATCGAGCGTGCTGTAGCCGTGCATGACGACCGTGTCGTAGCCGCGCTGCCCGATCACGTCCCGTTTGTTCGCGAGATGGAAGTCGAGACCGATCCCGCCGCGGGTCTCGAGCGACACGTCGTAGTCGAGGCCGGCCTGCTGAGTGAACGACTTGAACAACGCCGGCACGCCGCCGATGCCTTCGTTATTGAGATCGGTGACGGTGTTGGCGCGGTAGAAGCGAACCGCCGATCCCGAGCCGAAAATGAAACTGTTGCCGATGAAGAGCACGCTCGTGCCTGCGGCGGCACCCGTGGTGCCCAGCGCCAGAATCACGCTTGCGACCAGACCCGATGCGAACTTCATGTCAGCCTCCCTGGAGACCCACGCGCGGCCCTCGACGAGGCTGAATGTAACCCATTTCTTCTCGGTTGCGCGTACGCGCGCCACTGCGCACCGCAGGCGTGGGCCACGCTCAGCAGCGTGCCGGCGATCGAAAACTTACAGTGAAAGTGTAAGCGCCCAGGGAATCAGGGCAGAAAACACGTAGAGGACGGTGA
Source organism: Vicinamibacterales bacterium (assembly GCA_036489235.1). Taxonomy (GTDB): domain Bacteria; phylum Acidobacteriota; class Vicinamibacteria; order Vicinamibacterales; family CAVVIG01; genus CAVQFC01. The sequence continues at coordinate 1,459 of DASXGC010000110.1, forward strand.
GCGACGCCAGCACGAGGTAGGCTCGTGCGACGTGGAGAATCGTCGCCAGCGCGACCGCAATCCCCTTGGCCAGAAACAGGACGCTGGCAGCGCCCGCGACCTGCATCGACGCCGCCAGCAGCGGATTCGATTCGATCAAAATGCCGAAGCGGGAGATGCCCGCCAGGGTCAGCACCAGGTCAGCCGCCTGGATGACCGCGAACAGCGCGACGATCGCAAAACCACGCGTCCGCGAGCCCGGCAGAGTACCTGACATCATCGATTGCCACGTCACGCCTATCGTCATGCTGATCACACTTAGGCAAATGTGACGCCATTCGCAGCCACGGCGGTCGAGTCGGAAAGGAGGCGGAAAAAGGATCCAGCGCCGCGACTTTTCTCTCGCACATCAGCCGAGTGGTCGCTCGAATTCCTCAATGAATCCTTCAGATCCACACTCCTCTGCCAATTACAGAATTCGACTCTTGGAAGTTTCCGACTGAGCTACTAAGGATCCCTTTCGAGCGCGTCAGACACCGTCAGGATGTCGAACGAGCCCCGGCTCTCCGTAGCCACGATCCGACGGCCGATGGATGCGAGATCAGCGGCCAAAACGCCAGCCTCGGAATGCCGGACCAGGACCAGCGCCGGCGCGCCTTGTGGTCGCGGCCAGAGATCGTTGGTCGCCTCGGATCGAAATGCGAAGCCGTAGATCGCCCGGCGATCACGCCGATCCGCAAGCGTGAGGTTGGCGTGGAAAACGGCGGGCCACACCGTCCAGTAGTCGCCCGCGACCACGGCGGCACCGGTGTTCATGACCTCCGGAGTCAGTAACCCCAGGCGCCGATCGAGCGTTTTCCGGACCTGTGCGGGCCTGGGAGGTCCGTAGGTGAGTCCCGTCACGATCGCGAGCACCAGCGCGGCCGCTGTAGCAGTGGTCCGCCAGAATCGGCGGTCGATCCACGCCGTCAGAAGAATCGAAACGGAAGTGCCGGCGAACAACATCGACGTCAATGCGTAACGGGACCCGTAGCCGTTGATCCGTACATGCCCGGACACGCCGAACGCCAACGCGCTGATGACTGCGGCCGCGAGCGCAACCACGGCGGCCTGGACGTCCCGACGATCGCGCCCACGCCGCCACAGCGCGACTCCGATGACCGCGGCAATGCCACCTGTCACCACGAACAGGACGCCGTAGTCAGTAACCCA
>DASXGC010000296.1:0-16302 GCA_036489235.1 Vicinamibacterales bacterium
ACTCGCACAACGGCATCATGAACCGGCGCGACTTCGATCAGATGGTCGATCTGCTGGTCGCGCTGCTGCAGAAGCTGGACGCGTCAACGGTGGCGAAGCTGCGGGACTTTACTCCGTAAGATCACGACCGGCGGGTTCGACGACAACAGCGGCATTGATCGCGTTTGCCGGAGGGCGGCGAATGAAGCGAATGGTTCGACTGGGGTTGATGGTGGCACTGTCGACGCTCGGTCCGGCGCTGTCAGCGTCGATGCCGATGCGAATCGCGCTGATGGTCGACACCAGCGCGGCCACCAGCTCCTCGATTACGTTGATTCGCGAAGGTGTCGCAGCCTTTCTCGATGCCCTGCCGCCCGAACACGAAGTGCTGCTGGTCTCGACCGGCCGGCGAACGCAAGTGCGCGTGCCGCCGACCACCGACCGGAAGAAACTGAAAGACAGCGCCAGGGGACTCTCGAACGACAACGGGCCGACGCCCCTCATCGACGGTTTACTGGAGATAGACGGCCGTTTCCTGCGGAAAGCCACCGGCCAATGGTGCGTCTTCGTGGTGATCACCGGCGACGGCTCCGAGAGCAGTACCGGCACCGACGAGCAGGCGTTCAATAAATGGCTGACGGAGGTGGTGAAGCGCGGTGTGTCCGCGAGCGCCATCGTGCTGAAAGCGTCCGGAACCGGACTGCCCGAGCTCGTGGCCTCGACCCTCGTCAAGGCGACTGGCGGCCACTACAACGTGATGAGCAACGGCAGCGGCCTGCCGGATGCCATGAAGCAGCTGGCCAACGAACTCTCGTACGACGCGGTTCGGAAAACCGCGAACTGAAACTGAGTCGTCCGTTTCACGCCGGCACGACGTCGAACGGTCGCATCATTTCGTTGTCGCCGTGCTCGAGAATGTGGCAGTGCCACATGTAGCGTCCGGAGTACCCTTCGAATCGAACGATGATGCGCGTGATCATTCCCGGATCGGCTCGAACCGTGTCTTTCCAGCCGGCCTCGCTCGGGTCCGGCCGCAGTGGCGGACCGGTGAACATTCAGCCGGACCATCATCAGACTCGCGCACCACTTGAGCGCGGGCCGCGAACTCGGACAGAATCGTCGTGCTCTTAGACGCGCCATATGAAAACATCAACGTCTCACACGCTCCTGGTGCTGCCGGACCACACGGCCAAGCCGATCATCGACGCCATTGACGCCGCGAAGACGATCGTTCGCGTCAAGATGTTCCTGTTCTCCGATCCTGACCTGGTGAAAGCCGTCGTCCGCGCGCAAAAGCGCGGCGTGGACGTGCGGGTCATGCTGAACCCGGCCCGGCGCAGCGGCGAAAGCGTCAACGCGCCGACTCACAAGAAGCTGAGCGACGCCGGGATCACCGTGCTCGACACCAGCCCGGCGTTCGACGTCACGCACGAGAAGTCGATGGTCGTGGACGAAGACGCAGCGTTCGTGCAATCGCTGAACTGGGAAACCAGGAACCTGACAGAAACGCGCGACTTCGCCGTAATCACGAGAGAACCGGCCGAGGTCGCGGAGGTGACCGCCTGCTTCGATGCCGACTGGGCGCGCAAACCGTTCGTGGTCAACGACAAGACCCTGCTGATTTGGTGCAACGCCAACGGGCGGGAACGCATCGCCCAGTTCATCGACGACACTAAAGAGTCGCTGTTGCTGCAGAACGAGCGCTATCAGGACCCGGTCATCATCGAGCGCCTGGTTCGCGCCGCTATGCGTGGGGTGAAGATTCACCTGCTGGCGCGTCCGCCGCACAAGATCAAGAAAGAGAAATTAATTGAAGCGGTGGGCGGACTGCGGATACTCGCCGACGTCGGTGTCAAGGTGCACAAGCTTCAACATCTGAAGCTGCACGGCAAGATGCTGCTCGGCGACGGGACCCGCGCGATCATCGGCTCGATCAACCTGGCGCCCGGCAGCTTCGATTCGAGGCGCGAACTCGCGATCGAGACAAACCAGCCAGCGGTCATCGAACCGCTGAGCAAGATGTCCCACCACGACTGGAAGCACTCGAGCCTGCTCGATCTTTCCGACAAGGGGCTGGCGGCCGAGATGGAGAGTCACGACATCGACGCCAGTCAGACGCTGGCATTGAACACCGGAGCCAAGCGCAACAAGAAGTAGCTGAGCGACGGGTGAGGACGAACTAGGGACGACGTGGCAGCGGGATGTCCCCCGCTGCCCCGAGCGTCATCGTGGATCCAGAGGCGTAGTCGGCGCTCGACAACAGCACCGACCACGTTCCGGTGGACGGGCTGAAGACCGCCACATCCGTTTGTCCGTCCCCGTCGAAATCGCCCACCACCGGCACATCGTCGCCGCTGCCCAATGAGTAGCGGAGCTTCGACGCAAAGTTGCTGGACGATGTCTCGATCAACCAGATTCCCGTGGACGGACGATAGACTGCGATATCGGTCTTGCCGTCGCCATCGTAATCACCCGGCACCGGTATGTCCGTGCTGGCGCCCCAGGTAGACGTCAACGACGCCGTGTAGTCCGAGCTGGATGTCAGGATGTTCCACTGACCCGTGGACGGCGTATAGAGCCCGATGTCGGTCTTGCCATCGCCGTCGAAGTCGCCTGTCACAGGAACATCGCCGGCGCCACCGACGGTGACCGTCATGGTCTGGCTGAAGTTGGAACTCGATGTGAGAATCGTCCAGGTGCCGGTCGACGCGGCGAACACCGCGATGTCGGTCTTGCCATCGCCATCGTAGTCGCCGGGCACGGCGGTGGCCGACGGTCCGCCGAGCACATGCGTGATTGCCGACTTGAAGTTGCTCGACGAGGTCAGGATCGACCAGCCGCCAGTCGCGGGCCGATAGACAGCGATATCGGTCTTGCCATCGCCATCGTAGTCGCCGGGCACCGGCACGTCCGTGCTCGCGCCCAAGGTCATTTTGACGCTCGACGCGTAGCTGGTGCTCGATTGCAGAATCGCCCACGTCCCGGTTGACGGCCGATAGACGGCCACGTCCGCCTTGCCGTCGCCGTCGTAGTCGGTTGCGCGCGTCTCGTCGGTGACCGCCACTGCGTCGTCTGTCGCCACGTCAGTGCTCGCAGCCGTGGTGGTCACGCTGTAGTGTGTGCCGCCGCGAACCGAGAAGTAGATGCCGTTGCTAGCCACGCCGGCCACCGTCACGACCACGTTGCCCGACCTGGCGCTGCTCGGCACGGTGGTGACGATCCGTGTGCTCGACCAGCTCGATGCCGTCGCGGCTCTGCCGTTGAAGGTGACCGTGCTCGTTCCGTTGCTGCTTCCGAAGCCGCTGCCGCTGATCGTGACCGACGTCCCAATCCGTGCACGCGTCGGTGACAGCGACGTGATCTTCGGCGCGGCAGCAGCCGCGACGGTGAACGTTACGCCATTACTCGCCACCCCGCTTGCGGTGACCATCACGGCTCCGGTGGTCGCCCCTGAGGGGACATTCGCAACGATGCTGGTCGTAGACCAGCTCGTGGGTGTCGCAGTCGTGCCGTTGAATTTAACCGTGCTCGTGCCCTGCGTCGTCCCGAAGTTCGTACCAGCGATCGTCACTGTCGTACCGATCGCGCCGCTCGTCGGCGACAAAGAAGTGATCGTGGGCGCCGACGTCGAGACCGTGAACGTCACGCCGTTGCTCGACACGCCACCGGCTGTCACCGTCACCGCCCCCGTCGTCGTTCCGGTCGGGACTTTGGCGACGATGCTGGTCGATGACCAGCTTGTCGGAGTCGCTGTGGTGCCGTTGAATTTCACCGTGCTGGTGCCCTGCGTCGTCCCGAAGTTCGCACCGGCGATCGTCACTGTCGTGCCGATCGCGCCGCTGGTCGGGGACAAAGATGTGATCGTCGGCGCCGTCGTTGTCACCGTGAACGTCGCACCGTTGCTGGCGGTGCCGCCGACCGTCACGACCACGGATCCACTGGTCGCACCGGCCGGAACTTTCGCGACGATGCTGGTAGCCGACCAACTCGTGGGCGTAGCAGTCGTCTTGTTGAACGTAACCGTGCTGGTGCCTTGAGTCGCGCCGAAGTTGGTGCCGGTGATTGTCACCGTCGTCCCGACAGCGCCGGTGATCGGCGACAACGATGTAGTGGTCGGGGTCGGCGAAGTAACCGCGGCTGTTGTGAATGAGACTTCCGTCGATGCTGGACTCAGCAGTCCGGCGGTGTTGTAGGCCTGTACCACAAAGTAATAAGTGGTGCTGGCCTGCAACGTTGTTATCGACGCGGTGGTCACGTTACCGACGTCGAGAATTGTGGAGTATGTTCCGCTCGTCACACCATACGAAAGCTTGTAACCTGCGATGTTGGATTCCGGGTTGGCATTCCACGTCGCTGTTGCGGTCGCAGCTTCGAGTGTCGGGACGCTGAGTGAGAAAACACCCAGCAGTAAGAAAGCAATTGCCGCTGGCGACAGACGTAGCCGCGACGCAGATGATGCGGAGTTTGTGTTTGTCATGGGCGCAGTTTGGACTCGCCCGACTGATGGCAAGCGACGCGCCGACACCCGATTGAAAGGAAAGAGTTGCTATTCGCCTAACGTAACAGTGAGTTACGTGCGTGATTCGATATGGAAGAGCCCATCTGTCAAATGTATCAATCGCGGTTGATCGTGTAGACAGAGTTACATGCTGCGCGAGCAATGAACTGGACCATATCCATCGCTCGTGAAAGTGTTGAGTATCTTTTTGAAACTGTTGCTTCGTTGCTATCCATTGATGACGGCGCCAATCAACGTCGTTATGAGAAACGCCGCGAATCACGTCGCGGCGCTCTCACATCTATAACGTGTCTGACTAGGCGGGAAGGTGGGTGGTGATCCAAGCGCTGACGTCAGCCATCACGACTTCCTTACCGACATCGTTGAGTGGATCGTGGAAGTAGCCCTCGTAAAACTTCAACGTCTTGTCCTTCGACCCGACGGTGTCGAAAAAGAGCTGGCTCCCGCCCGGCTTCGTCGCCTTGTCGGCGGTGCCGTGGAGGATCAGCACCGGCAGCGTGATGAGCGGAAATTCCTTCTTCAGCCGTTCGTCGGCGATGACCATTGCCGCCACGGTCTGCGTCGGCTGCGTCTCGTGTGCGATCAGTGGATCGGCATTCATCGCCGCCACGACCTTCGGGTCGCGAGAGAAGTCGGCGTTCTTCAATGGCAATACGTGTGCGTGGGGGAAGAGATGACTGAGTCCCTTGAGTGCAGCCAGTGCGAAGTCCGGCGCCGGCACTTGAAAGGCGAAGCTCTCGCAGATCAGCCCGCTCAGTTCGGCCTGGTGATCGAGGGCGTAGGTACAGGCCACGACACCACCGGCACTATGGCCGAGCATGAACGTGGGCAAGTTCGGCTCCCGCGATTTCGCCAGCGCCACGAAGGTGGTGACGTCTCCGACGTAGTCCGAGAACTTCTGAACGTAGAACCGCTCGCCATCCGATTTCCCTCGCCCACGCAAATCGATCGCGTACACGGCGAACCCGCCCGCGACGAGCTGCTCTGCCACCCATCCGTAATATCCGCTGTGGGAATTGAAGCCCGGAACGATCATGACGAGGCCGCGAGCCACGCCCTCCGGACGCCACGACCGGAAGCAAATGTTGAGATCCCCGCTCTTGAACGAACCTTCTCCGCTCGACGATGGCGCCATGGCCGTGTCTCCTGGTAACGAAAGATGAATGGGCGATGTGATGATCGGCAGGTCGACGATCGATTCTACCCTGTCGGCCGTGTCCGACAGGGTAGTTCGGCGGTGTAACAATCAGTGCAGAGCAGGAGTGGCAGGGCCGACACGAGCGGCGGCCGGCGCAATCAGGCGGCGACGCGTCGAACCGCGAGCGAGAGAACCAGTCGCGAGATGCCGCTGAAGAAGATGCTGATGCCGACCAGCGTACCGATCACCCAGGTGGCGCTCGACGGCCAGGTGCTCCAGATCATGCACGCGAGCACGAGCGTGACGAGTCCGTCGAACAGCAGCCAGACGGTCCCCGGCGCCCCTCGTACCTGGAGCCACATGGTGAACTCGATCACCGCCTCGACCAGAAGATACGCGGCCACGATCAAGGTCAGCGACGCGAGGCTGGCCAGCGGCCGGGCCAGGATGTAAAAGCCGATGGCGCCGTAAGCGAGCCCGAGCAGAATTTCCCAGACCACACTGCGCGCGGTGTGGCTGCGCCAGGCGAGCGCCACGTGCAGAATACCGCCGACCACCAGCATCCAACCAAGGACCGTGGCGACCGCGACCCCCGCCACCAGCGGGAGACCGATCGCCAGGACACCGGCTCCAATCATCAAGATACTGACGACGACCGACCAGGTCGCCGCCTTGCGCACGTCAGTCGTGATCTCGCCCGTCATGGCCGACCTCTTTCTCAAATACCGTCGCGGCTCTGCGACAGGACGAACTCTAACCGATCGACCATGGCCGGGAAATAAAGGTTACCTGCCAGCTCGGCTGGAGGCTCCCTGCGCGGCGAGAATACGCTCGTAGGCCTGCTCTTGCGGATCCCTGCCGACCGTCTTCAACAGGTGGGCGATCGACGACTCCGCGGCCCCGTAACGGCTGACGAACGTGATCTCGGACACGCCGTGGATGGTCTTGGTCGAAACCACGTCCGCGAGGTGCCGCAGCAACGGTCGCAAGGCAGGATTGCCCATCAAGCCATGGGCGACGAATCGCCGGTAGCCCCGGCCCTCCGCCGTCCTTATAAGTGTTGCGGCCAGCGCGAGGCCGATGCCTTGACGCTGCCAGGCGTCAGCCACGACCAATCCCAGTTCGGCCTGGTCATCGTCGGCGACGCACAGGTTGCCGAGCGCGATGACGTCGCTGTCCCCGGCGCTGCCGAGCTCGGCGACCAACGCCAGACGCCGCGGGCTGTTGGAGTCGGCGAGCACGCGCAACAGCGCGTCCGGCACGACCGGCATCGGCGACAGAAAGCGCTGATAGCGCGTGCGCAGGCTGAGGCGCGCGCACAGCTCACGGACCGGTCCGTACTCGCCCGGCTGCAGCTCTCGTAAGCGCACCAGTCGCCCGTCCGGCAATTTGAGTTGACTCTCTTCTACGGTGCTGACCTGCATGATCCACTCTTCAGCCGACGCCCGATCGCAGCGGCCGGACACAATGACCGGCCGATCGGGGACTGCCGCTACCAGCGCGCCGATTCTCCGAGGAGACCGAGTGCGGTCTTCGCGACAATCTCGTGCGCGATGGCGCCGTTCGCCGGATGAAAGCCGCCGCACCGCACGTCGCGATACAGGCGCTCGAGCACGCTCTTCTTGAACATGCCGGTGCCGCCCGACACGTCCATCGCGAGGTCGACAACGCGTTTGGCGCCTTCCACCGCGCGATACTTCGCGGACACCAGCTTGGCCGGCCAGCCGCCGCCGTAGTCAGTGCCCTTCGACCAGGCGTCGGCGATGTTGCCGATCTGCGCGTTGACCGCGTCGAGCTCCATGTCCATCTCGGCAACCGTGTGCTGCACCATCGGATTCCACGCCATCGAGCGGCCGCCCATGGCGACCGACGTCTTCTCGCGCACACTCGCTACTGCGAGATCCCGCGCGCGCTGCGCGATCGCCGTGTAGATGTGGGCAAAGGTCGGCTCGGCCCACGCGAAGATGCCCAGGACGAAGAGGTCAGCACCGGCAAAGCCGGCGGGCACGACACGAACGACGTAGCGATCGGGCACGAAGGCGCCGCGCAGCACCGTGTCGTCGCTGCGTGTGGCCCGCATGCCGAGCGTGTCCCAGGTCTCGACGATCTGGACACCGTCGGTGTCGCGCGGCATGAATGCGTGGACGACTTTCGGGTTGACCGGATCGCTGAGGTCCATCGCATGAATGCCGAGACGCGTCCACACCGGCGTCAGCGATCCGAAGATCTTGTGTCCGGTGAAGCGATAGCCGCCGTCGACCCGTTCCGCGATGGATGAGGACGCGAGTACGGGCAGATCGTTGCCGCGCTCGCCGTGGCCGGCGGCGAAGATTTCGCCGGCAGCAGCCTCCTTCAACAGCCAGTCCAGTGTGTGATCGCCGGCCCGGTTCAAATCGGCGGCGATGCCGGTCCAGTAGAGGTGCATGTTGACGGCGACGGCGGTCGCCGGTGCCCAGTACGCCAGTCGTGCCTGTTCGCGGCACAGCTCCGCCAGATTCAGTCCGGCTCCGCCGAATGCCCGCGGCACGCACGACAGCAGGTAACCCGCGGCTTTCAGTTCGTCGAAGTCTTCCTGAAAGAACCGGTTTTCGCGGTCGTAACCGGCGGCGCGCGCGCCGCAGCGTTCAAGCAGTTCGGATGTCAGAAGAGACGAGGTGCGATCGATGACGTTGCTCACGGTAAACGAGCCTCCGATCTTGTAGGTCGCAGGCTCCGAAAGCTTTCACCAGCTCTTGACGATTCCGAGGTTGCCGCCCCAGGTCGTCAGCGGACCGCTCATTTCGCTGTCGAAGGTGACGAAGAGACGCAGGTTCCTGGCGACCGTGCCGGCGACCGTCAAGCCTGCCAGACCGCTGTCGTGCTGCTGGCGCGGCGCGGCGAGGTTGAAGCCGCCGCCGAAGTCGCCGGCGAACTGCATGTGGATGTCGCCGACCTCACTGAACTCGTGCGACCACCAGGTCCGTCCCTCGATGGTGAAGGCGGCGCCGGTGCTGCTGAAGGCTTTGGCGAGCCGGATACCGACCATCGAGCGAGTCGAATCGACCACCCGCGACGGAACCTGCAGACTCAGGAATCCGGCGCCCTGCTCGGTGGTGGCGTCGAGCTCGAGCCGGCCGTATTGCGCACCCACCTGCGGCGAGAGCACCAGGCCCTTGCCGAAGTCGAAGGCATAGCCGTAATCGAGCTGCGACGTCAGCGTCTGACCGGGATAGGTCGAGCTCGCGGTCCACGACTGCACGCCGTCGGTGAGCGAACGCGACACCTGATTGCGCTGCGTGCCGAAGTTGACGGCGCCATCCAGGTACGAATGATTCTTCTTCACCCGTCCGTAGCCGCCGAACTGCAGCATCCGCGTCTTGGTCTCGTCGTTGGTACCGTTCATGTCGATCTCGGGGTTGGCCTGTCCGCCGCTGACCCCGAGCGTCACGGTGTCGCGGACGGTGGTGTCCACGCCGACCACAAGACCGACCATCGGCGCGTTGGCGCCGTGTTCGACGCCAAGCCCTTTGTAAACCGCCGCACCACCAAGACCCGACACCCAGAAGCCGTGATCGTTTCTGTCGGACGCCGAGGGCGAGGTCGCGCCGAGCATTGTCGACCCGGCGGCACCCGACGTCAGGTAATTGAGGGTATGCCCCGTGGTCGGATTGAGGTTGGCATCGTCGGTGGCGTCGGTCATTTCGAGATGGCGCATGTTCGCGCCCATGAACGCGCGGGCGCTGGTCAGACCGTTCATGGCCGTGTACTGGTATTGCACGCCGGTCATCGTGCTGAGCGCGTTGAGCGCCTGCGCGTTCGACAAGTCGTACAGGTTGTTGACGCTGTCGGCGACCAGGCCGGTCGCGACGCCGACGAGACGGTTGAACACCAATGCCACCGACGTCTGATTGCCCGCCGTGCCGACCGAACGGAAGTCCACATCGTTACGGCGAAGGGTCAGGTACGCGTTGTTGCCCTCGTACTGGAGCGACGGCACAAGATACGAGGCATCCGATGTCGCACCAGCGAACGTGCCGGCAACGCCGCCGCCCGTCGTGGCAATCAGATAACGATTGATCGGCTGATAACGCTTGGTGCCTGTCGCCCGCGCGTCCACGATCGCACCGGACGGGAACAGCCGGCCCGCAATCGTCGCCAGGTCCGACGGTCCATAGGCTTGCGTCTCGACCTGGTAGCTCGAGCCCGCCTCGAACGTGGCGTCGCCGTTCACAAAGAGGTTGCCGATCGAATTGCCCGGCGCCAGCGCCGAACCCGCCTGGAACGTGACTGCCGGCACGATCCCGTTGCCGCCGAGGGTGCCGCCTTGCAGCAGGGTGACATGGCTGCCGCCCAGCCAGCCGTTGACCGCCATGCGGCCGCCACCGACCAGCGTCGCGCCGGTGAACAAGCTGGAGTTGCCGGTCATGTTGACGTTGCCGCCCCGGAAAATCAGCGTGCCGTTTCCGCTCAGGCCACCAGCGAAGATTCCGGCGCCGGTCTGGTCGAAGATCAGCGTGCCGAGGTTCAGGATGTCGCCCTGCAGCGTGTTGGTCGTGCCGAGCAAGGTTCCGGCGCTGACGATGGTGCCGCCGCTGTAAGTGTTCGCGCCGCTCAGCGTCAACGAACCGACGCCTTGCTTGATTAACGTACCGGTGCCGGTCATCGCGCCGGCATAATTCGCATTCCCGCTCTCCTCGAACGCCATCGTCGCGTTGTTGACGATGTTGCCCTGGAGGCTGAAGGTGTTGCCGAGAATTGTGCCGGCGTTGAGAACGGTGCCGCCGGTGTAGGTGTTGTTCCCCGCCAGGACCAGCAGGCCGTTGCCGTTCTTGATCACCGACCCGGCGCCGGTCTGAATCGAAGCGCCGATTTGGGTGTCCCCGGTGCCGTCGATCGTCAGCGTCCGGCCGTCGCCGGTGACTGAGCTGCCCGCGATATTGAAGAGCCCGGTGCTGTTGTTGATCCAGGTCTGGTTGGCGCCGAGCACGAGGTTGAGACCGAGCGTCGTGGTCTCGCTGCCCGCATCAATCGTGATGCCGACGCCGTCGTGCGCCATCAGCGTCAGGGTATTGCCGCCCCCGATAACCGTGTCGAGGTGCGCGGCGGGATTGGCCGCATTGTCGAAGCGGAGACTGTTGATTGTGAAATTCGCGCCCAGCTGGCTGATGCCGGCGCCCTTGGCGACCATCACATCGGTGGCGGCTCCGGGCGTGCCGTAGACGTTATGCTCGCCGGAGGGATCGGTCGTCCAGTTCGACTTGCCATTGGTGAATGCATCGATCCAGCTCGTGCCGGCGGCGCCCGTCCAGCGGAACAGACCGGTCGAGTCTTTCACCGTGAGCTGCGCGTCGGTGTCGGTGGTGACAATGCCAAAGGTCTTCCCCAGCGGCATGTCTCCGACATACGTGCCGAACTGGAAACCGGCGTTCAGGAGACCGCCGGCGGCGGTCGCGATCGTGTACGAGGACGCCGTCGGCAGCGTCAACGCGTTGAAGTCGAGCGACGTCACGCTGCTGCCGAATTGCGCGTTGCCCGACACCGCGAGGCGATCGGCGGTTCCACCAGCGCCCAGATCGACGACCCATTTCGGCGTGTTGACCTGCGTCAGGTTGCCCACCACTGTCGTGGTCGACACGTTGCCGGCTCCGCCAACCGAAATGGTGCCGGCGTTGATCAACGTGCCCGCGGCGCCGACCTTCACCGAGTCTCCGCTGGTAAGGGTGCCGCCGCTCTGGTTGTTGAAGACGTTGACGCCGCCTCCGAGATCGATCGAGCCGATGACCGTGCCGTAGTTCATCACCGTCTCGTTGCCGGTGCCGCCGACAATCGACGTGCCGGCAAGACCGTTGACCGTCGTGATGGTGCCGTGATTGTTGAGCGCGTTCTGCACGCCGTCGGCAAAGCGCACGCCGGCCCCCGTGCCGGTGCCGCCCATCGCGACGCTGGCCGCGTTGTCGATGTTGACCGTGATGTTGTCGCGTCCACCCAGACCGACGCTCTGAGCGAAGATGCCATTCGACTCTGCACCATACGCGAGGATGTTGCCGCTGCTGAGCGTGACCGTGACCGCCTTGCCGGTCTGCTGACCGCCGGCGCTCTGGGCGAAAATACCGTCGGCGGCGTCGCCGAGCGTCGTGATGGTGGCGCTCTGGGTCACGTGCACGATGTTTCCCGAACCGGTGCCGCCGACGCTGCCGGCGAAGTTCTGAACGTTGAGGATCGGGAGGTCGTCGCCGGTGGTGCCGGCGACGCCGCCGCCGCCACCGATGCTCTGCGCGAAGATGCCGTTCGCGCCGGTTCCGAGCGTGAAGAGGTTCGCTGAGCTCGTGACCGTGACGGCAGCGCCGTCTCCGCCGTTACCGCCGCCCTGTCCGAAGGCCAGGCCGACACCGACGTTCAGATAGTTCTTGAGGCCGCGTTCGACGTCGCCGGCGGCGCCGCCGCCGCCGCCGATGCTCTGCGCGAACACCGCGTGTGCGCCATCACCGTAGGTAGTGATCGCGCCCGAGAGATTGACGTTGACGGTGCCGCCGTTGCCGGTCGACCCGGTCCCGCCGCCGACTCCGACTGTGCCTTTGGTGCCGAGGTCGCCGGCGCCGCCGGCGCCGCCGCCGCCGCCGATGCTCTGGGCAAACACACCGAAGGAGTTGTCGCCATAGGTCGTGATGCGCCCGTTGTTGGTGACGACCACCGCGTTGGCGTTGCCGCTGCTTCCTCCGGTGCCGCCGACCACGATCTTGACGTCCTTCGCCGGTGAGTCCGATGTGCGATCGAACTTCTTCAGCAGGATGTCGGCGACCGGGAGGCCGAACAAGTCGGGAATGCCCTCGTTGCCGTCACCGCCGGTCCCGCCGCCGCCGCCGATGCTCTGCGCGAAGATGCCGGTGGAGCCGCCGCCGAGCGTGGTGATGTCACCGGTGTGGAGGACCGTGACGGTGCTGCCGTCGCTGGCGCCACCGGCATTGCCGCCGATCGAAACGGCCAGCTTCTTGTTGTTGTTGGCGGCCTTCTTATCGTCGGTGCTCGTCGGCTTCGGTCCGAGCTGCAGCGCCAGCGATCGCGCACTGCCGCCGTTGCCGCCGCCGCCACCGATACTCTCCGCCTGGATGCCGTGGGCGCCGTCGCCGGAGGTGAAGATGTTGCCTTCGCTGTTGACCAGAACGGCCGCGCCGTTGTCTCCGTGGCCGCCACCGCCGCCCACCGCGAACGTCATGTCAACATTGGGCGCCTTGTCGCTCGGAACGGCGTTGAGCGCGCCGGACAGACTGAAGCCGCCGTTGCCGCCGCCGCCACCGAGGCTGATCGCCTGGATGCCCACCGCCTCGGCGCCCGCAGTCGTGACGTTGGCTTTCAGCGCCGTCGCGAGTGATCCGACGTTGACGATACCGGCGACCTCGCCGTTGCCGCCCGAACCGCCGACGCTGATGCCGATCGAGGTCGAGGTCTTGCCCGGAGCGTTGCCGCCTTCGCCAAGCGCGATCGCTCCGCTGAAACCACCGTTACCGCCGCCACCACCGACGCTTTGCGCCTGGATGCCTATCGAGCGATCGCCCAGGGTCGAGATCGTGTAGTTGCCGGTGCCGACCACATCGACTTCGCCGCCGATGCCGCCGCCGCCGCCCTGCCCGCCCACCGTAATCGCCAGTGTTTTGCCGGCCGGCCCCGCCAGCGACCCGCTGATGCTGAACCCGCCATTGCCGCCACCGCCGCCCAGGCTCTGTGCCTGGATGCCGCTCGCATCGTTACCAGTCGTGGAGATCGAAGCGGTGTTGGTGACCAACACCTTCGCGGCGTCACCAGCAGCGCCGCCGGAGCCGCCGACGCTGACGCCGACGCTCTTGGCTTCCTTCCCCGTCGCGACGTCGGCGTTGACGCTGAAGCCGCCGTTGCCACCACCGCCGCCGATGCTCTGCGCCTGAATGCCCAGCGAGAAATCGCCGTGGGTCACAATCTGCGAGCTGTTGGTGACGTCGACGGTCTTGCCGTCGCCGGCCACGCCGCCGCCGCCGCCGATCGACACACCGACGTCGTAACCCTGCTGCGAATTCGAGAGCGCCGCGCTCAGGCTGAAGCCGCCATCGCCGCCGCCGCCGCCGATGCTCTGGGCGAAGATGCCGACTGAATCGTTGGCGCTGGTCGCAATCGCACCGCTGTTGGTCACGTGGACCGCGGCACTGTCCTCGCCGGTGCCGCCCTGTCCGCCGACCGACAGCGACATCGACTTGCCGTTCTTCTGACCGCTGATGGTGGCGTCGAACGCGCCGCTGAATCCGCCGGCGCCGCCGCCGCCGCCGATGCTCTGCGCCAGGATGCCGTACGAACCCTGCCCGGTACCGTTGCCGCCGGTGGTGATGGCGCCGGTGTTGGTCACGGTCACGACGCCGGCATAGTTTCCGGCGCCACCGTTGCCGCCGACCGAGACGCTCAGCGCGTCCTTGCTGGTCGAGATCGCACCGGCGATGCTGAAGCCGCCGGAGCCGCCGCCGCCGCCGACGCTCTGCGCGAAGATACCGTTCGAGAGTTGTCCGTCAGTGGTGATGTCGGCGTGGTTGGTGACGGTCACGAAATCCGAATGGCCGCCGCCGGCGCCATTGCCGCCGATACCGAGGGACACCGACTGCGCCTGGCTGATGCCGCCGGCCACCGCAAAGCCGCCGTCGCCGCCGCCGCCACCGATACTTTGCGCCAGGATTCCGTAGGCTCGATCGCCAAGGGTCTCGACGCTGGTCGCATTGTTGATGACGGTGACTCCGGCCGAATTGCCGCCACCGGCACCCTGGCCGCCGATCGCCGCATCGAAGCTGCCCGACTTGGAAATGCTGCCGGCGACAGAGAAGCCGCCGGACCCGCCGCCACCGCCGGTGCTCTGCGCGAAGATCGCGTGCGAATCGTCGCCGAGGGTCAGAATCGGCGCCGCGTTGGTGAGGACGACGGTGCCGCTGTCGCTGGCTGCACCACCGTTGCCACCGATGCCGAGGTTGACGCCCTTGTCGCCGCTGATACTGGCCGCCACCGTGAAGCCGCCGTCGCCGCCGCCGCCGCCGATGCTCTGCGCGAGCTCGCCGTAGGATTTGTCGCCGACCGTGATGATGCCGGCGCCGCCGCTCGTCAGCGTGACGTTACCGGATGCGCCGCCGGCGCCGCCGGATCCGCCGAACGCGAAGTCGAACGATTCCTTGCCGCTGATGCCACCCGCGACCGCCGCGCCGCCGGATCCACCGCCGCCGCCGATGCTCTGGGCAAACAATCCGTGGGAGTTGTCGCCGAGCGTTTCGACCGTCGCGTTGCTGAACAGATCGACGGTACTGCTTGCACCGGCGTTCGCGCCGGTGCCGCCGAAGGCGAACGATGCCGTCGCCTTGGAGGCCATCGCGCCAGCGACCGCCAATCCACCATTGCCGCCGCCGCCGCCGACGCTTTGCGCGAGCACGCCGTAGGAGTGTTCGCCGGCGGTGGTAATCATCCCGAGCAGCGGATTGGCCGCGCTCCCGACCGTCACCGTACCAGCGTCGCCGCCGGTACCGCCGTCACCGCCGAACGCGATGCCGGCAGCGGCCTGCGTGCCGGCGGCGATCGCAATGCTCATCCCGCCGTTGCCGCCGCCGCCGCCGATACTCTGCACCAGGATGCCGTTCGAGTTGTCGCCGTTGGTGCTGATGCGGCTGTTGGCATCGCCGAAGTAGACCGATGCCGCCGCGGCGTGGTTGCCCATGCCGCCCTGACCACCAAGGCCGAGCGACGCGCTCGCGCCGATGCCAGCCGACGCAGCAATCGCAAAGCCGCCGTTGCCGCCACCACCGCCGATGCTTTGCGCCTGGATGCCGTTTGAATCTGCGCCGGAGGTGCGGATGATTCCGGTGACCGGGTCGATCACGTCGGTATCGACGTTGACGCCGATCTTCACATCCGAGCCGACACCGCCGACGCCGCCTTTGCCGCCAATCGCCGCGGCGAAAAACAGGCCACCCGCGATGCCATTGCCGCCGTTTCCACCGCCGCCGCCGACACTCTGCGCAAACACCGCGGTCGCGCTGTCCTCGGTGGTGGTGAGATTGCCGTGGCTCGAGATCGTCACGACGCCGGCATTGCCGCCGGCGCCGCCGTCGCCGCCGACCGAGATCAGCCCAACGCTCGATCCGCCGTCACCACCGCCGCCGCCGATGCTCTGCGCGAAGATCGCGCTCGACGCGGACGTGATCTTTCCGTTGTTGGCGACCTTGACGGTGTCGCCGTCGCTGGTCGAGCTCCCGGAACCGCCGACGCCGACAAAGCCGCTGCCGCTGCCGCCGTCGCCGCCACCGCCGCCAACGCTTTGTGCGTAGATGCCGCGCGCGGCCACGCCGGTCGCGGAGATTTCGCCGTTGTTGATCACTTCCACTGCGCCGGCGTTGCCGCCACCCGCGCCGCTGCCGCCGAGACCGACCAGCGCGCCACCGGAGCCGCCCTGACCGCCACCACCGCCGACGCTTTCCGCGAAAATGCCGTAGGCGCGTTCGCCCGACGTCGTAATCAAGCCGTTGTTGGTAACGGTGACGGTGCCGCCGCTGCCGGCCTTGTCGCCGCTGCCACCAGACGCGTAGAAGATGCTGGTGCCGTTGCCGCCGTCGCCGCCGACGCCGCCGATGCTCTGACCGAAGATGCCGTACGCCTGGACGCCGTAGGTGGTGATCGATCCGCCGCTGGTGAT
>DASXGC010000326.1:0-2838 GCA_036489235.1 Vicinamibacterales bacterium
CGCTGCCGATGGCCGGTTACAACATCACGTTCGTGCCGTTCACCGACGGTAAGCCGGGCAAATACGAGGTGTTCGCCGACGGATTCATGGGCAAGAAGCCGATCATGAATCCCGGCGACGCGGTGTCACGGCCAGGTGGTCTCGCCGTTGGGCCGGATGGTTCGCTGTACATCGCTGAGGACGTGAAGGGAAAAATCTGGCGCGTCACCTACACCGGCAAGTGAGAGGTTTTATGAAGCGCATTTCGAGTGCATTGCTGGTTTTCCTGTCATCGGTTGGCGTGCTGTCGGCGCAGACGACCCGGCGGCCGCTGTCGCTCGACGATCTCGGCCGAATCAAGGACGTGCGCGATCCGCAGTGTGCGCCCGATGGCAAGTCGGTGGCCTTCGTCGTTTCGCAGATCGACGTGAAGGAAGACAAGGCCGGCGCGTCGCACATCTGGACCGTCGGACTCGACGGCGCCAACGAGCGGCAGATCACGTCGAGTGCTGACAGCGAATCGGCACCGCGCTTCAGTCCGGATGGGAAATACCTCTCGTTCACCTCGTCGAGACCCGGTAAGGCGAAGGGCAACCAGGTATGGCTGCTCGATCGGAGCGGCGGTGAAGCGTTTCAGCTGACGGAGGTCAAAGGCCGTCTGCAGGGTTACGAGTGGTCGCCTGACTCGAAACGTCTCGCGCTGGTTGTCGGCGACCCGGATCCGGATGCCGCTGACACGCCGGCGGCCGGCGCAGCAGGTACGGCCGAGGGCGGCGGCCGCGGGAAAGCGCCGAAGCCGATCGTGATCGACCGCTACAAGTTCAAGCAGGACGTGCAGGGCTACCTGCTGTCCGGCCGCCACACCTACATCTATCTGCTCGATATCGCGTCGAAGAAATTCGATCGGCTGACGGGCGCGAAAGCGGACGAAGCGTCACCGTCGTGGTCGCCAGACGGCACGCGCATCGCCTTCATGAGCAACCGGCACGCGGATCCTGATCGCGAGCCGTCGAGTCAGCTATTCGTGGCCGACGCCACGCCCGGCTCGGCGGAAAAGGCGCTGACACCGCCGACCAGCAATGGTGGCCGGGGCCGGCCCGAGTGGAGCGCCAACGGCAAGTGGATCGCCCTGCTCGAAGGCGACGACAAGAAGTACGGCGCCTACGGCATGGAGCACCTGGCGCTGGTCGCGGCGGAAGGATCCGGCACGCCGCTGCGCGTGAAGGCCACCGAGGATCTCGATCGTGGCGTTGGTTCCCCGCACTTCAGCGCCGACGGCAACGCGATCACCGTGCTGGTCACCGACGATCAGTCGGTGTATCCGGCCCGGATCACGCTGGCGACCAACAAGATCGAGCGGCTGATGACGACGCCAGGAGTGGTCTCGAACGTGGCCACGGCCGGCGGTTGCATGGCGACCTTGTCGGGCGGCGACGCCAAGGCGACCGAGGTTTACCGCGTCGACCCGGCGACCCAGGCCCTGACGCAGCTCTCGCACCAGAACGACCCGCTGTTTGCCGAACTGCAGTTCGGCGTGACCGCGACGGTCACGACGAAAAGCAAGGACGGCACCGAGGTCCACGGGCTCCTAACGACGCCGCCCGGATATGTGGCGGGGACGAAGATCCCGATGCTGCTGCGGATTCACGGCGGCCCGAACGGACAGGACCAGCATCAGTTCGCCTTCGAGCGGCAGTGGTTCGCCGCCAACGGCTACGCTGTCCTCGCGGTCAACTATCGCGGCAGCGCCGGCCGCGGCGGGAAGTTCTCGAAATCCATTTGGTCCGACTGGGGGCATTACGAGGTTGACGACCTGCAGGCGATGGTCGATCAGGTCGTCAAGATCGGCGTCGCCGATCCGAACAAGCTCGGTGTCGGCGGCTGGAGCTACGGCGGCATCCTCACCGACTACATGATCGCGAGCGACACACGCTTCAAGGCGGCGACCAGCGGCGCCGGCACCGCCTTCACCGTGTCGTTCTACGGCACCGACCAGTACATCATTCAGTACGACTACGAAATCGGTCCGCCGTGGGATCCGAAGGCGTGGGAGACCTACCAGAAACTCTCGTATCCCTTCCTGCACGCCGATCGCATCAAGACGCCGACGCTGTTTCTGGGGGGCGAGAAGGACTTCAACGTTCCGGTGCAGGGTGGGCAGCAGATGTACCAGGCGCTGCGCAGCCTCGGCGTCGACACGCAGCTGATCATCTACCCGAACGAGTTCCACGGCATCACGCGCCCGAGCTACGTGCGCGATCGCTACGAGCGCTACCTGGCGTGGTACGAGAAATACATCAACGGCAAGTCGCCGGCGGCGGCGACCACGGCGCAGGAAAAATAGCCACCTTTGGGATTGTTCCTGTTCGGAATTAGGATTCCGAACGTGGACAGGATTCTGATCGTCACCGGCGGCAGCAGGGGAATCGGCGCGGCCACCGCGCAACTGGCGGCAAAGCGCGGTTTCGCGGTCTGTGTGAACTATCGTGCGAACCGCGACGCCGCCGACCGAGTCGTCGCCGGTATCGAGGCGGCAGGAGGCGCGGCCTTCGCACTGCAGGCCGATGTCGCCCTCGAGGCCGAGGTCGTGCGCATGTTCGAGACCGTGGACGCGCGTTTCGGGCGCCTTACCGCGCTGGTGAACAATGCTGGTGTCCTCGAACGGCAAACGCGCGTCGAGCATCTCGACGCTGCGCGCATCGATCGCGTGTTCGCGACCAACGTCCGCGGGTCGTTTCTATGCGCGCGGGAAGCGGTGCGGCGGATGTCGGCGAGTCACGGCGGTGGCGGTGGTGCGATCGTCAACGTGTCGTCGCGGGCGTCCCAACTCGGCGCCCCCGGCGAGTATGTGGACTACGC
>DASXGC010000124.1:0-28802 GCA_036489235.1 Vicinamibacterales bacterium
AGCTCGGCCCCTACGTCTCCGCCCTCGCTCGGCTCGCTCACCAATTGATACACGAACGCGCCCATCTTCCGCTTCGAGACCAGCGCGGGGTCGAGATTGCGCATCGTACCGGCGGCGGTGTTGCGCGCGTTGGCAAACAGCGGCTCGCCCGCGTCCTCCATCTCCCGGTTGAGGCGCGCGAAGGAAGCGCGAGGCAGGAACACTTCGCCGCGGATCTCGATGCGGCCGGCGGGCGGACCGCCGGACGCGTCGGCCGGCGTGCGCAGCGCCAGCGGAATCGGACGGATGGTGCGAACGTTGGCGGTGACGTTTTCACCGTGCGCGCCGTCGCCGCGCGTCGCGCCGCGAGTCAGCCGGCCGTCGATGTAGGTCAGGGCGATGCTGAGGCCATCGATCTTCAGCTCGGCGACATATGCCACCGCTGCATCACCCAGGCCCGCGCCCTTGCGGACACGCTCGTCGAACGCTCTCAGCTCGTCTTCGTTGTAGGCGTTGTCGAGGCTGAGCATCGGCACGAGATGATCGACCGTCTCGAAGCCCTCGACGGCACGTCCGGCCACGCGCTGGGTCGGCGAATCCGGTGTAACCAGTTCCGGATGCTCGGCCTCGAGCCGTTCGAGTTCGTGCAGCAGGCGGTCGAACTCCTCGTCCGACACCTCCGGATCGTTCTGGACGTAATAGCGTTCTTCGTGATGACGAACCAGGTGGCGCAGTTCGCGCAGCCGCTCGTCAGGCTGCATGCTCAACGGTCTCGAGCCCCGCTACCGGTCGCGGGAGAGGACGTAGTCCGGCAGCGCGAGCAGCGCATCGCGTTCTGCGCTCGGCGGGAACGCATAGAGAGGTTTCTTCGCCTTTTCCGCAAAATCCACCGCGCGACGATAGGCGTAGTCAATCGACGCCTGGTCCTTGAGGGCATGCAGCAATTCGTGCCACTGCTCGGGCGTGGCGGAGCGGGAGGCAATGATGTCCCGGATGATCTGCGGCGCCGGTCCGTTCGGCGCGTGCGTCTGAAGGTGAATCAGGGGGAGCGTGACCTTGCCTTCGCGCAGGTCGGCAGCCAGCGGTTTGCCGACCGCGGCCGCGTCGCCGGTAAAGTCGAGCAGGTCGTCAACCAGCTGGAAGGCCATCCCGAGATTGAAGCCGTACTCGCGCAGCGCCTGCTCCTGCTCACTCGGGACTTTCGCCAGCATGCCGCCGATCTGCGCACACCCGCCGAACAGGTGTGCCGTCTTCCGCCGGATGATGTCGAAATGCTCGTCCTCGCTGATCGCGGCGTCGCCGTTCTTGGTCAGCTGGTAGAGTTCGCCTTCGATCATCCGGAGCGTGACGTCGCACAACAGCCGGATGATCTCCAGTTCGTCGTGCGTCAGCGCCATCGCCATCGACTTGATGTAGAGGTAATCGCCGAGCAGCACCGTGATGTCGTTGCCCCAGCGCGAGTGCACCGCAAGGCGGCCACGGCGCAGGTCGGAATCGTCGATGATGTCGTCGTGAACCAGCGTGGCGGTGTGGATGAACTCGACGACCGCCGCATACAGGATCGAACGATCGCCTTCGTAGCCGGCAAGCCGCGAGGCCATCAGCAGAACCGCCGGGCGAATCCGTTTGCCGCCGCTGGTCTGGATGTACTGACCGATCTTCGGGATCAGCTCCACCTGCGACTGCACGTGGCGCGCGAATTCGCGGTCGACCTTTTCGAGGTCGCCGCGGATCGGCTCAAAGATCTGGGTCAGTGCCGGCGACGTCTTTTCCACAGTCTTTCTAGCCAAAACTTTATCACGGCCGGAACAAGCGGTGGAAGTTCGCTGTGGTCTGCCGTATCAGGTCGGCCGCCGGCACCTGATGGATCGCGGCCAGTGTTTCAACGACCCGGGCGACATGAGCCGGCTCGTTGCGCTTGCCCCGGAACGGAACCGGCGCCAGAAACGGGCTGTCGGTTTCGACCAGCAGCCGGTCGAGCGGCACGCGACCGGCCACCTCGCGCACATTGGCGCCTTTGGGAAAGGTGACGATGCCCGCGAACGAGACGTAGAAGCCGAGCGCCAGCCCCGCCTCCGCGAGTTCCTGAGTACCGGTAAAGCAGTGCAGCACTCCGCTGAGGTCGTTCCCACCCTCCTCGCGCAGAATGGCCAGCGTGTCCTCGTCGGCCTCTCGGGTGTGAATGACCACCGGCCGGTGCAGTTCGCGCGCCACCCTGATTTGTGCCCGGAACACGGCATGCTGCACGTCTCGCGGCGAGAAGTCGTAGTGATAATCGAGGCCAATCTCGCCGACCGCCCGCGCGGATGGCGTCGCGGCGATCTGTTCCCTGAGCAGCGTCGCAGCCCGATCGGGATCGGCGGCGAAGTTGTGGGCCGAATGCGGGTGGACGCCGACCGAGAAACGCACCTCCGGCCAGAGCTGTTCCAGGCGCCGTGCCTGTGCGGCCTCGGCCGCGTTGCCGGCTTCGAGAATCACGAATACCCGCTCGAGGCCGGCTTCCTGGGCCCGCGCGACTACCGCATCCAGATCGGCGTTGAACACGTCGTCGGCGAGATGGCAGTGGCTGTCGATCACGTTTCAGCTTCTGTGATGGACTTCGAACTCGCCGAGTGCAGCGCCACCGTTGCGATGATGGCGGCTCGGCTGAAGCGTCGCCGTCGACCGGCGCGTGGCCCTTCGACGGTAGCGTGATGCTTCAGCCGAGCATCGATCATCGTACGCGCGTGCCCGGCGCAGGTGGCTCTGCGAACGAGACGACGGTCGGCTTTCCACCGTCAGGGCTCGCCGCGAGGACCATGCCGTTGGACTCGATCCCCATCAGCTTCGCCGGTTTCAGATTGAAAACAATCACGACCGTCCTGCCGACGAGCGCCTCCGGCTCGTAGGCTTCGGCGATGCCGGCAACCAGCGTGCGCTGTTCGGTGCCCACGTCCACGGACAATTTGAGCAGCTTCTTCGATTTCTCGACCCGCTCGGCGGTCAGCACCTTCGCCGTCCGGAGTTCGACCTTCATGAAGTCTTCGATCGAAATCTGAGCGGGCGGCGGCGCCGCCGCCGCAGCGGCTGGGGCCGCGCCGGATGAGGCCGCCGGCACTGATCCCGGTGCAGAGGGCGCGGTGGTCGGGGCTGAAACAGGTGGCAGCGCTCCCGGCGATGGCGCGTCCGGCGGCAATGGATTCTCACTCACGTTAGTCGTCTCCTTGCGTGGCCATAGCGGCCCTTCCTGAAGCAGCAGGCGTTCACCTTCGTTGCGCCACCGGCCATCACGCTCGAGGGTGATGCCGGCGGCGGCACCGACGCGCCGCAGAATCTCGCGGCTCGACGTCGGCATGATCGGTTCGAGCAGCACGGCGGCCAGCCGAATCGCCTCGGCCGCATCGAACAGCACCTGGGTCAGCCGATCGGCTGACGCCGGATCCCTGGCCAGAGTCCAGGGCGCGGTGGCGGCAATGTACTCGTTGGTGGCGTCGATCAGCCGATAGGCGGCGGCCGCGCCTTCGTGCAGCATCAGGCCGTCCATCGCTCGCCGATAGTCAGCCGTCACCTGCTCGGCGAGTCGCGGCAACTGGCCGGATCCCTCAGCGGACGGAATCAAACGTCCTTGCCGATATCGCGCGGCCATCGCCGTCACCCGGCTGACGAGGTTGCCGAGGTTGTTCGCGAGATCGACGTTGTAGCGCTCGTCGTAGCGATCCCACGAGAAATCGCCGTCGCCGCCGAACGCAATCTCCTTTACGAGATACAGGCGTAACGGATCCTGCCCTTGTGGACCGAGACGGTCTGCCGCCTCGATTGGGTCAACGATCGTGCCGAGCGTCTTGCTCATGCGCTGGCCGTTCATCGTCATGAAGCCGTGGCCGAACACCTGACGCGGGAGCGGCAACTTTGCGGCCATCAGCATCGCCGGCCAGATCACCGAATGGAACCGGGTAATGTCCTTGCCGATGATGTGCAGATCTGCGGGCCACCAATGTTCGAACAGCTGCTGGTCTCCGCCGAGGCCGACCGCGGAGGCGTAGTTGATCAGCGCGTCAAACCAGACATAAACGACACTCGACGGATCCCACGGCAGGGGGATGCCCCACGACTGACCGGCGCGACTCACCGAAATGTCCTGCAAGCCGCCCTCGATCAGCCGCAGGATCTCGTTGCGGCGGATATCCGGCTGCAGAAACTCCGGATGGGCGGCGAAATGGTCGAGCAGCGGCTGTTGATATTTGGACAGCCGGAAGAAGTAGTTCTTCTCACGAATCCACTCCGGCTTCAGCGTCGGGTGCAGCGGGCAGTTGCCGTTGACGAGATCCTTCTCCTGCTTGAACTCCTCGCAGCTGACGCAGTACCAACCCTCGTAGACGCCCTCGAAAATGTCGCCGGCATCCCACAGACGCCTCGCCAGTTCCGTGACGCCAGTCTTGTGACGGGGTTCAGTGGTGCGGATGAAGTCGTCGAACGACACGTCCAGTCGCGCCCACGTCTTCCGGAACTCCTGCTCCATCTGGTCGCAGTAGGTCAGCGGGTCGAGTCCAGCCTCGATCGCCTTCTTGAACACGTTTTGCGAGTGTTCGTCGTTCCCCATCAGAAAGCGGGTATCGATGCCGCATAGCCGCTTGTAGCGTGCGATTACGTCGGCGCAGACTTTCTCGTACGCGGTGCCCAGGTGCGGCCGGCTATTGACGTAGTCGATTGCAGTAGTCAGAAAAAAACGGCTCATGACGTGCGGGCTCCGTACGCGGTTCTGGCGATCGCCTGGACCTCTTTCACCGGCACGCCGTGTGCCGCGGCGAGCCTGGCGCAGTCCTCGAACTCCGGCATGACGTTCATCACCTGACCGTCGCGCCGGGCCACCTTGAACCGCACCGCTCCGAGCGGCGTCTCGACGCTCACCAATTCACGCTGCAGGCATTTGCGATCGACGTCGTGATGGCGCAGGCCGATCGTCGTGGTTTCGCGAAAAATCAGATCCGTCATCCGCGATCTGAGAGACGGCGGTGCGATCACGGTGAGCAAGGTCCCGGGACGATTCTTCTTCATCTGGACCGGAATATGAAAGACTTCCAGCGCTCCGGCCGCGTAGAGCCCGTCCATGAGGCTGCCGAAAATCTGCGGGTTCATGTCGTCGATCTCACATTCAATCACGGTGACGCGATCGTCCTCGGAACAGACGTCACCAGCGGCTTCCGACGCTTCACGGCCGATCAGGATACGGAGCACGTTCGGCGTCTTCGGGTCGTCCCGGTCGCCGGCGCCGTATCCGACCCGCTCGATCGACATCGCCGGGATCGGACCGAACGCTGACGCGAACGTTGTTGCGATCAGCGCGCCGGTCGGCGTGACCAGCTCTTTCTGGACCGCGCCGCTGTAAATCGGGGCTTGACCCAGCAAGGCTACCGTCGCCGGCGCCGGCACCGGGAACAGCCCGTGCGCCGACTGCACCATGCCGCCGCCGACATTCAACGGTGAGCACACCACCCGGTCCGCCGCCAGCCATTCCATCGCGAACACGATGCCGACGATGTCGATGATCGAGTCGAGGGCGCCGACCTCGTGGAGGTGGACCTGCTCGACCGGCATGTGATGGATCGCGGCTTCGGCCTCGGCCAGACGTTGAAACATCGCCTTCGCGCGTGCGCGACCAGCGGCCGAAAGACTGGAGCCGTCGATCAACGCACAGATCTCGCGAAGACTGCGGTGGCCATGATCGTGCGACTGGTCGTGCTCGTGCGCATGGCTGTGCTCGTGCGAGTGCCCTGTGGACCGGTCGTGGCTGTGTTCGTGGACGTTGAACTTGGTCGCGGCAACACCGGTGCGCAGCACCCGGGAGGCGTGCACATGCGCGTCGCCCAGCGCCAGAGAGCCGAGCGCACCCTTCAGCTGCTCGAGCGGGAGTCCGGCATCGAGGCAGGCGCCGAGCGCCATATCGCCGGATATGCCCGAGAAACAATCGAAGTACACCACTCTCACAGTCGCCCCATCTCCTTGAAGCTGAAGTATCGCCCGTCGCCGAGGACGATGTGATCCACCACGTCGATGCCCATCAGCAGGCCGGCAGCCACCAGCCGCCGCGTCAGGCTCACATCCTCCTGGCTTGGGCTCGGATCGCCTGATGGATGGTTGTGGAACACGACGATGGCGGTCGCGCCACCCACGGCCGCTTCGCGAAACACGTCGCGCGGTTCGACCACCAGGCTGTTCAACGTGCCGACCACCAGAACGGTCGTTCGCAGCACCCGGTGCCTGGTGTCGAGCAGCACGAGACCAAACTGCTCGACGCCGCGCGCGCCAAAACGCGGCATCAGGTAGAACGCCGCATCCCGCGGCGCCGAGAGTCGGACACGCTCGCTCGGGGCGTGGGCCAGCGTCCGGCGGCCCAGTTCGATCGCCCCGATGACCTGCGCGGCCCGGGCGCGGCCGATGCCGTCAATCCGCAGCAGGTCGTCGCAGGCCGAGCGCGTCAGCCCGTGCAATCCGCCGCATGCCGCCAGCAGATCGTTGGCGACCGACAGCGCGTCCTTATGCCGGGATCCGTTCCCGATCACGAGCGCGATCAGCTCGTTGTCGCCGAGCGCGGTCACGCCGTGGCGCAACAGCTTCTCCCGCGGCCGGTCGTCGGGCGACAGGTCTTTCATCTTACACTTGGACCTCCACACGGCCGAATTCCATTGCGACGCGGCGGCGTCGCGGCGACAAACGCCGTTCACGACGCCGTTCACGACGCGGCTCACGAGGCGATTGAGAGGCGCGAAGCCGCGTTATACTTGGCCCGATGTCGTCGCGCCGTTGTTTCATCCTGTCGCTGGCCGTGATCGCGTCGCTCGCCGGATCGGCCTGCGGCGACCCGCCCGACAAGGAAATGAGCCAGGCGCAGACCGCCATCGACGCCGCCCGCGACAGTGGCGCGGAACGCTACGCCAGGGACGAGTTCACGGCCGCCCAGGAAGCGCTCAAGAAGGCCAAGGAGGCGGTCGCCGATCGCGACTACCGGCAGGCCCTCAACAACGCGCTCGATGCACGCGAGCGCGCCCAGAACGCGTCCAAGGAGGCGGCCGAACGCAAAGCCACCACGCGCGGTGCGGCCGAGTTCGCCCTCAAGGACGCCACCTCCGCCCTCAGGGACGCCAACGAGAAGCTGAAAACGGCGGAGGCGAACCGCGCGGCCAACCGCGCCATCGTCACCGCACGGCACACCATCACCGACGCCGACACAGCTGTGCAAAAAGCGCGCGCAGCGTTCTCCGACGGCGACTTCACCACCGCCACCGACATCGCGCACGCGGCCACCGCTCGTTTGCGGGGCGCCGCCGGCGATCTGGACGCGGTGACGGCCGTCGTCACCCGCCGCCGCCACTAGTTCGTCTGCGAGGAATTTGCTCGATCGAGGCGGGTCAGGTACGCGGAATCTGACGCAGCCAGGTCCCGTCCAGCACGACTTCGGCGGAACCGGTCAGGTAGACGCCATCGTCGCGCCAGTCCACGCGTTGGGTGCCGCCGGGAGCGATGACATTGGCTTTCCGCTGGGCGCCGCCGAACGCTGCCGCCGCGATGAGCGCCGCGCACGATCCGGTTCCAGACGAGGTGGTCGGACCCACGCCGCGTTCCCAGATCAAGATACGAACGGCGTCAGGTGCTTCGACGTGAGCAAACTCGACGTTGGTCCGATTCGCGAAAAGAACGTGCCGTTCGATTGCGGGTCCCAGGCGCAGGAAACGTGCCTCGTCCGGTAACGGGCCCAACACGACGCATTGCGGGTTGCCGAAGGTCATGACCACGAGATCCAGGGCTTCGCCGGCCACGGTCGCTGCCGTCTGACGCAGATCGGCAGGCTTTCCCATCGCCGCGCGGAACGTCTGACACAGACGGTCCTGCGCTGTCCTGACCAGCCGCTTGGTGCCGCCCTCCGTGTGAATCGTGATCCCGGCGTCGATGCGGCGATCGTCGCGGAGCAGCAGTGCGGCAAGGCCGCGGACCCCGTTGCCCGAGACCTCCGACTTGCTGCCGTCGGCGTTGAACAAGCGCATCGAGGCGCCATCGTCGGTGACCTCGTAGACGATCAGGCCGTCCGCGCCTATCCCGGTGTGGCGCGAGCACATCTGAATGGCGAGCGAATCCTCTGCGACCTGCAGCCCGAGGTCGGCGCGCTGGATGTACAGGAAGTCGTTTCCGTAGGCGTGAGCCTTGGTGACCTTGATCATTTCGTGCAGAACGCGAGCAAATGCCAGCCGAATCGCTGAACCAGCGAACGCGGCAAGGCGTTGAACGTGCCCACGAACAGACCGTTGTACGCCGCGCCTTTCCAGCCGCCGTGGAGGCGCGATTTTACTGGAAATCGCTCCGGCACGATTCGCACGTCCAGGAATCCGTTCAGCAGCGCGCGGAACTCCTTGATGCTGAACTTCAGCAGCACCGGCGCGTCGTCGTGTTCGAGACCGACTTTCATCAACTTGGACAGCGCATTCAACCACGAAACGCGGTTGTAGACCTGGAACAGCGCCTGACCGCCGGGCTTGAGGACGCGGCGGCACTCGTCCACCAGGCGCTGAGGACCAGGGGTGTACTGAACAACCCCGTGGGCGTAGACGAAATCAAAGCTGTTGTCGGCGAACGGCAGGTGCTCGCCGTCGGCCACCTCAAAGCAGCCGTCGAGTCCCTGTTGGGCGAAATTGGCGCGGGCGAGATCGATCGCCGACGCCGAAAGGTCAACGCCGGTGGCGATCGCGCCACCGCGGGCAAATCGCGCCAGGTCTACGGCGGCGCCGCAGCCGACCTCCAGAACCGATTTGCCGCGATAGCCGTCAAAGTCCACGAGCCGGAGCAGGTGGTGCAGCTTTTCGAAGTGATATTGATCGAGGTCTTCAAAGAAACCGCGGGAGCCCACCGGATGCCGGGTGATTTCGAGGTCGTGAATGTGCCGGTTCCAGTACGCGCGCACCTGCTCTGTCGTCGCCACGGCAGAAACTATATCTCACGGCCTTTGTTAGGATGACACCTGCATGATCCGCGATCTCGATCAGCTGACCGCGCGAACCTTCGACGTGCTCGTCGTTGGCGGCGGCATTTACGGGCTGACGATCGCGTACGACGCGGCGCAGCGTGGCCTCAGCGTCGCACTGATTGAACGAGACGACTTTGGCAGCGGCGCGTCGTTCAATCACCTGCGAACCGTACACGGCGGCCTGCGCTATCTGCAATCGCTCGACCTGCGTCGCGCGCGCGAGTCGGTGGTCGAGCGGCGGACCGTCGCACGAATTGCACCGCACACCGTACGGCCCCTGGCCTATGCGCTGCCGCTGTATCGCTCGCTGACCCGCGGCAAGCTGGCGATGTATGCCGGCTTCGCCCTCGACCGCCTTGTCGCCGCCGGCCGCAATCAGGGCGTTCCGGCCTCGTTACGTCTGCCTGGCGGACGCGTGGTGTCGAAAACCCAGGCGATCCAGCGTTTTCCCGGTCTGCGCCGGCAGGGCCTCACAGGTGCGGCCGTGTTCTACGACTATGTGATGACCGAGCCGGACCGCCTCACCTTCAGCTACGGTCAGGCGGCGGTCCAGAGCGGCGCCGTCCTCGTCAACCATGTCGACGCCCTGGCCCCGCTCGTGGACGGGCCGCGGGTAGTCGGCGTTCGAGCGCACGACGCCGTCGACGGTCGAACCTTCGAGATCGCAGCCCAGGTCACGGTCAACGCCACCGGAGGGGCGGTCGATCGATTCCTGCGGCCGCTCGGGCTGTCAGCTGGCGTACCGATGATGAAGGCGATGAATCTGGTGACCCGTCGCGATGCCGGTGACGAAGCGCTCGGCGGCCGTTCGCCATCCGGGCGCAACCTGTTTCTGGTTCCGTGGCGCGAGCATGCGCTGTTCGGGACGTGGGAATCGGCCGAGGTTTGCGCGCCGGACGACACCACCGTGAATGAGGCTGACGTGGCGGCATTCATCGCGGAGTTGAATCAGGCCTTTCCCGCTCTCGACCTGACGCGCGCCGACGTCACGCTGGTCCATCGCGGTGTCGTTCCAGCGGCGGTGCATGGCAATCGCGTCTCGCTCCAGGGTCACGAGCAGGTTCGCGATCACGCGACGACGGGAATCGAGGGCCTGGTGACGGTGGCGGGAACAAAATTCACAACCGCCCGCGGCGTCGCGCAGCGCGTCACCGACACGCTTCTTTCGAAGCTTCAACATGCGCCGGTCGCCTGCCGAACCGCCGATACGACGCTTTCCGGCGGAGATGTCCGCGATCTCGGCCTGGCAATCGCCGCCGCGCGTCGTGAGTTCGACGAGGGCCTGCCGTCCGACACGATCCCGCATCTGCTGGCAGCCTACGGATCCGGATACCGGACGGTGATGGACCTCGCCGCCGACCGGCCCGATTGGCGGACACGTCTGTCGCCCGACTCGCCGGTAATCGGCGCCCAACTCGTGCACGCGGTCCGAAAAGAAATGGCGGTCACGTTGGCCGATGCCGTGATGCGTCGCACGCCACTCGGCGCACTGGGTTGCCCCACCGACGAGGCGCTCGCGCGTGCTGCCACGATCGTCGGCGCGGAACTCGGCTGGAGCGAATCGCGACGGCTCGCCGAAATCGCCGAGGTCAGGAACGCCTACGGCTACGGGACGGTGAAGGCGTTGAAGACGTAAGTGAAACCGGCCGTGATGCCGACGGTCGGATCAACACTGGTCAACCCGAAGAACACACCGCCGTCGATGCGCAGCGGTCCGTGCGTAAAGCGCCCGCCGAGCTTCAGAATCGACCGCGTCTCGGTGCCCGGAAACGCCTCTCCGCTTCGCGTGGACCACCTGCCGTTCACCTCACCCACCAGTTCGGTCTGCTGAGTGATCGCGCGCGCCAGCGAGAACCCGTACGCGAGATCGTCGTTCTGACGATTGCCGTCAGTCGGATCGCCGAGAATCGCGAACCCGATATTGCCAACCACCCGAATCGACTGGACCGTCTTGCCAAGCAGCAGGCTCATCGTGAAGTCGGTGGTATCGAGTCCCAGGCCGCTCTCGTTGGACGCATTGGGTAGCTTGGTCGCGAAGCGGACGCTCAGCGCCGGCCGGCCGGGGGTCTCGGACAACATCCGGATCTTTATGCCCACCACTGCGTCCGAGACGTCGTGGGTGCTGTCGCCGGTGACCGTCAGCAGCGACGCCAGCGGCGCATTCGGATCGCGCGACGTGATGTTCAGCCGATCGTAGAGACCACCGTCAATCTGCAGTTCGGCGATCGAACTGATGCCGAAACTGAAGCCGAGCGTCGGCAGCCGGAGGAGATTGCCGCTGAGCCCCGACACCGGATAATGCGCGTCGCTCGCGAGATCCATTCCTCCTTCGATCAGGATGCGTCCGGCGCCGATCGGCTCGGGATCCTCGGTGACCAGCGGACGCTGCTGCGCGAGGGCCGCGGTGGAAACCGACACAGACATCAACAATGCGGACACAGCAACAACGAAACGATGTCTCATTCAACCCTCGTCAACCGAAAAGAAATGGGGGCCTTGGTTCGGCTCGCGCCGGCCACTACAACCGGCCGTTGATGACCGGCAGAAACCGACCGCCGGCGACTGCCGTCGTGTCCGCCTCGAGCCGCACTTCCTCGACCGCGGGCATGCTCGCGCGCAGCTCACTCGGTGGGTTGAGCCGCGTGTCGAGCAGATGACGTGGCGCCACGTTGCCGAGCGCCTTGAGCATCGACTGCTTGATCGTCGGATGCTCGCGCTCGAGCTCCATCAGCAGGCGCTTGGTTCGCTGACGCTGCAGGCCGAGGTCGCCGCAGGCGGGACAGCAGCAGCCGATGACCGGCAACTCGCTCTCCTTCGCGTACTGCCGCGCTTCTTCTTCACCGACATACACCAGCGGTCGAATCACGACATGCGCGCCATCGTCGGACACCAGCTTGGCCGGCATCGCCTTGAGCGAACCCGCGAAGAACAGGTTCAACAGGAGCGTTTCGATGAAGTCGTCGGCGTGGTGGCCCAGCGCGATCTTGGTCGCGCCGGTTTCGCGCGCCATCCGGTAGAGCACGCCGCGCCGCAGGCGCGCGCACAGCGAACACGGCGTCGCGCCGTCGTCCAGGATGTCGTCGATCGTTTCACCGATGTTGGTGTGTTCGATGCGGTATTCCCAGCCGCGCGACTCGCAGGTCCTGGCGATCAGGTCGTGTTTGTATTCCTTGTAGCCGGAATCGACGTTGACCGCAATCAGGGAGAACCGGATCGGCGCACGCTGACGCAGCACGTCCAGCACCTGGAGCAGCGCCCAGCTGTCCTTGCCACCTGAGAGGCCGACCATGACGCGGTCGCCGTTCTCGAGCATGTCGAAGTCGACGATCGCCTTGGTCGTCTTCTTGGCGAGTCGTGACTCCAGCTCGCTGCGATAAGCCATGCCGTTGATTCTAACGCGAGGCGACAACGCGCGCGGGGATGCCGACCGCAATCGCCGAAGCGGGGACATCGTCTTTCACCACCGCGGCGGCGCCAATGACGGCACTGTGGCCGATCGTGACGCCATCCAGAATCTTTACGCCGGCGCCCATCCAGACACCATCGCCGACAGACACGCCGGCCGAGGTTCGTTTCTGCTCGAGCACCGATTTCGCGGGATCCGAGAAGTCGTGATCGCCGCCAATCACGTAGCAATACGCGGCCATCAGCACGCCTTTTCCAACCGTGACCCGGCTGGCTGAGAACACTTCGCAGTTGAACCCGATGTTGGCGCTGTCGGCGATTTCGATGTCGCCGTTCTTGCACGACAGGATGGAGTTGCGGCCGACGAACACGCCGTCACCGATCTGAATGCCGTGATTGTTCTCGCCCTTGGCATCGATGAGGCAGTTATCGTCGATCACGACGTTGTTGCCGATCCGGATTTTGTGGGGGTGGCGCAGCACCACGTTCTGGCCGAAGACGACGTTCCGCCCACACGATCCCAGCAGCAGCGGATACAGGAACTTGCGCAAGACCAACCCCAGCGCGCCGGGGACGTGTTGCGACAGGGTGACGACCAACTCGTACTTCAGCAGTGCGCCAACGCCGCTGCGTCCGACGATCAACGCCTGATATTTCTGCCGCGCCGATTGGCCCGGCGCGAACAGCTGCTCCTGCGCCTTGTCAGAGCCAGCCATGGTCACGGTACCAGCGCAGGGTTCGCCGGATGCCTTCATCCAGACCGACTTGTGGCGCGAAGCCGATCTCGGTCTTCGCCCGCGTGATGTCGAACGCGCGGCTCTTCGTAAAGAAATCGACGCGCCGGCGGAAAATCGGCGGTTCGATGCCGAACGGCGCGCAGATGGCCTCGCACGCGGCGCCGGCGGTCCAGAACGGCCAGACCGGGACGTGTCGCGTCGGCACCGGCACGCCCGCGCCGGCAGCGACACGTGCCACCAGTTCGTTCAGCGTGGTCACCTCCCCGCCGGCCAGGATGTAGGTGCGGTGAGCGGCAGCGGGGTGCGTGGCGCACAGCAAAAACCCGTCCACGAGATCGTCAATGTAGGTGAGATGGTAATAGATTTCGCCGCTGCCGAGCGTGACCCAACGCCCCCGGGCGACGCCGCGAAACAGCTTCAGCAGCCGCTGATCGCCGGGCCCGTAGATGCCCGTGGGCCTGACGATGGTGACGTCGATTCCGAAGCGCAAACCGGTCTCGCGTGCGAGACGCTCGCCTTCGAGCTTGGAGACTTGATAGACGTCGCCTGGCTTCAGCGGCGCATCCTCGTTGGCCGGCGGATGCTCGACATCGCCGTGCACGCCGACCGTACTGCAGTGGACAACCCGTCGGACGCCGGCGCGGGCGGACGCTTCGACAATCCGCTGCACCGCCGTGGCGTTGACCGTCCGGTAGACCTCGTCGGCCAACCCAGCCTGCCGGTAGATGGCGGCGACGTGAAAAACGACGTCGATCCCGGCAGTAGCGGCAAGCAGCGCCTCCCCGTCACGGAGATCGCCGGGCCGCACCTTGATTCCGTCGGTGGTAAGGGCGGTTGCCAGCGGTCCGGGCGTGCGGACCAGTGCATACACCTCGTGCCCTCGCGCCACGAGGCCGCGGGCAAGGTGTCCTCCCGTAAAGCCGGTGGCGCCGGTGACTAGGGCGCGCACCGTTCAGCGACGACTGTGATCGGTGATCCGAACACTTTCAGGAGGCCGAATCGATCCAGCATCCGCTCGAGCTTGATCGTGAAGCGCTGCGAACCGATGGCCTTGTGAAGGGCGATCGGCAGCACGAACTGGCGATGAACTGAGCGGACGCGGAATCCGTTGGCATCGAACGCCGCGGCAATCGTGGACGGCTTGAAGACGCGGTACGGCTCGGTCTGAGCCCCGAGGCGGTGCCGGAAGCCACGCGCGATCGATTCGAGCAGCGCGACGCTGGTCGCCGAGGGATAGTCCACGACGACCAGACGGTCAGCCACGCGGCACAATTCACCCAGGCAACGCTGCCAGTTCGGCACATGCATCAGCAGACGCAACGACACCACCGCGTCGAAGCTCCGCTCCTCGAAATGGAGGGCGTGGGCGTCGCCGGTTTCGAACACCACCCCGACGTGCTGCGCCTCCGCGCGCTGCCGGGCGATCGCCAGCATCTCCTCCGACGCATCGACGCCGGTGACCCGTGCGCCACCGCGCGCAAACAGCAGCGCCGCGCGGCCGGTGCCGGTGCCGACGTCGAGGATGCGCCGATCCTGAATCCGGCCGATCATGTTCGTCAGCACACGCGCCTGCGTGCCGGCCACCAGCTCGCCGATCGCGCCGCCGAAACGGCGATCATCGAAGCTGCGGGCGTTGGATCGATCGGCGTAGTGCGTGTAGCTGTAGTGGTCGCGCGCCGGCTGTTCCTTCACGCGACGTCCTTGACCACGGCGCCGCGCGGCGGCGGCATCAAGGCGTCGCAGGCCTGGCGGGTCTTGGCGAGGTAGGCCTCGTAGCTGTATTTCGTTTCCGCCAACTCGTGCGCCTGCCGGCCGACGCGCGCGGCACGGTCGGGGTCGCTGAGGGCGGCGAGAATGCCGCTGGCGTACTCGTCCGGTGAAACTCCGGTGAGGATGGCCGTGTCGTCGCTGAGCACCTGGGTGTGGGTCAAGAGACGGGTCGCGACGATCGGCTTTCCCGATCGGAGGTATTGATAAATCTTGAGCGGCGTGTTGGTGCCGCGCGACCGCGGTGACACGAGGACGTCACACATCAGCAGATAGGCAGGAATTTCCGCCGCCGGCCGTTCGCCGGCGAAAATCGTCACGCCCTCGATTCCTGCCGCGCGCGCCGCTGCTTTCGCCGCCGTGACCTGATCCGCGCGTCCGCCGGCCAGCAGCAGCCGCGCGTCAGGACGAGCCCTCCGCACGATCGCCATGGCCGCGAACAGCAGGTCCAGTCCCTGATACGCCTCGAACGTGCCTGTATACAGAACGACAGGCGTGTTGCCGCCGAGACCGAAACCTTGCCGCACGGCAGCAGCGGCTTCGGGCGTCGCCGCATCCTCCGCCGAGCCGGGAGCGTTTTCGATCAGCACGATCTGGGCGTCGGGTTCGATCGCCCTGACGGTCTCTTCAAGCGCCGGGCAAATGACGATCACCACGCGGGATCGTCGAATCATGAAGCGTTCGATCGCCAGAAATGCCTGTTTGATGATCCCCGAGCGGCTGAACGCGAAGTTGGACAGCTGTTGCGGCAGGCTCGAATGCATATCGTAGAGATGCGGGACGCGCTTGATCGCGGCCAGCATCGCGCCGATCAACCCGCCTTCCTCGTGCGAATGAATCACGTCGTAGCGGCGGCTGAAGGCATGACGCGTCGCGCTCAGCGCCAGCAACGCGTCGAGCGGAATTTTGGCGAGCGACGGCCCGATCTTCACCCGGCGCACGAACGGTGGACGAAGGCTGCGAAACACACGAAGCCCCGGCATCGACACGGTCTGGCCGAATGGATAAGTGACGAGATCGACCTGGTGGCCGAGCGCGGTGAGGGCGCGGATGCGGTGGAACTCGCTGAAGGGAGTGCCGCGCGGCTCGAAGAACGGCTCGGGCGCGATCATCAGGATGCGCACGGTTCCACTGATTTTCGCACGAAACCGTAGTACAGTGACGAACCGTTTCAACACGATGTCGGTGGAATCTTCTCAAGCGTCACCCGTGCGCCGCTACGCCGTCCTGGCCCTCAAAATCACCGTCAGCGCCGCGCTGCTCTTCCTGCTCTTCTCCAAGGTCGACGTCGGGTCGCTGTGGGCGACGGCACGTCGAGCCTCGGTCGGCTGGCTCGCGGTCGCGCTGCTGATCTATGGCTTGAACGTCGCCGCCAGCACCTGGCGCTGGTCGCTGCTCCTGCACGCGCAGCACGTCGTCGTTCGCCCATTCAAGCTGCTGGGATCGTTCCTCGTCGCCAGCTTTTTCAACAATTTCCTGCCGAGCAACATCGGCGGCGACGTCGTCCGCATTGCCGACACGGCGAAGGCCGCGGGCTCAAAAACGCTGGCGACCACCGTCGTGCTAGTCGATCGCGGACTCGGCCTGATGGCGCTCGTGCTGGTCGCGGCCGTCGGCGCGACCATCGCGGGACGCGTGCATCCCGCGGCGATGCCGAACTGGCCGACCGGGTTATGGCTGGCGTTCGGCGTCGGTGTCATGCTGGCGGTGCCCGCAGTGTTTGCGCCCGGACTGGTGGCGCGCGCGCTGCGCCCGCTCACCATCTTTCACGCCGAGTGGGTTGGCGATCGCATCGAGCAGCTGACCGGAGCGCTCGCGAAATTCCGCGACAACCCGGGACCGATCCTGGCTTGCTTTGCCGGTGCAGTGTTCGTCCAGGCGGCGATGGTGGTGTTCTACTTCGCCGTCGCCTACGCGCTGCACCTCGACCTCGCGCTCACCGACCTTGCCGTGATCGTGCCGATTTCGTTCGTCGTGCAGATGCTGCCGGTCTCGGTCAGCGGCTTCGGCGTCCGCGAAGCGACCTTCTCGTTTTACTTCAATCGGATCGGTCATCCGATTGCCTCCGCCGTCCTGATGTCGCTGGTGGCGCAGACGCTGATCATCCTGTGGTCGCTCAGCGGCGCCGCGGTCTACGTGGCGCGAGGCCACCAACCCGCCACCGCCTGATCCGCTACGGCGGATAGCCCACGATTTCGTAGAGCCGCGTGTCGGCGTCGATATAGAGCGGCCGCAGGTACGGCTCGAACTCCTTGAGCCGCGCCAGCACGTCACGCGCGTTCTCAGCGTTGTACCAATACATGTGAAACACGGCGTAACGCACGTGGTTCGGCTCGAGCCGCTTGAACGCGTCGCGGCTGGGAAACGGCGCGAGCGTCATGACGCCGTCGACGAAGTCCGGCGGCATGTAGTCGCTATAGCCATTCACCAGCGGCATCCAGTGAGTCGTCGACGCCAGCATGTAGTAGGTGTGCCTGAAGAAGATTTCAGGCAGGTAGAAAAACGGCATCTCAATCACGGGGCCTCGCGGTGACAGCGCGAGGACCCGGTAGACGTCTTCGACCGGCTTGGCCTCCGGCATGTTCAGCTCGACATTCAGTTCGCCGAGGGCGACGAGTGCAATCGCACCGGCCGCCAGGACCGGTCGCGGCAGACGCCGCAGCAACGCCGAGGCGCCAACCCCGGCCAGCACC
This sequence comes from Vicinamibacterales bacterium, assembly GCA_036489235.1. Taxonomy (GTDB): domain Bacteria; phylum Acidobacteriota; class Vicinamibacteria; order Vicinamibacterales; family CAVVIG01; genus CAVQFC01. Next base: position 17,574 of record DASXGC010000124.1, read on the forward strand.
GCGCACGCGAGGTCCACGACCATCCCGAAACGAGCCGGCGCCCGAAGCCACGCGAACAACGGAACGGTTTTGTAGAGCAACGCGTACAGTCCGGCCTTCGGGCCAAAGGACGCCCAGCATGCGAGCACCGCCAGCCCGCCATAGAGCGCAAGCAGTTCCCTCCTGCGCTCGTGTCGCGCGGCGACGACGCCGGCGATGGTGAGAATGACAGCGACAAAGCCGGGAAACGACACCTCGACCCAACGCGGCAGAAAGCCGAGCATCCACGCATGCGCGTGCGACGAGCTCGCCAGGTAGTCGCTCCAGCTGGCCGAATACCGCGTGGCCATGTCGAGTTCCCGACGAAAGCCGGCTCCCTGGCTCAGGTAGGGCAGGAACGCCGGCGCCACCAGTACCATCGCCACCACCGCGGCCACGGCGACGGTTGCCCAGTAGCGACGGTCCAACCACAAGCCTCTCGACGCCGCGAAGACGATGACAGCGAATCCGATGATCAGGACATCGAAGACGCCGTAGTACCCGCAGCAGATCGCTTGTGCCGCCATCACCGCGCCCAGCGCCGAACCCCGTCCAGGTCCGGGCCGATCGGCCATTCGATGGAACGCCAGCAGGCTGAACGGCAGGCCCGCGGTCATCATCAACTGGATGTGGGCCGTGTGGGCGAATACGTACGGACAGAACGCGAACACGATTGCGGCGATCGCCGCCGCGCCGCGATCGCGCATCAGGTAGCGGACCAGATAGTACGTGCCCGTGGCACTGGCGACGAAGGCCAGGAGCACGACGAAATTGAGCGCTGCGTAGGGGTTACGCGTCGCCCAGTAGACGGGAATCGCAAGCGCACCCGCGCCAAGGTTGCTCTCCGAATACGCAAGCGTGCCGCGATGCGGATAGAAGATGTTGGCGTCGAAGACGTGCCGCGGATCGACCACGAGTGTGCGAGCGACCCACGACACGTTCCAGATCGAGAACTGACCGTCGCCGTTGTCAACGCGTCCGACAGTCCCCATCCGGAACGCAATGGGATACGTCATGGCGGCGGTCAGCGCCGCGCTGACCAGGAGCACGGCGGCCAGCTCGCGCCAGCCTCCAGCGAGTGGCTCGTCGGCGCGGTTCACTTCGCCGCCGGAATCGCGGTGAACTGCATCAAGGCTCCGAGGTTGCGCGGATCCTTCAGCGCCGGATTCAGCAGTTGCGGCGTGAAGGCGCCGGTTGACTGCGCCGAGATGAGGTAGGCGTAGCTGCGAAGATCGCGCACCCCGGAGACCGGGACATCGAACGTAGCCGGCCGATCCGCCACCACTGGAATCTGCAGTTGCGGTCCGCCCACCGACATGATGAAACTGGTGGGCACCGACGACCGCACGGTCACGCGGAGGTGATCGATCGGCCATTCGCAGCGCATGATGATGTCGGCCCGGCCGTCGCCGGCAATCCATATGCCCTTATCGCCGGCCTGATCGACCACCTCAGGCTGGTAGGCGTGCTCGTCCAGGAAGTACAGCAGCACGTCGCTGTACCAGGAATGTGCGCGGCCGCCTTCGAGCATCACTGGCAGGTCGTTGGCCATGGTGATCTCGACCGGCAAACGCCGTGCGAACCCGCGCTCGGTCGTCTGGTTCGGAAACTTCGCGGCCGCGAACGGATTCATCACCATCTTGGCGGTGAACAACGCGCCGCCAAACCAGGCCAACAGGCCGGGCACGCTCGAGTCGAGCGACGGCGTCAGAAAAAACAGTGCCCCGTAGACGCTCATGAAATACCGGTTACCGGGCGGACCACCGCCGCCGGACCAGGTATACGGCGCGAAGATCAGCAGTGCCAGCGCCGAAGCGCCGACTGCAAGGAAGGTCAACATCCGCCACGGCCGGCTCCGCTCACGCGATATCAGCCATAGGCCGATCGCGATCACGCCGGGAAAGAAATACGGCACGAAGCCGAAATGCCGCCCGACCAGGAAGTACTCGACATTGTGCGACAGACGATTGCTGAAATCCTGCAGCACGTTGTCGGTGTCGAGATCGTTGGTGGTCATGTCGGCACTGGCGACCGGGTCGTCCCACGCGTTCCGGGCGCCGCCGTCGAACGGAAACACGCCAACGAACCGTTTGCGATCGCCGGCGTCCCCGCCCTGGTAGTTGAACTCGCCCGAAATCATCGCGTTGACGCCGTACAGGCCGCCGGCCATCAACACAAACACGATGGCCAGCATCGCGCCCTGCCGATAGCGGCGCCGCCACCACGCCCAGAGGACGATCGGCGCAATCAGCAGCGCGTGGCTCGGTTTGGAGTATGTCGCCGCTCCGATCAGAAGGGCCGCCGCCACGTCGCTCGCCGTGCCTTGCAGCCACCGCGGGGCGGCATCCGCCGCCACCTCCTTGTAGGCCCACAGGAAATAGGCGACGAATATCAGCGTGAAATTGAATACTTCAGGCGCAAGAAAGACGGCGTAAACAGGCACGCAGGAGGCGCCGACGAACGCCAACGCGAACGTCAGCGACGGTCCGCCACGCGAACTTGCCGACAGGAACAGGTACCCGCAGGCACAGACAACCCCGAGAAGCAGGACGTGCAGCACCAGCAGTCCATTGAGCCCGAACAGCCACACGAACGGCGCCGCCGCGACCGCATAAATGAACGCCTTGCCGTAGTACAGACGATCGCCGCGCGGGTCCGCGGTCTTCACCAGGCGGACGAAAGGCGGCCTTGACGTCAGGCCAAGCCGCAGCCGCTTGCCGCGCTTCAGGAAGATGCCGTCGGGGCCGGCGCGGTAGAGACGGTAGAACCGCTCGAGGTCCTGCCGTTCGTACGAGAGGTTGCCGTCGTTGGCCAGACTGAGCGCCATGGCCACATACGTCGCCTCGTCGCTCTTGACGCCGTAGCCGGTCTTGACCACGTCAACCGAGATCGCCGCGGCGAGGGCGACCATGAGCAGCACGGCTGCCACGATCGCGGCATGGCCGCGCGCTGGTGCCGGCGTCGGCACGGCGGACGCGTCGATCGACGTCGGCGAAGCCACGCGCACATAATAGAATACTCAGCGTCGATTCCCTATGAGCGCACGCATCCCATTCGCTGAGCGCGGCGGCCGTCTGCGTGGACTGCTCGATCTCGCCACCGGTTGCTATCCGGCGTTCCTGTTCGGTGGATCGCTTGGCGACCAGGTACCGGCATTCCATTTTCACGACGTGACGCGTGAATCACTCGAGCCGCAGCTTCGATATCTGGCCGAGAACGGTTACCGGACGATCGATTGCGACCAGATCAAGCGCCTGGTGGTTGATGGCGTGCGTCCGGAGCCGCGATCGGTCGCGCTGACGTTCGACGATGCCTGGACGAGCGTGTGGTCGGTGGCGCTGCCACTGCTGCGGCAGTACGCGATGCGGGCGATCGTATTCGCGATTCCCGGACGGATTGATGGCGAACCGGAGTCGCCGCACCCGACGCCCCGCGTCAGGTCGCCGTTCGTGACGTGGGCACAGCTGCGCGAGCTGTACACGAGCGGCGTCTTCGATGTGCAGTCGCATACACGGTCGCATGCGATGATCTTCAGCGACGCCGAGTTGCTCGACTTCGTGTCGCCTGATTTCGCACGTGAGCCGTACCTCAATCACCCGGTGACCGCGATCAATGGTCACGTCGCCGCCATCGAGTCGTCCGACCTCGGGACACCGCTTTACCTGCGGCGCTCTCGGATGTCGGATGCCCGGCGCTACTTCGCCGACGAATCCGCCGCCGACCGCTGTCGCCGTCATGTCGCCCGGCATGGCGGTGCGGCGTTTTTCGCACGCGCCGACTGGCGGCGCGAGCTGACGGCGGTCGCGGCGCAACCTCACGGCCGGTTCGAAGACGACGAGTCGCGGACTGCAGCGATCCGTCGCGAACTTGCGGACGGCCGGGACCTCCTCAACTCGCAACTGCAGACGGCCGCGGTCAAACACGTGGCCCTGCCCTGGGGCGTCTCTGGATCCCTGACCCGCGAAGCTCTTCACGCCACCGGCCACGAAACCGCGTTCGCCGAGCGGCCCTTGCTGCGGCGATCGATGCGGGCCGGCGACGACCGGTTTCAGTTGATGCGACTGAACAACAAGTTCCTGACCTGCCTGCCCGGGCGTGGCCGCCGCTGGTTCTTCAGTGCCGTCTGATGGCTGACTTTCCGCGCGACGTCGACGTCGCGATCGTGGCCCACAACAACCTGGTCCCACTGCCGGCCACGCTGGCGTCGCTGGCGCAGGCGGGCTGTCCGCCGGAGCGCATCACGGTCGTCGATGTCGCCAGCACCGACGGCACCGGCGAGTGGCTGCAGCGGGAGTGGCCGCAGGTGCGGGTCCGGCGGCTTGACCGAAACGACGGACCCAGCCCGGGGCGCAACGTCGGCATCACCGAATCGTCTCGGCGGTTTGTGTTCCTGATGGATGCTGACGTTCGCGTCCAACCGGACACCGTCGAAATCCTTCACGCGGCCATGCTCGCCGACGCCTCCATCAAAGTCGGCAGTCCCATCGTCGTCCACGCCACCCGGCCGGAGGTGATTCAGTACGCGGGCGGCGCGCTGCATTACATCTGCGAGGCAGTCAACCCGTGGCTCGATCGCCCGCTGACCGAGCGCGGGCCGCTGCCGCTGGACATCGGCGCCGCGCCGACCTGTGCGCTGCTGCTCGACCGCGAAACCGCGATCGAGATCGGGCTGTTCGACGAGCGTTACTTCATCGGCAAAGAGGACGGCGACTTCACCCATCGCGTGAAAATGGCGGGCTACAAAATCTGGGAGCCGCCGCAGTCGCTGGTGCTCCACAACAGCCGGCCCCGCGGCGCGTGGCTGTTCTACTACCAGATCAGGAACCGGTGGCACTTCATCCTGAAGAACTATCAGTGGCGGACGATCGTGTGCCTCGTCCCGCCGCTGATCGTGCACGAACCGCTTCAGTTCGTGGTGCTCGTCGCCAAAGGACACGGCTGGACTTACGTGAAGGCGGTCGGCGGGCTCCTGGCGATGCTGCCGGCGCTGCCACGCGACCGCGCGCTGGCCCGGCGGATCCGGCGAAAGAGCGACGGCGAGTTGCTGGTGAGTGCACCGTTGGTGATTCGCGACGACCTGGCGTCGAGCGCGCTGGTTCGAAACGGCAAAGCGCTCTACGAGCGATTCCTCGACAGCTACTGGACGCTGCTGCGCCGGACGGTGCTGTCGCGATGAGCCCGATCGCCTCCACCACTCGCGTCCTGGTGTTGAGCACGTACTACCACCCGGTGGTCGGCGGCGTCGAGGCTCACGCACGCCAACTCGTCGCCTACCTGCATCGCCGCGGCTTCGGTGTGGAGGTGGTGACCAAGCGAATCGGCGAGCACGATGCCGCGAGCGAGTCGGTCGATGGCGTGCTGGTCCATCATGTCGGGCCGTCCGGGGAGCGGAGCGCCAGTGGCAAATGGCAGGCCATCCCCGCCTTTTTACAGATCACACGGACGCTCGCGTCGCGTTTTGACGTCATTGTCTGCATCGACTACCGCGGGATCGGCATCGCCGCCGTCGTCGCCGGACGCCTCACCGGGCTTCCCGTCATTGTTCAGGGAGAAACGGCCGCGGTCCTCGCCGGCGCCGATTCACAATCGACGTCGGGCATCGCCGCCGAGTCGTGGATCACGCGGATGTTGAAGGCGCCGGCGCGGGCGATTTACCGGCGCGCCGATCAGGTCGTTTGCATCGGCCGCGATCTCGAACGCGAGGCCTTGAGGGCCGGCGTGGCGCGCGAACGCGTGCACTACCTGCCCCACGGCGTGGACCTTCGACGCTTCCGGCCGCCGGTACCGCAGGAACGCGATGCGCTGCGCGCGCAGTTCGGCTGGCCGGTCAATCGACCGATCGTGCTGTTCGTCGGGCGACTCAGCCATGAAAAGGGCGTCATGGACCTGCTCGAGTCCTGGCGCGTGACTCGCCGCGGCGACGCAGTGCTGGTGCTCGTCGGACCCGACATGACCGGGCATCCGTGGGACTCCGGCGCGGCCGGTCGCGCGTATGTGGACGCCCATGACTTGCGCGATAGCGTCCGGTTCGAAGGACCTTCGTCCGACCCGGCGCCCTTCTATCGCGCTGCCGATGTCTTCGTGCAGCCGTCCCACTTCGAGGCGCTCGGAAATACTGCGCTCGAGGCGATGGCCAGCGGGCTACCGGTGGTGACGTCCGGCGTCGGCGGACTTGCTGATTTCTGCATCGACGGCACAAACGCGCTGCTCTACGAGCCGCGGTCCAGGCCGTCGCTGGCGCGTTCGCTCGGCCGGGTCCTCGAAGATTCGCCGCTTCGCGACCGATTGGGCGCGGCGGCCCGGCAGACTGTCACCGATCGATTCGAACTCAACGGCCTGCTCGACCAGTACGCTCGGCTCATCCTCTCAACGCTGGAGAGGCGGCGCTGATGTTCCGCAATATGGCGTACGCGAGCATGACCGCCGGCAGCGCCGTCCTGCTGCTGATTCTCAACGTCATCGCCGCGCGGACCCTTGGCGACGTCGAATTCGGGAAGTTTTCGTTCGCGCTGGCGCTTGGCGCGATCTTCGAAACGCTGATGGATTTCGGATTGCACCAGGTCACGATCCGCGCGGTCGCGAGGGACAAGTCGCGCGCGACGGAAATGCTGCACCACACCCTGGCCATCAAGCTGGTGTGGATGGTCGGCGCATTTTCGGCGCTGGCGGTCACCGCGACATTGTTACGGCCGGAATGGGACGTCCGCTTCGCGTGTTACCTGATCGGCGGATCGCTGGTGTTGCGGTCCTACATGCTGACCATCCGCGGCGTGCTGCAGGGCCTCGAACATTTCGGCTGGGACAGCGTCGTAGTCGGCGTCGATCGCGCGGTGCTGCTCGCCTGTGGCGCGACGGCCCTGCTGTCGGGGACGGGCCTGCGCGGCCTGGTGATCGCGTTCATCACCGCCCGGGCCATCTCCCTGGTCCTGACCGCCTGGCTGACCAACACCACCCTCGGCGGGATCGGGTTGAAGTTCGACCGTGACGTCTGGCGCGACCTCCACACGACTGCGGTCCCGTTCGGTCTGTTCCTTGTGGCACTCAACCTCTACTCGTACATCGACAGCGTCATGCTGGGCAAGATGCGCGGCGACGCCGAAACCGGTCTCTACAACTCGGCGTACCGAACATACGAGGGGCTGGCGTATGCGGCATCGCTGATCGCGGCCGTATTGACGCCTAGGCTCGCCGCATTGTTCGACCACGATCGGCGAGCGCACCAGCGGGTCGCCCTGCTCGGCATCGCCGGCGCTGCCGGGATGGCGCTGGCGGTCGGTGTCATCGCGTACCTGGTCGCGGACCCGCTCATCGTCTTCGTCTATGGAGCCGAATATCTGCCAGCGGCGGCGCCATTCCGGCTGCTCTGCTGGGGACTGGTGTTCGTGTTCTCGATCTGGGTCCTGCACGCCATCACGATCTCGATCAATCGCGAACGCCTGCTCTTCCAGACGGCGATCGTCGGGCTCACCGTCAACGTCGGCGTCAACCTCTACCTGATTCCGCGCATCGGAATGAACGGTGCAGCGGTCGCAACCGTGGTCGGCGAGGGCGTCAGTATGGTCATCCTGCTGTTCGGAATCCGCAGCGTGTTCCGAAGGGTGGCGTAAGCGTCATGATCGCCCGTCCTCACGACTCGGCGTGGCCGCGCATCCTCTTCGTGCTGCTGTTCGTGTCATACGCCTACTTTTATCAGGCCGGCGGCTGGAATCAGAATTCGCGGTTTGCGCTGGTGCGTGCGATCACCAACGAGCGCACGCTCAATATCGATCCGTTTCAACACGCAACCGGCGACGAAGCATTCTTCGAAGGCCACTACTACTCGGACAAGGCGCCCGGCCTCGCCTTCGCGGCGGTGCCGATCGTGGCGCTGGCGCGCCCGATCCTCCACGCGTTCGGCGGCGATCCCGAAACCCTCGGCGGACTGGCGCTGCTCTCCTACCTGGCAACGGTCTTTACTGCCGGTTTACTAACCGCACTTGGCGGTGTCGCGCTTTATCGAGTGTGTCTCGATCTTGGCGCCAGTCACGATGGTGCCGGGTTCGCGGCGCTGACCTACGGACTCGCCACGCCGATCTGGACGCTGGCGACAATCTTCATCGGTCACGCGTTCGCGGCGGCGCTTCTCCTGGTTGCATTTCGTGCGGCACTGCGCGTGGGCGCAGACCCTGCTGATCGCGACGTCGGTATCGGCCTGACGATTGGCGCGGCCGCCGGCTGGGCGACCATCTCGGAATTCCCCGCAGCGATTCCCGCGGTGCTAATTGCCGCATTGACCGCCTACTCGACGCGATCGCTTGGCCGCGCGCGCGCCATCAGAATCCTCGGTGTGATGACCGCCAGCGCACTCGCGTGCGCCGTGTTGCTGATGGTGTATCAGTATGCGTGCTTCGGATCGCCGCTGCATCTCGCCTACAGCAGCGAGCCCGGCTACGCCGGTATGCAGGAAGGCGTGTTCGGCGTCAGCCTCCCGAAGATGATTCGCCTCAGGCGGATCCTGTTTGGCAGCTATCGCGGACTGCTTCCGCTGGCGCCGACGTTGGCGGTGGCGCCTCTCGGACTCCTGCTGCTGATGCTGCGGTCGCGCGCGCGGGAGGTCAGCGGAGCGGTCCACGTCCGCCTGGGCGCTCTCGTTGGCCTGGCGATCAGCGTGTACTTCATCCTGCTCAATGCCAGCTACTTCTACTGGGAAGGCGGCTGGTCGTACGGTCCGCGCCATGCGGCGCCCGCCATCCCGTTTCTCTGCATCGGCCTGGCGATCCTCTGGACCGCACTCCCCGCTGCCGGTCGATGGCTGCTCGCCGCCTTCAGCGCCTACGGCATCGCCGTGACGCTGGTGGCAGTGTCGACGATGCCGCTGCCGCCGGCAAATATCAGACAGCCGGTCGAGGAATTCATGCTCCCGGCGTTCCGCGATGGCGACCTGTCGATCAACACGCAGAGCGTGGCCTCGGGCGGTGTCGACCTCGACTTCCGCGGCCACCACGAACCCAAGGCCGCTTTCAACCTGGGCATGAAGGTTGGCCTCGACGGTCACGCCAGTCTGGCACCGCTCGGCGTCGCCTGGCTGGCGTGTGGACTGTGTTGGTGGCAAACATCACGAAGACGCGAAGATCACGAAGATCCTTAGAGCCTGTCGAGCCTCTTCGGGTTCCACCGCAACGAGTGAACGGTGGACGGCCGCGACTCCAAGATCGTGCCTGTCTAACTGCGCAGGGGCTCGATGACGGGCTGAAACGGGCTTCTCGACCCGTCCAGGGGCAGGAAGATAAACACCGCGCGACAAGGTAGGAGTAGACTGTCCGGCGACTTGGTTTCAACGTCTTAGCTGTTTCGTCCCTCCCCGAGAGTGGTCATCGGTCCGACCGGCGCCGGAGAAAAGCATGAGCAAGTCGTCGGACGTCACACGTCGAACAGCGATTCGCGTCTCGATTGCCGGCGCGGCGGCCGTGGCGATCGGCGCGGCGCGCGCGCCACGCCAGGGAGCCGGCGACATGGAACGCGTGCAGGGAATTGGTGGGTTCTTCTTCCGCGCGAAAGATCCGAAACAACTGGCCGGGTGGTACGAGGCCAATCTAGGCGTCACCAGCATGCCTAACAATTGGCGGACCAGCGCAGGAACAACTGTCTGGGCACCGTTCAAGGAGGACACGTCATACTTTGGCGACCGGCGGTTCCAATGGATGATCAACTTCCGCGTCCGCGACCTCAACAAGATGGTCGCGCAGCTTCGCGAACGAGGCATCGCGGTCGAACTGGACTCTGAGGTCTACCCGAACGGACGCTTCGCCAGGCTGTCCGATCCTGAAGGGAACCCGATCCAACTCTGGCAACCGGGCGGCACGGATCCAGGTTGAGAGCAGCGCGGAGTCGAACACCGTGGTGCTCGGCGAGCGCCCCCTCGTCCTGACCTTGGTCGAGGGCGTCGTTGGGGTTTTGTTGCAGCCTCTTAGTACGACGAATGTTTCGTGGCCTTCGTGATCCTTTGTGTTTCGTGATAAAGAGTCGCGGTTCAGCGGCGTTCGAAGACCTCGATGGTCGGATTGATGTTGCGCAGAAACGATGTCGAGTTCGGGTCGAGCCGGTCGCCGACCAGATCCGGATGCGCCCCCGGCAGCCATGGCCAGGGACTGCCCGACCGCGCTCGTAGCGCCAGGCGGTAGCCGGCGGCGCCGCCCTGCAATCGAGCGATCACCTGGCCGAGCGGAGTCTCGACCGCCTCGCTCCTCGTATAGTCCGCATTGACGATGCAGAATCGCGGCAGCGCTTTCGTCAACGTCTCCGGCCGATCCAGATCGACGGTCGCGAACTGATCGAGTCTCGGCAGGTACCTTGCGATCCCGGTCGTCCCGACGAGATCGCCGTCGCGAACATGCTCCGCCAGCCACCGTTCGACTCCGTACCGCGAATCACGCACCATCAGCGCATCGACCGTTCCGCTGTACAGCAGCGTGTAGACCAGCAGGACTCCGGACGCCGCAAGCCGCCACGAGCGATATGAGGTGCGGGCGGCCGTCAGTCGATCGACGGCGAAACCACCGAACAGGGCCAGCACCAGACACAGTGGCAACACGAAACGGTCGTAGTTGTAGAGCACGACGTTGATGAAGCCCAGGTAGTACGACAACGCCGGTGCGAGCAGCCAGATCGCGGAGCGCCGATCCGCCGGCGACGTCAACGCCCATCCAAGACCGAGAACGCAGACAAGAAACGCCGGCCAGCCCCAACTCAACTCGACGAGATGTCCGGTCAGGGCCAGCAGGGACAACCGACCGCTCAAAGTCGAAGCGAAGCTTTGATACACCGACACTTGTCGTCCCGTAATCGTGGCGACGTGCTGCAGAAACCCTGACAGGTTGAACACGAGATTCTCGGCGACAACGAAGGTCAGGACGACCGCGATCAGCGCGAACGCGACGCGCCGATCGCTGATGGCTCGCCACAACGGTCGTGAAATATTCGATCGGCTCGCCTTCCGCCACAGTTCGAACAGGACGACTGGCGCCATGCCGGCGCAGAACGCGTAGGCCTGATCCTTGGTGCAGACAGCGAGCGTCGCGGTCACGGCGCATCCGATGCAGGCCGCCAGCGAGCCGTCCGTGAGGATCCCGAGGTAGCACGCCAGCGACAGTGACAGCCAGAACAGGTAAGGCACGTCCACGTTCGCGGTTTTCGCGCTGTAGACGAACGGCGTGGCCAGCGCGAACAACGCTG
>DASXGC010000421.1:0-5322 GCA_036489235.1 Vicinamibacterales bacterium
GTCATCGCGGCAGCGGCGCCAGCGCCGGCCGCATCCCTTCCGGAAGCGCCGTTCGGGCCGTATTCATCACCATCGCGAGCATCGAGTAATAGCCGGTGATGCCGATCGCGTCGATGACGCCGGGCTCGCCGAAGCGTGAGAGTGCGCGCGCGTAGGTCGCGTCGTCGACACCATGATTGGCCTGTACCGCTTCGATCAACGTATATAGCGCTTCCTCGTCGTCGGACATCGTCGCCGGGCGTCGGCCTTCGGCCACCGCCGTGATGATGTCAGAGCGCAGGCCGGCTTCCCGGGCGAGCGGCTCGTGCACGTTCCATTCGTACTGCTGCGTCCAACGGCGCGCCGCGAGCAGAATCGTGAACTCGCTCAGCCGCGGCGGCAGCGTGCTCTTGAAGCGCAGATAGTCGCCCATCGCGCGTGCGCGGCTCATCACCTCGGGACTCCGCAACAGCGGGACGAACGGTCCCGACAGAGCGGCGGAGCGCGCTGCCTCGAACTCGGACACCGCGGTCCGCTGCGCCTGGGTCAATTTGTCGGCGGGAATCGGCGGCATCCGATCCTGTGCGGGGGCGCGCCGCGCGACCGCGCATCCGACCACGACGAAACACGCAAGCGTCAGCAATCGCATACGGTGGCCTCCTTGTTCGGGCGTGCGCGGCAATGTAGCATGCGGGGCAACGATGCTGATCGTCGGGATTGTCCTCGTCGCCGCGACGCTGGCGGCGCGCGCCGCCACCACCAACCGTTTCATCCGCACCCGTCTGAGCGTTTCGGCCGTGGTATTCGCCGCCGACGTGCTCGCGGAATTGCTGCTGGCCTCCGGCAGACTGCCGCCCCAGATTGCCACTCAGATCATCAGCTTCTATCCGCTGCTGCTGGCCTTTGGTGCCTCGAACGCGATCGTCGCGCTGGTGATCAACCCCTGGCGGCACGATCGCATTCCCGATCGATTCCCGAACATCGTCCAGGACGCGATCGTGATCGGGTTGTTCGCGGTCGCGGCCACGATATTTCTGCCGGAGAAAATCGCCGCGACCACGGCGGTCGGTGCGGTGGTCATCGGCTTCGCGCTGCAGGACACCCTCGGCAATCTCTTTTCAGGCCTGGCGATCCAGGTCGAGAAGCCGTTTCATGTCGGTCAGTGGGTCACCATCGGCGGCAAGGACGGCAAGGTCTCCGAGATCACCTGGCGCGCCACCAAGATTCGCACCAAGACCGGAAACTTCGTGGTCGTGCCGAACAGCGTGCTATCGCGCGACACCATCACCAATTACTCCGAGCCCAACGACGAAACCAGAATCGAGATCGAAGTCGGCGCCAGCTACGATACGCCGCCCAACGACGTCAAGACCGTGATCCGCGCCGCGTTGCTCGGCGAACCGATGCTGGTGGCCAGCCGCCCGCTCGACGTGCTGGTCGCCGACTTCGGCCACTCGGCGGTGATCTATCGCGTGCGCTTCTGGATCACCGACTTTGCCGCCGACGAACTGGTTCGCGACCAGGTACGGACGCACATCTACTATGCGTTCCGGCGCCACGGCATCACCATCCCGTATCCGATCCAGGTGTATGTCGAGCATCAGGGCCAGAGCGGCGGACCCAGCCAACGGGCGATCGCCTCATCGCTCGCGGGCGTGGACATCCTCGATTCGCTCGACGATGGCCAGCGCTCGACGCTGGTGGAATCGGCGCGACCGCTGTTGTATGCCGCGGGCGAGACCATCGTGCTCGAGGCAGCGCCCGGCAACTCCATGTTTGTACTGCTGCGCGGCGAGGCGGTCGTGACCCTGGCGAAGACAGCCGGCGAGCTGGCGCGCCTCGGGGCAGGCGCGTTCTTCGGGGAGATGTCGCTGCTGACCGGCGAACCGCGGACCGCCACGGTTACCGCGACCACCGACTGCGAGCTGCTGGAGATTGGAAGCGACGCGTTCCGGCGCGTCGTGATGGCCGATGCCGCGGTGCTGGAACGGGTGTCCGCCGCCGTCGCGACCCGGCGTGAGGCGATGGAGCGGTATCGCGAAACCCGCTCCAACGCTGACCCGCCGCATGAGACGCCGCAGACGTTCCTCGCCCGCGTGCGTCAATTTCTCCGGCTGTCGCTCGACTGAACGCCTACGCGATGCCTTTCTTGAAGGCGTCGATCTCGGCATCAGTCACCGTGACTTTCACGAGCGCCGGGTTGCTACCGCCCTTGGCGGCGCGGTCGGGACCAACTCCCCGGGCGCCTCCCGATGCCGACACCTGCGCGCTCTTGCTTTCCTGCGCGGTGCCCGGCTTGAGCGCGCTGAGGCCGAAGCCCTTCTTCTTGGGCGGATCGTCCTTCTTGTCCGCGTCCTTGTCCTTGGCCGGGGCGGTCGAACCGGTCAGGCCTGACGCACCGTCAGCCACCACGGCCACCGACGTAATCGGTGTCGGCGTGTACTTGATGTGCTCCTTGTAGCGGGCCTCGACGATTGCACCGCCCTTACCGGCCATCTGCCGGATTTTCTCGATGCGCTCTTTGGTTTCGGGATGGGACGCGAACAGGCCGTTGCGCGCCGGCTGATCCTTGTTGCGATCGTCGAGACGGGTCAGGAAGTCGGCCAGCGTGCCGCTGGCATAGCCGACCTTCTTCGTATAGGTCACCGAGGCCTTGTCGGCATCGAGCTCATCGCCGCGATCGAACGAGTTCTCGAGGACCATCTCGTACGTTTTGTTGGCCATATTGGCCAGGAACGGGCCGCGGTCCGCAAGGGTCGCGTTGGTGCCCATCTGCACGGCCTTGTTCTTCTTGATCGCGTTGATCGTGTGTTTATGCGCGACGTGACCGATTTCGTGGGCGAGCACACCCGCCAGCTCCGCCTCGTTCGAGATCAGACCCAGGGCGCCGCGCGTGATGTGGACAAAGCCGCCGGGCGACGCGAAGGCGTTGACGCCATCAGTATCGAGGACGATGAAGGTCCACTGCAGCGCCGGACGCTCGGTTTGACGCGCGATGTTGGTGCCGACCAGCGAGACATACTTGGTGATGGCGGGGTCCTGGACGACACCGAAACGCGCCCGCACCTTGACGCTGACGTCCTCGCCGATCTTGCGCTCTTCCTCGTCGGTGATGTTCAGTTCGTCGATCTTGTCCTTGGTGTCCTTGACCTGCTTGGCTCGATCGAGCACACCGCCGAACTGCGCGTACGACGGCGAACCGAGCGCGAGCATCGTCACCGCAAGAATCGCTGTCTTCATACGCTAGCCTCGCGAGTCTGAAACGCGTCGGCAACCGGAGCCTCGCCGACGCGGCCGACCAGCTCAAAAATATTCACAGGCTTGGTCTTGCCCTTGACGACCACGTCACCCAGCGGCCTGACAGTGAATCGGCCGCCCAAATGGCTGAGCGTCGCCTCGCTGATGATAACCCGTGTCGAGTACTGCTTGTTCAGCGATTCCAGCCGCGAACCCAGATTCACGGCGTCCCCGATCACGGTATAGCTCATAATTGCATCGGAACCGATGTTGCCGGCGATCATCGGCCCGGTATTGAGGCCGATTCCGATGTCGAGTTCGGCCCGCCCCTCGGCCCGCCAGCGTTGATTCAACTTGCCCAGCGAGATGATCATGTCCATCGCCGCTTCCGCGGCGTGCAGCGCATGGTCAGGATCGTCGAGCGGCGCGCCGAACAGCGCCATCACCATGTCGCCGACGAACTTGTCGAGCGTGCCGCGGTGCCTGAACACCACCGCGACCATCTCGGTGAAGTACTCGTTCAGCATGTGGACGATTTCTTCAGGCTGACCCTTCTCCGTGACCGTGGTGAAGCCGCGGATGTCCGAGAACAGCACCGTCATCTCGCGCCGCTGCCCACCGAGCCGCGCCTTGGTGGGGTCGGCGACCAGCTGGTCGTAGACGTCCTTGGAGACGTACTGCCCGAACAGCCGTTTCATCTTCCGCTTCTCGCGGCCTTCGACGAAGTACTGATATGCGACGCCGCCGAACAACGACAGCGCGGACGCCGACAATGGCTGCGTGATGTTGATCCAGTAGCCGTTGGCAAAGGCGACCGTCGAGGCCCACCCGAAGATCGCGATCGCCGCCAGCGTCACTGCGGTTGCCCACCACGCCGGCAGCAGCGTCGCGGCAAGGCCGATCCCGAAACCGCCGATGAGCACCGACGCGAACCTGACGTTGTCGGACGCCTCGTACATGAAGCGACTCGACAGAATGTCGTCGACCACGCCGGCGTGAATCTGGATGCCCGAAATCTTTCCCGTCGCGAAGGGAGTCTGGAACACGTCGCTCAAGCCGGATCCGGTCGCGCCGACGAAGACCGCCTTGTCCTTGAACACCGACGGATCGATCTTCGGCTTCACGCCGGCCTGAATCTGCTCCTCTGAATATTCCAGATCGAAAAAAGAATAGGTCGGGTACGGATGCTGTTCGGCGGCGCCGCGAAAGTTGATCATTCCCCAGAGGAACCGATCCTCGCCGCTCTTGTCGGCGGAGGCCACACGGCGCCACATGAGCGGTTGGACGCGATCGCCGATACGCAGCCGGTTGCCGTCGAACGTCACGTCGGCGGGCTTGATGCCGCTCATGCGCAGCGCGACCGCGAGCCCGAATGACGGGATCAGGCGATCACCCGTGCGCACGAAGGGCACCGTATGTCGAAGCGGGCCGTCCGGGTCGAGCGCGAACAGATTGTGACCAAAACCAGCAGCCGCCGCCGCCAGGGCAGGAAACGGCGGAAACACGACTTTGCGCTCGAGCGGGCCCGGGCCGTCGATGCGGAATCCCACATCGGGAATGGGCGCGCCGTGGCCTTCCTGCGTTTCGTAGGTGGAATCGGCGAGCATGTAGAGGTTGCCCGTGGTCTTCGCGGAGTCGATCATTTGCTGATCGGACTCCGCACCAGAAATCACGGAACCGCCGAAGTCGAATCCTCGACGCGTGTCCGCTGACGCGAAGTCGACGTCGTACGCCACCACCTTCGCCGGCGCGCGGTTGAGATAGTCGAGCAGGATCGAGTGCACGGCGCGCGGCCACGGCCAGCGCCCGGCGTTTGGTTCCAGGTTCCGCAGCGAGTATTCGTCGATTTCGACGAGGGCGATGTCCTTACGTGCGGTTTCGGGTCTGGCGGTGCGCCGGACGCGCCAGTCGTATGTGCGCAGTTCGATCAGGTCGAGCGGGCTTGGTGCGCCGTGTGAGGTCGCCGTGAACGCCGCGTTGCTGGCCAGGATGATGGCCGCCGAACCGAGACCGACCAGGGAGGCTGCCTTCACGCGCCGATTGTATAATCTCTCCTGGAAAGAGGGTACCCGCCGTTGAAGAAACTCGTCGCCCTGATTCTCGTTA
>DASXGC010000426.1:0-3008 GCA_036489235.1 Vicinamibacterales bacterium
CAGCATCCACGGCCAGCGAGCGGACTTCCGCGACGTGCGCGCTGAGCGGTGCGAGCTCGGCGCAGCCGACGATCTTCCGCGCCTTCACCGCGACCACGAAGCGGTTGGCGTGGACCGTCAGCTCGGCGAGCGTCCGCGGCAACAGATGACCCTCGGCCATGTTGGCCTGGATGAGCGCGAACAGCTTCTTCGCGTCAGACGGTTCGGCGGTGCGCAGGGTGACCCGGCCCCGGGTCGTTCGTGCCGTCGTTCGTGCCAACGTTCGCGCCATCAGGCAGCTCCTACCGCGGCCAGCGCCGCATCGAGACGGCCGAGCGCTTCCTGAGCCTCGGCTTCGGTGATGACCAGCGGCGGCAGCAGTCGAATCACTGTTTGCGCCGTGCGATTGATGATC
Organism: Vicinamibacterales bacterium; assembly: GCA_036489235.1. Classification (GTDB taxonomy): domain Bacteria; phylum Acidobacteriota; class Vicinamibacteria; order Vicinamibacterales; family CAVVIG01; genus CAVQFC01. Next base: position 395 of record DASXGC010000426.1, read on the forward strand.
AGGCCGCGCTCGAGCGCCGCCGGGACGACGGTCCCGGCATCGCGATCGAGTTCGAGTCCCCACATCAGACCCGCACCCCGGACTTCCTTGACGAAGGGGTACTTCGCGGCAATTGCCCTGAGGCCGCGCTCGAACACCGGGCCGACGCGTTTCACATTCTCGGCGGCGCCACCGTTGTCGAAAATCTCACCGAGCACGAACGCCGCTGCACGGCAGGCCAGCAGATTGCCGCCGTAGGTCGTGCCGTGATCGCCGAACGACAGCGTGTCGGCGACTTCCTGGCTGACCAGCGCCGCGCCGACCGGCACGCCGCCGCCGAGCGCTTTGCCGACCGAGACCAGGTGCGGCGTCAGGCCGAGCGCCTGGAAGTAGAACGGGTAGCCGGTGCGGCCCAGGCCGCTCTGGATTTCGTCGGCGATGAACAAGGCGCCGGTCTTCGCACACGCCGTGGAGATTGCCTCCGCGAACGCCTTCGTCAGGGGCCGGATGCCTCCTTCGCCGAGCACTGATTCGGCGATGATCGCCGCGGTTGAGCTCGACACCGCCGCCGCTAGCGCGGCCGGATCGTTGGTACGCACGAACTTCACCGACGGCAGCAGCGGCTCGAACGGCTGGCGATAGTGCTCGTCCGAGGTCACCGACAACGAGCCGAACGTCCGCCCGTGAAACGATTCGTCGAGCGCGATGAATTCCTGGCGCGGCTCGCCTTTCGTGTACCAGTAGCGGCGCGCGAACTTCAGGCACGCCTCGACCGCCTCCGTGCCGCTGTTGCAGAAAAACGTGCGCGGCAGCCCCGACAGATTGGCCAGCCGCTCCGCGACCTGCCCCTGCAGCGGGTGAAAGAAGAGATTGGAGGTGTGGATCAGGGTCTGTGACTGTTCCGCAATCGCACGAGCCAGGCCAGGATGCGCGTGTCCGATGGCAGCGACGCCGATGCCCGACAAGAGATCGATGTACTCGCGGCCTTCGGCATCGTACAGACGCACGCCCTGGCCGCGCACGAGCGTGACCGGATTGCGTTTGTAGGTCTGCAGCACATGCCGCGACTCCCGTGCCACCACATCGTCCATCACCGTTGTCATGCCGTGACCATCCTGACTGTTGCTCCGCCGAGGTTTGCCTCGCCGGCGTTCCCCGCTGGCCCACCGACCAGGCGCGTGGCTGATTGCGGCGCGTCGCCGGCCGCCGACGCCAGGGCCGCACCCCGTCCGTCCACGATCACTACCTCGTCCACGCCGTTGGCGAGCGCGTATTCACAGGCCCGCAGTTTGGCGATCATCCCCGCCGTGGCCGTGCCGCTGGCGACGAGCGCGTCAACCGCGGCGGCGTCGAGCACCGGCAGCGTCGCGGCGTCGGTCCCCAGCACGCCGGGCGTGGTGCCGGCGATCACCAACCGGCGGGCGCCGAGCCTGGCGGCAAGGTGCCCGGCAAATGTATCGGCATTGACGTTGTATAACTGTCCGTCGCCGCCGAGTCCGATGCACGCGATGACCGGAACGAAACCGTCGCGCGTGAGCGTGTGGATCAACCGCATCTCCGCGCGTTCGTGCGGTACGCCGACTTGTCCCAGTTCCACCACGCGGCCGTCCACTGTCCGGTGCGCCGGTGCCGCGTTCGACAGGCCGCACGCCGCGTCTGCGCCGGTCAGTCCGACCGCGGCCACGCCAGCGGTCTGCAGCGCAGCGACCAGTCGCGTGTTGACCGTGCCGGCGAGCACCGCCACCACCACGTCGAGTGTCGAAGCGTCAGTGATCCGTAAGCCTTCGACCTGTCGCTTCTCGATACCGGCCACTTTCAGCGCCGCGTCGATCTCCTTGCCGCCACCGTGCACCAGCACCAGAGGCACGCCAGGGGCGGCGATCGCCCGGATCCCGGTGACGACGCTGGTCAGGTAGGCGGGATCCTCGATCAGCTCACCGCCAAATTTCAGGACCAGCGGCCGCGTCACAGCAATGCCGTCCGTTCGTCGAGGCCCAGCATCACGTTCATGTTCTGCACCGCCTGGCCTGATGCGCCCTTCAGCAGGTTGTCGATGACCGACACCAGAATCGCCCGGCCCGAGCGGTCGACCCGCCAGCCGATGTCGCAGAAATTCGTGTGGGCGACGTGCTTGATTTCGGGCAGCGCCGAGCCGGTCAGGCGGACGAACGTCGCGCCGGCGTAAGCGCGCTGGAGCGTCTCGCCGAGCGCCTCCTCGGTGGTTCCGGGTGCAACCCGCACGTAGATCGTCGACAGGATGCCCCGGTCGAGCGGCACCAGATGCGGTGTGAATGTCACCTCGCGGCCGGCGCCTTGTTCGATTTCGGCGCCGTGGCGATGACCAAACACGCCGTAGGCCGCCAGGCTGCCGTGAATTTCTGAGAAGTGCGTCCGCTCGGAGGGCGTCTTGCCGGCACCCGACACGCCGGACTTGGCGTCGACGATGACGTCGGCGCCTGGGAGCACCAGGCCGGCTTCGATGAGCGGCGCCAGCGCCAGCAGCGTCGCGGTCGGGTAGCAGCCAGGATTGGCGACGAACTGCGCGCGTGCAATCGCACCGCGCTCCCGCTCGGTCAGGCCGTAGGCGATGCCGGCCGGCAGCCGGTGCGTTTCGGGATACCACCGCGCCCGCGCC
>DASXGC010000443.1:0-2202 GCA_036489235.1 Vicinamibacterales bacterium
TGGGACCCCACATCTTGACCGGACCGGTCGCGATCAAGGGCGCCAAACCGGGACAAGTGCTTCAGGTCGACATCGAGGCGATCGATGTGTTCTACGACTGGGGCTACAACTCCGTGCGCCCGCTCGCCGGCGCGTTGCCGGACGACTTTGCCGACAATCGCCACATCCACATCGTGCTCGATCGCGCACGCAAGAGCTGGCGGCTGCCGTGGGGACAGGAGGTGCCACTGGCGCCGTTCTTCGGCGTGATGGGCACGGCACCGCCGCCGGCCTGGGGCATGATCTCGACCGCGCCCCCGCGCAGGAACGGCGGCAACCTCGACAACAAGGAGCTCGTCGCCGGCACTACGCTCTATCTGCCGATCTTCGTTGACGGCGCGCTGTTCTCGGTCGGCGACGGTCACGGCGTCCAGGGCGACGGCGAGGTCTGTGTCACGGCGGTCGAGACTGGGTTGACCGGAACCTTCCGCCTCACGGTGCGCGACGACATGCGGCTGGAATGGCCCATGGCTGAAACGCCCACGCACGTGATCACGATGGCGTTCGACCCCGATCTCGACGACTGCGTGGTCATTGCGCTGCGCCAGATGCTCGATCTCATTTGCGCGCGCGCCGGGCTCGACCGTTACCAGGCCTATTCGCTGGCAAGCCTCGCCGCGGACCTGCGCGTCACGCAGGTGGTCAACGGCAACAAGGGCATCCACGTGATGCTCCCCAAACGCTATCTCGCGCGCGGGTAGGGAGTTCGGATCATCGCCGCGTCCGGGATGGGGCCGCGCGTCGGCGGCGCGATGCTCTGTGCTGTCGGCCCTGGTGGCTCGTCAATCCGTTCCGAGCTTGATCACGTCGGCCACCTTGTTGTCCTTGGGATCGACAATGACGATCTGCTGCGCAGTGAGGAAGAACCTGTGGCTTTTCACCTGCGGGACCCTCTGGCCGACGTCGCTCGGCATCGGCCGCGGGCTGATGCCCGGCGGTATCGGCTCGCCGACCGTTGCTTGAACGTCGGCTGCGTCGGCCTTCATATCCTTGACGAACTCTTTGATGGTGTGACGCTGCTCCAGCGTAAGATTGAGCTTGGGAGCCGGTGCAAGCACGTCTTGTGAGGGACCTTGTTGCGGCGCAATCTGCGCCTGGGCAGCTGGCCCGGTGAACGACAGCATCACTACGAGAGCACTGACCATCGACGCTTGACGCATCGTAGCTTGGCGCATCGTATCCTCCCGAGGGGGCAAATTACCGGCAGGCGGCGGCGTAACGCGCTGAAACCGGCGTCCAATAGAACTGAACTTTTTCCTGGCGGAATAGTTCCGCACAAAACCGCTGCCTGTGCGGTGCATCACCAACCGCCTTCAAACGCTCCCGTATCGCCGTGAACTTCCCATATAATCACCGGAGTAGATCGGAGCGAAGAACTCTGCATGAGTAGAGCATTCGTCAAAGAGCTGGAGGACGCCGCCGAAGAGTTGCCGGAGCGGCCGATTTCGCCGCACCCGAACCTGGTGACCGCGGAGGGGCTCGCGTACATCGAGGCCGAAGTCACGCGCCTGCAGCAGGACCACGCCGCCGCCCAGGCTGCGAACGACCGCACCGCGCTAGCGCGCACCGCGCGCGACTTGCGCTACTGGACCGCGCGGCGGGCGACGGCACAGCTCGTCCCCGCGCCCAGCGACCGGAGCAAGGTGCATTTCGGCTCGACCGTAACCATCGTCCGCAACGACGGGCGCCGCCAGACCTTCCGGATCGTCGGCGAGGACGAGGCCGACCCCGCGCACGGGACGCTCTCGCACGTCTCGCCGCTGGCGCGCGCGCTGTTCGGCAAACAGGTCGGGGACACGATCGAGGTTGCGCAGAAAGAGGCGGAGATCGTGGAGATCGCCTGACGGCGACCGGCGCCGACGCCATCAGAAGTACGGTTGGATAACGATCAGAAATAGGCAGCCGGGCCCGACATCCTCAAGGTTTCGTCGACCAAGCCTTGAAGTCCTCCTCTGTTACGCTCGGCAGCTTCTTGAGAAAGGCGACGATGGTCCAGATTTCCCGGTCCGGCACCTCGATGAGACCGAAGCTCGGCATGCCGGTCATATGGATGCCGTGCTTGACGACCCAGAACAGATCTTGCGGCCTGAGTTCGTCGACGAGCTCCTTGAGATCGGGCGGATCGGGACGCAAGCCTTCGGAGAATTTGGCCCAATTCACGCC
>DASXGC010000457.1:0-8910 GCA_036489235.1 Vicinamibacterales bacterium
CAGTCCCGGGTAGATGGCGACGGCCGCGACGCGTCGAACCGCGGCGATCATCGGTTCGCCGTGGCGCCAGAGGGCCCAGACGGCACCGGCGAGCGCACACGCGGTCACCGGCCACGCCTCGTATCTCGTCAGGCAGGCTGAGGCGAGGAGGAGGCCTACTAGAGAGGTACTGGGTGCTGGGTGCTGGGTGTGACGTGCGCGGTGCGCGGTGCTTGGTGCCAGGTGCGGGGTGCGGTGTGAATCATCCGTCCACGCCATGAGTGCCGCGACCGCGACAGTGATCGTCGCCAGCAACAGCGGCTCGGTCATCGGCGTCGCCTGCAGATACAGGACGTTCGGGTTGCATGCAAACACGATCGTTGCCGCAATCGCAGCGGGCGTGGAGGCCGTTAACGTCCAGACGATCCACGCAATCGCCCCGGTGGTGACCGCGTAGCACGCCACCGAGATCGCGACCGCGGACGCGCCGGTGCGATAGAAAAGATCGATCTGGACCGGAAGAGCGTTGAGTAGATGGGGTAGCGGCAGCCAGACCGCGCCGATCTGCTGCCAGCCCGGCGTGATGCTGTCGAAGATCCGCCGGGCCACGATCAAGTGGCCGCGCGCGTCGTAGTGACTGAGCGTCAGTCCGAGACTGTGATAGCGCCAGGCCACCAGCATTCCGCCGAGCGCAGCGATCAACGTCACGACGACCGCCAGGGGCCGCGACCGGTCGGACGGTATAATCACCCGATCATTCTATGAGCAGATTCGTTGACTCGGTTCGAACGCTGGCGCTGGCGCTCGGCGCACCCGGTCTCATCCTCGTCGCATTTCTCGACTCGTCGTTCCTGCCGTTGCCTGGCATCACCGATGTGCTGCTGGTCGTGATGGTGACCCGTCGTCCAGGCGCGCTGTTTGGGTACGTGGCGGCGACGGTCGGCGGTTCGATCGCGGGCTGCCTTGTCCTGCACTATCTGGGCAAGAAAGGCGGGGAAGCGCTGGTGCGGCAGCGCTTCGGCGGCGAGAAAGTCGAAGGCGCGCTCGCGACACTGCAACGCTATGGCGTGATGGCGGTCCTGGTCCCGTCGATCCTGCCGCCGCCGGCGCCGTTCAAGATCTTCGTGCTCCTGGCGGGCGTGGTCGGCATCAGCGCCACCCGGTTCGGCATCGCGATCGCGATCGGGCGGGGCGCACGGTACCTGGCGCTCGGACTGCTGGCGGTCAAATACGGCGAACAGGCGCAAATCTACATGCACGACCACGGGGCAGCAGTCTCGTTGGCGGTGGTCGCCGTCCTGATCGTGGGGTTTGCGGCGTATCTTCTGGTGGCCAATCGCCGGAGCCGCAAGAACCGATAAACTAACCGCATGATCGATTTGAGCGTCGTCATCCCGATTCGGAATGAGGCGCCCTCGCTCGTCGAGCTGCATCGTGAGCTGACCGAGACGCTGGAGGCGTCCGGCCGCTCGTACGAAGTCATCATCGTGGACGATGGCAGCAGCGACGAGGGGTTCACGATCCTGGCGCGTCTGCAGGCGGCGGACTCGCGGCTGCGGGTGATTCGGCTTCGCCGCAACTTCGGTCAGACCGCCGCCTTCGCCGCCGGTTTCGCGCATGCGCGCGGCCGGCTGATCATCACGTCCGACGGCGACCTGCAGAACGATCCGCGCGACATTCCCGCGATGGTTGCGATGCTCGAAGGCGGCTTCGACATCGTCTGCGGCTGGCGGAAGGACCGAAAGGACAAGTTCATCTCGCGGCGCCTGCCGTCGATGATGGCGAACGGTCTGATTTCGGTCGTGACGGGAGTCCACCTGCACGACTACGGCTGCTCCCTGAAGGTCTTTCGCGCCGAGATCGTCAAGGAGATGAAGCTCTACGGCGAGATGCATCGATTCCTGCCGGCGATCGCCAGCGAGCAGACGTCGAGCATCGGTGAGATGGTGGTCAACCACCGTGCGCGGAAGTATGGGCAATCCAAGTACGGCATCGGGCGCACGGTTCGGGTCATCCTCGATCTGCTCACCGTCAAGTTTTTGCTGAGCTATGCCACCCGTCCGCTGCAGATTTTCGGCCTCGTGGGCCTGGCGATGGGTTTTCTCGGCGCGCTCATCAGCGGGTGGCTGGTGGTCGAGTGGTGGCGCGATGTGACGTCCCTGGCGAACCGCCCATTGCTTCTGCTCGGAATTCTGCTGATTTTCACCGGCGTTCAGCTGGTCACGCTCGGCCTGCTCGCCGAGATGCAGGCCCGCACGTACCACGAGTCCCAACAGAAGCCGACCTACGTGATCCGAGAGGTCCTGGAATCCAACCGGACGGCCGCGACGTAAGTAAGTTCGCCGGGTACACGTACATAGCGTGAATTTAGCGCTTGACGATCGGTGTGCAGTTTCGTATCCTGACGGCTCCCTCACACCCGCCGGCAGGCCTCCCAGCCTTTGTCGCGGACGATTGTAAGGTTCGTACGTACGCTCAATCGGTTCAACCGACACTTATTTGCGGTAGGAGTTTATGAAGCTGAAGTCTCTTCTAACAGTGTTGTGTACGCTTGCGCTGCTCGGCGCGACCGCGTGCCAGAAGGACAGCGCAACGCGTCCGTCTGATGATCTGCAGGCCTCGTCTGGGAGCGCGGCCGTGACCGATGCGAGCACCGGCGTCTCCGTCACGTCGCCTCAGTTGACGACTCCTACAGTGAACCAGATATTCAAGTTCGCCGACCAACCGCTGACGCTGACGGTGAAGGACGGCGCCCACACCGGCAAGTCGGCGGCGACCTATACGTTTGAAGTCGCGACCGATTCGGCCTTCACCGCCAAGGTCTACTCGAACGCCGCGGTCGCCGAGGGCCCCGGATCCACCTCGCAGAAAATCGACACGCTGCCCGGACCCGCGGCCAAAACGTATTACTGGCGCGCGCGGATGACGTCGGGAGCGGCAGTCAGCCAGTACACGACGATCCGCAGCTTCAGCGTCGGCGCCCAGGTCGTGATCCAGGCACCGCAGGTTTCGACGCCAGCCTCCGGCTCCACGCTCGGCTCGAACGGTACAATCTCGGTCGTGAATGCGAGCCGAACCGGTTCGGTCGGCACCATGACTTATCGCTTCGACGTCTCGGATTCCTCCGCCTTCACGAACATCGTCTTCACGGCGTCGACTCCGGAGCAGCCCGGCGTGACGGGTGTGAGCATGACGACCAAGCTCGTCTCGAACGCCACTTATTACTGGCGTGCGCAGGTGACCGATTCGGCGTCGGGGGTCGTCAGTCCGTACTCGACGACGGCGACGTTCAGATTCGTCCCGTTCTCGATGACCGACGCCACCATCGTCAGTTCGCCGCCGGATCTTGGCTCGTGGGCGGAGACGGCGACGATCACCAGCGTAGTCTTCACCGACGAGTTCCTCGTGGACTTCGATCGCCGCGATGGGCCGAACCGTTGGGGTGATACGCCCTTCGGAGAGGGCGCTCTTCAATACACGCTCGGCATGTGCGGGAACATCAACAATCACTGGTACTGTTCGGCGGTGGTCCAGTTCTGGTACGGACGTGAGCTTTCGGCGTCGGGTTCGCAGTTCGAAGTCGCCTCCCAATGGTTCTACGATCCGGCGCGGTGGGGACCGATGACCGGGTATCAGCCCGCGCAGGGCGAGACTGTCGGACTGTTCGTCGCCTCCGGCAACCTTCGGAACGCGGGGTACACGCAAGCGAGCTGCCCGTCCTTCTGCGAGCGCTCGAATGTCCAGTTCGTCAACTGGGGCGCCAATGGTGCGCTGAACTCCGCGGTGAAGACCTTCAAAGGTCTCCGCCGCTAGGTCGCGTTCGGATTTCGTTCGTCGACGTGAAGCCAGGGACGTTGCCGTCCCTGGCTTTTTTCTTTTCCGCCTGCGGTATCCTATCGACGCCGTGTCGAACACTTCCGCATGACGAGATCGGTGATGCGATTCGCGCTCGGTGCGGTCGCGCTCGCCGCCACGCTTTACCTTCTGCCCGCGTCCGTTCAGATTGTCGCGTGGCCCGCCGGCGGACCCGAGCGGATCGCATTGCTGCCGCCGCTGTCTCGTGCATGGTGGTCGCTGCTGGCCGGCATCACACTGTTCAGTGCGCTGGCGGTCTCGGTTCGCCACGATCCACAACGATTCGATCAGCTGTCACGCGCGGTGCTGCCACTGGCCCTGCTCCTGGCGTGGGTGATTCCGTTTCTGCCATGGCTGCCCGATCGGGCGCCGTTGCTGCTGACACTTGCCGGACCGCTCCGATGGGTGGTTGCAGTCGCCGCGTTCGGCTGGACCGTGTCGCGCTTTTGGCCGGCGTGGACGTGGCCTCGTGTCGCGTTGCCGCGCGGCGCCGTCTTCGTGGTCAGCCTGCTGCTGTATGCCGGTCTGGGTCTGCGGTTCACCGCGGCGGCTGGTTTCGGCGGTGACGAGCCGCACTATCTCGTCATCACGCACAGCCTGTTCGCGGACCACGATCTGGACATCGCCAACAACCATGAACGGCGCGACTACAAGGCGTTTTATGCCGGCGAGCTCCGGCCGGACTACCTGCAACGATCGCAGAGCGGGCAAATCTATTCAATCCACGCGCCCGGCTTGCCGTTGGCACTCGTGCCTGCGTACGCTGTCGCTGGCGCGTTCGGAGCGGTGGTCACGATTGCGCTGCTGGCGGCGCTGACTGCGCTCGCTGTGTTCGATCTGGCGGCAGCACTGACCACCGCCGGCACAGCGACGCTCGTCTGGATCGGCACGTGCCTGACCGTGCCGTTCGTCCCGCATGCGTGGCTGATATATCCCGAATTGCCTGGCGCCTTGATCGTCGCGTGGTCGGCACTTTGGCTCTGGCGTGGCGCCGCGTCGCCGGGGCGCGCGTTACTGCACGGCGCGGTGCTCGCATCGTTGCCTTGGCTGCATACTAAGTTCATCGTCCTGCTCGCGCTGCTGGCCGCGCTGCAAGCGGTGCGTCTATGGCCGCGGATCAAAGCGGTGGCGTTTCTATCGACACCAATCGCCGTGTCGTTGACCGCGTGGCTGTACTTCTTCTATCGGACCTACGGCACGCTGGATCCCGAAGCGCCTTACGGGAGCTCGACGCAGTTGAACGTGCTGATCCAGAACATCCCTCACGGCATGCTCGGCCTGCTGTTCGATCAGAAATTCGGCGTCGTCGCGTACAGCCCCGTCTATCTGCTGGCCCTCGTCGGGCTGGTCATGATGTGGAAAGACGCCGCGCTCAGGATTTATGCGTTGAGTCTGGCTGCAGTCGCCGGGGCATTTCTCTTGAGCTCGACTCGGTTCTACATGTGGTGGGGCGGTTCGAGCGCACCGGCGAGATTCTTCGTGCCGGTTATTCCTCTGCTCGCGCCGATGATTGCGGTCGCGATTGATCGCCTCAAGGGACTCGCCGGTCGAGCGGCCGTCGCGGGTCTTCTGACGGTCAGCGTCGTGATTGCCGGCGTCTGCGTCGCTCAGCCCAAGGCGCCTTTTCTTTTCAACGATCCACACGGTCTGTCGGCGCTGGTGCAGGCCGCGCAGGGAGCCGCGCCGCTGAATCTCGGTTTGCCGGTCTTCACCGAAGAAGACTGGTTCAGGCCGCTTGGCCTCCTGGTCGGCTGGCTGGCGGCGTTCGGAGCCGGCGTGTTCGTAGCGCAGTTCGCGATCCGTTCGCGAAGGATTCGCTCGAGCTGGGGAGCGGCGGCGACGACGGTGTTCGTGTTCGGCGCGACTGCCACCGCTTTCGAGGGTGGCCGGACAGTCGTCCACGATGCCAATCGGCGAGCCGCGGTGGCGTTTAATGGTCAACTCGGCGCCATGCGGGGATTCGATGCGGCCCGGCTGCGAGCGGTGGACCTTCATAACTGGCGGCGCCTGTCGGGTGCGCCGTTGTACTCGGCCCTCACGCTTGCGATCACGCGGCAGGGCGAGTCTGCGTCGCCCGGAGCAGCCGGCGAGGTCGGACCGCCATTCGAGCTACCCGAAGGCGACTACGAAGCGCGTGTGTGGCTCGACGGCGTCTCGATCCGTGGCGGCGAACTGACGGCGAGTTTGGCGCCGCAGGTGGTCGTGGGCCGCTCGACGGCGCCGTTCGCAATTCCGGCGATCGTGCGCTTCCGTACGGTGGTGCCGGCGCCGATCCGCGTCGTGCTCAGCGATCCGTTGTCGGCGGCGGCCTGGCGGCGAATCGAACTGGCGCCGCTGGCGCTCGCTGCCGGAGCCGCGCGATCGGGAATCCAGGTCACCGGGGTGGAGGCGATCGACGGACGCGCGAACGCGTACATGGCCTATCAGGACGACCACGCGTATCCGGAAGGCGGCGTGTTCTGGACACGCGGGACCGAGACGACGCGGTTGACCCTCGTGCCGGCGGGAGCGACCCAGCTCCATCTGATCCTGCTCGTCGGTCCCACGGGCGGACTCGTGACGCTCGACGTCGGCGGGGAACACCTCGAGGTCAACCTGACGGCGAACGAGACGCGTGACATTGCTGTGCCGCTGCCGCCCGGGCTCGTCACGGTCCCGATGTCGGTGCGATCATCGCGCGACTTTCGTCCGGCTGACGTCGACCACGCCTCGGACGATCAGCGCCGCCTCGGCTGTCAGGTCAGGCCGCGGCTCGGCTTGCCCTAGCCAGCCCAGCCAATTCCACAGTGCCCATCGATCCACCACTGAGACACGAAGTCACAGAGGTCTCAGACAGGCTGGATCCACCACTGAGACGCAGAGTCACAGAGGTCTCAGACAGGCCCTGATCCGCCGCTGAGACGCCGAGTCTCAGTGGTCTGAGACCGGCGTCGCTGGACTCAGCCAGAGAGTCAACAATCGATTCGACGGTCATGGCCAGCTTCGCTGGCCGTGCGGCAGGCGACGCGCGAGCCGGACACGAGTCCCTCTCGAGCGACCCACCGACTCGTGTCCGGCCCGCGGGTCGCCTGCGGCGCCGCAGCGCGGCGCCGTCGAATCGATCCCTCGCTGCCCTCTGTGGCTCCGTGGTTCGATCGGATGGCATGGTCGCCACGCCCTGTCAAAAGGCGCCCTAAACTCTCGCCGCGACCGATCCGATAGAAGCCGTGTGCAGGAGCGCGCATCTATGGCGAGAAGGATCCTGGCTGTCGGGAGTCTGCTGGCGTGTGCCGCGGCGCTGACCGCATGCGAGGCGTCAAAGAGCTCGAATCCGCTGAGCCCCGAGGTCGCCGGTCCGATTCCGGGGATTAACATCACCGCGCCATCGACGGTCGATCCGCAGAACGGCGTCAAGATCGCCATGGACAAGCAGCCGGTCACCCTCTCGGTCTCCAACGCCGGCAGCAATGGTCCGCGCCCGCTGAACTATCTTTTCGAAATCGCCACCGACGCCAATTTCAACACCAAGGTGTTCACGCGCGACAGCGTCACGCCCGGAGCCAATGGCAAGACGACGCTGACGCTTCCCGATCCCCTTGCGACCGGGCATGCCTATTTCTGGCGGACCCGCGCGCAGGACGGCGCCAATACCGGTCCGTATTCTTCGGTCGCCAGTTTCACCATCTTCACGCCGATCGTGATCAACGATCCGGTCCTCGTGTCTCCGGCTGCTCTCGCCGTTGTCGACAGTATCCGTCCGGCTTTCGTCGTCACCGACGCGGTGCGCACCGGTCCCGCCGGCGCCATCAGCTACCTGGTGGAAGTCGCGGACACGGATTCGTTTGCCAACAAGATCACGTGGACGGCGCCCGAGCAGGCGACCCAGACGACGCTGAATACACCGTCGGATTTGGCATACGCCAAGACCTATTTCTGGCACGTGCGAGCCTACGACCCAACGACGCTGGGTCCGTTTTCGCCGGCCCGCGCATTCACGACGCCGGCGGCGCCGGTGGTAGCGGCGCCGACACCCGTAGCCGGCGCCGCGGCCAACGACGCTGTCAACCTCGGCCTGGCCACGGTCTACAACTCACCGCAGGACGTTGCGAGTTGGCCGGCGACCGCGACCATCACGCGGCTGGATATTGGGACCGGCGGCGTCCACGTGGACTTCACGAAGAAAGACGGCGTCGGCAGCTGGCCGGACGTGCCTTTCGGCGCGCCGGGCGACTCGCTGGAGTACACGCTGTGGATCGTCCTGAACATCAACGGCCGCTGGTACACCTCAGGCTGCATCGAGTTCTGGCGTGGCCTCGACCGCAACGGCGGACCACCGTCGGCTTACGGTCAGAACTGGTACTACGATCCGATCCGGTGGGGCGTGATGGCTGGATACCAACCGCAGCCGGGCGAGATGGTGGGCTTCTTCGTGACGTCCGGCGATCAGCGTAACAACGGCGCGTTCAAGATCAAGGAAAGGTCGAATGTGGTGCTGGTGCCGTTCCCGTCAGGGTCCGGAGTCTTCTCGTTTTAAGACGCCTTGACTGTTTACGGACCGGCCGGGTAGTGTGAGCTATCCCAGCTTGAGTTGCTCCAGTTCCATCCGGATATCGCGGGCGTCTGTCACCGTGGCGCTCGCGTTCCTCGCGAGTGCCTGCGGCAGTTCTTCGACTTCTCCCACGAGCGGTCTGGCGATTTCGTGCCCCATCGTGCCGACCCAGCAATCGACCAACGGCAAGGACGCGGTCGTCTCGTTCGGATTGCCCGCGGTGTCGGGAGGCACTGCGCCGTTAGGCGTGCCGACCTGCTCGCCGGCGAGCGGTACCGCGTTCACGATCGGTTCGACGTCGGTAACCTGCTCGGTCACTGACGCGGCTGCGCATTCGAGCAGCTGCGCCTTCCCGGTGACCGTGACCAAGGGGCCGACGCTGGCCTTCACGCGCTTCTTCGCGTTCGGAGACAGCATCACCGCCGGCGAGGTGCCTTCCGAAGGTCTGGCGGCCGTCCAGAAGCTCCAGCCTCGCCTGATCGACTTTTTCCTGAGCTACCCAACCGACCTCGGTCGCGATCTGGCCATCCGCTACCAGGCCCAGGCGC
>DASXGC010000024.1:0-9227 GCA_036489235.1 Vicinamibacterales bacterium
CGTCTGCCGCGTCGACGATTCGACCCAGCGCGTCTTCGCTCCGAATCTCGGCGGCGGCAGCGAAAGGCACGGCCTGCCGCGTGAACTGATCGCGGATCTGCGCATTGTGGTCGTAGGCCATCACGAAGTCCTTGTCTTTCAATGGAATGATGGCCCAGACGCGCCTTCGGCGACGCGGAGATCGGGTCTGAGACGAGCCGCGAGCACGGCGCCGACCAGCAGCAGCAAAGTGGACGCGCCAAACGGCACGACCCAGCTGCCGGTCAGATCGACCAGATAACCGAAGCTGGCAGGCGACACCAGTCCGGCGACCGCGAAGCCGAAGTTCATCATGCCGCTGGCAGTGCCAGCGTAGCGCGGCGCAATATCCATCGGCACCGACCAGATCGGGCCGACGATCAGCTCGGCCGACAAGAGTGCCAGCGACAGGCACACGGCCGACACCGTCAGGTTGTGGATCAGCATCACCGGAAGCATGAACGCGAAGGCGCCGAGGAAGCCCGCGACGATGACCGTTCGACGCGCGGTCACGACGTTGCCGGTGCTGCGCAGGATGCGATCGCTGAGCACACCACCAACGGTATCGCCGACCATTCCCGCGGCGAGGATGCCCGCCGAGTACCACGCGGAGTCGCTCAGCTTGAGGTGATAGTTGCCGATGAAGAACGACGGAATCCACGTGAGAAACAGCCAGATGGTCCAGCCGTAACAGAAGTCGACGATGGTCACCGGGTACATGCGGCGGGCGAGCCTCAGCCATGGCACGACCGGACGGCTGCGGTCGGTGGGAGGTGGCAGTGACCGCAAATCGGCCGCGGTCACGCCTGGGTGGGTGCGTGGATCGTCCCGGAAATACCAGACCCAGACCGACAGCCACAGGAGGCTGGCCATTCCCAGCAGGACGAATGACCCGCGCCAGGTGGTCCAGGCAAAGAGTGCGACCATCAATGGAGGCGCGATCGCATTGCCGGCGCGCGCACACGAATGGGTGATGCCCTGAGCAAAGCCCCACCGCTCGACCGGCACCCAAGCCGACATCGCGCGCGTCGCGGTCGCATTGGCCGCGCCTTCGCCGAGGCCTAACGCCATGCGCGCGGCGATGAGCGACGTCAGACCGCCGGCGAGTCCGGTGAGGATCGTCGAGACCCCGACGATCGCGCAGCAGACGGTCAGGATCAGCCGCGGCCCGAACGTGTCGCCGACCACACCGCCGATCAGTTGAACCGCGGCAAAAGGCACGGCGAAGGCCGAAAAAATCAGGCCGACCTGCGTGTTGGTCAGGCCGAGCTCGCCTTTGATCAGCGGCGCGGCGGTTGAGATGTTGGTGCGATCGACGTAGAGGATGACGTACAGCAGGCAGAGCAGAACCAGAACGACGACGGGAGCGCTCCAGCGCTTCGTTCTCCTCGTCTGTGGTGCCGGGGCTGTCGTCAATCCGGCTTCATCTCAGCAACACGTCGCGAATCCGACACTGACGCCGGCACGAACTGCATCGGCTTTAGAACGGTTGAGAGTCCGTTAAAGCAGAAACTGTTTGGCAATGAGATCGCCGAAACCGCCCACGAGTGTTCCAATGCACGTTGCGAGAGCGAGGAACTTGTTTTCCGTCTCCCGGCCTTTGACGTCAATGTCCATTGACGCAACGAGAGCGTTAACCTGAATCGAGATTTTGGACACTTGATCACCGAGAGTGGCCTTGGCAGCTGGATCTTCGTGAGAGGTCTTCAACGTCGCGACATCTGATCTGAGCTGTGAGAGCTCGCTCGTGCGCGCCTTATAGAGCTTGTTCCCGTAATCCCTCGTCGCGAACATGAATCCAAGCGCGATCGCCGCACCCAAAGACCCTCCGCGTATCGCATCGGCCTCTTTCCCGGTCGCCTTACACACGAACAAACCGCCGATCGACGCGGCGATGCTCAAGAAGAAGATGAGCCAGAATGTTCGCTTTTCGCTCATGATCACCGCTTGTTGCAGGTCCTTCGTAGACGCGCTATCGCTTCGTCACCGACGACCAGAAGGCTTCATCGTACACGAGCGTCCAGGCATCTGAATCGGGATCTTCGACAAACCCGACGTGCCATTTTCCGACCGCGAATTTGTACACGACCACGTCGTCGGGTGTCGTACCGATACGGGTCAGGTATTCGGCTGGGTGCACCCGACCGCTAACGATGTCAGCAAGTTTATGGACGAAGCTGCGGAATTCGTCCCATTGCCTTCGAAGGACAGCGGCAACGCCGGCGCGGCCTTTGGTGTTGGCATCGCGCCAGCGTCGGTCAAAGTCATCGGCAATGGATTCCACTAGAGCGACGAATTCCTTGGGCACGCTGACCGTGGCCGAGGACGCCATCTATCGCTTCGGCGTGGTCTTCTTCAGGGCGTTCCGGCCACGCTCGACGACGCCGGCGAGGCGACGCGCTGCTTCGCCCTGGCTGAGGAACTCGTCCGACTTGCCGGCTCGTTGTCTTGCCTTCATTTCTGCGGCGGCTTTCAGGAGGCGACGGTTCACGATTTCTTCCGTTTTCGCCTTCCTCTGGGAGGCGCCCGTTCTGCGCACATCGGCGAGCCGGGGCCGGGCAAGTGTTTTCTCGTTCGAGCTTCCCATAGTGAACGCCGATTCAATGGTAGCAGACGATTACGCTGCTCGGTTGAATTCTGACAATCGCGCACGTTCGGCGACCATTGCGTTAATACCACCAGAGCTGCCACAGGAACGACGAGGTCCAGCCGGTCGCCAACTGAGGACCGTCGAGGCTCTGGGCGAGTGCGTGACCGACTTCAACGGCCAGCCGCCCGCGGCGCAGTACATCGACGGTGGGCTTGAAGGCCATGCCGACCGAGAGGTCCATCCGCTTGCCGCCCTGTGCGGCCGGATCCTGCGTCGGCGACATCGTCGGATCGAAGTCAGGATCGGCGCCGTGCACGTTCTCCCAGATGCTCCCGCTCAGGCGGACCGACGCACTGACGTGTCGATTCAACTGACGCGAGCCCCACGCTGACAGGTCGTGGCGATTGCCGAAGCGATAACCCTCGCTGTTGTCGCCGGTGCGCAGCACCGACAGCCAGTTGGCCCCCCACGACCATCGATCTTCGTCGAGAACCCATGTCAGTCCCGGCGTGACATCGAACGTGCCGGATCCGGGTTGCATGGGATAGTCGACCTTGCAGTTAGGACAGTCGGGCATGTCATCCCTCGCGGTGACGCTGCCGAGTGGAAACTGAAGGCCCGCATAAAAATGGAGGTCCTGTCGGCGACCACGGTAAAGGCCAAACATCGCTCCGGCCCTGAGGTCGCCAACGCCGCTCGCCTTCATCGTGAACGTCGAATCGTCCATCATCCGCATGTCCATCGAGTTGAACACGAAGGGCAGCGTCGCCGAGAGCGTGATCCGTTCGGTCAGCCCGTACATGACGTCGAGCGCCGGCATCAGCATGGTCATGTTCTGCGGTGACTGCGCATAGCCGCGATTGAACACCTCCGCGTCGCTCAAGTCAGTCCTGCCGTCGCGACTGCCGCTCATCGACATCGTCATCAACCGAACGCTCGCCATCCACTCACCTTCGCGGTGCAACATCGAGTTCATCACACCGGCCGGGGCGTCGCGCCCGGGGCTGCTGACTGGTGTGTCCTGCGCCTGCACACATGTTGGCAACGACAGAGTGGCAACTGTGCTGATAAGTACGCGCGTCAGGAATTTCTTCGCGGCGAATGTTTTCATGGTCCCTGAGTCCAATGGATGCGAAGAGATGAGTTCGTCTGGCGTTAGTTGTGTCGGGGGTTGCCCCGCGGTTGAATCGGCGCTCGCAGGGCTAAGGAACGTCGGCGCCAGTCTGGACCCAACGATGGAGGACCGATCGCTCCTCGTCAGTCATGCCGCTCAGGTTGGCGAGCGGCATCGTGTGTTCCGCTGCCACGCTGGCTTCTATTCGATCCGCGTACTGTTTCATCTCTAGCGCGGTGTCGAGCATGACGCCTTGAGGAGCAATCGGGAAGGCTCGGCTGGTCGGGTGTGCAGAGTGACATTCGACGCAGCGGCGGTCCACTACCGTGCGCGCGTCGGTGTAGGCGAGAAGCCGTTGTTCGCGCGTGGGCCCGCAGGCGATGCAGCCGACCGCCACCAATCCGACGACGAGCGACCGACAGCAGCGATTGTTGTACGGCGCGGGCATTACGCGGCCGACAAGCGGCGCAGCAAGTATCGAACGCGCCAACTGAGCCGGCTCCAGGGCCAGGTCGGCGTCGCTTCCACGCTGATCACGAGCTGCCCGCTTGCGTGTGCGGTGCAGGCGAAGAAGTTCTCCGACGGGGTCGTGAACGGCAGCCGGAAGCTTTGACCCGGCATCAGCAACGTCGGCCCG
Source organism: Vicinamibacterales bacterium (assembly GCA_036489235.1). GTDB lineage: Bacteria > Acidobacteriota > Vicinamibacteria > Vicinamibacterales > CAVVIG01 > CAVQFC01. The sequence goes on from DASXGC010000024.1 coordinate 4,360, forward strand.
AAAATCTGCGGCACATCGTCCGAGTTCTTGAGGAGCAGGACATTGCGAATGCCGACGATGAGATGAATCGTCGAGGGCAGGATTTCGCGCTTGTCACCGGCCATGCGGCGAGCAAACGTGCCCTTGGGAATCTCAAACAACTCCTCGGGCGAGTCGAACGTGATGGGCCAGAGCGACGCGAGCACCACCGGGACGAGGATCGCGATTGCGATGATCCCAAACACGCGTCGCCGCCGTGTGCGGGCTGCCGTTGACGGGTCAACTTCCTGGTGTGGGTACGCATCCGACAAGGCGTCGGCAGCCGTCGAGCTCATGTCTGCGACTTCAAGAGGAGGTCGACATCGTGAAGGATGGTGTCGGCTGGTGTTCCGAACGGCACCAGGCCGCGGATTTTTCCGGTGCGGTCGATCAGGTACAGAAATGACGAATGATTCATTTCGTATCCGAGCGCCTTGTTCTTCGAAACCTCTCGCTCGGCGACGATGCCGTAGGATTTGTAGACGGCCTGGAGCTCGTCGTTGGTGCCGGTGGCCCCGAGGAAGTTCGGGTTGAAGGTGGTCAGGTGTTCGCGCAGGCGCTCAGGGCTGTCGCGCGCGGGATCGACCGTGACAAAAATCAGCTGGACTTCGTCCGCCGCACTCCCCAGTTTCTTGTGGACTTCGGTCAGGCGGGCCAGCGTGATCGGACAGACGTACTGACAATAGGTGAACCCGAACTCCAGGATGACGACCTTGCCGAGATAGTCACGCGGGCTCAGCTTTTTGCCGTTGGAACCGTCGAGGCTGAAGGCGGGTGCGTCGCGCGGCGGATCGAAGATCCCGGAGCGGAAGCCCGGTTCGGCCTTCGGCGCGCGCCGAAAAGCAAACGAGGTCCCCAAGGCAACGAGAACGAGAGCCACGGAGCCAGCGATGACGGCTTTCTTCATCCGTCCCTAAACCGAAATATGTGCCGGAGCCACGGCTTTGACGAAACGATCGTCCACGTAGCGCTCGAACGCAATCGGGCTGGTGAGGGTTCCGGCCTCCAGCGACAGCTGCATCAGATCCTCGAACTCCTCTTTGATCATCCGCAGATCGCCATAGGTGACGCGGTCGGTCGGGTTGTCCATCACGTATTGGATCACCGCTCGATCCTGGTTGAAGTACTTGCCGTCGGAGGCGATCTCTGCGGCACGCATCCGATGGTCTGGCCCTTTATCGAGCCACTCGCCCGCGCCCTGCACGTAGTTGACGAGGTCTTGTACCAGGGCCGGGTTCTGATCGATGAGTTCCTGGCGCACCGTGAGGACGCAGCAGATATAGTTGGGCCATTCGTCGCGGGTCATGCGCAGGGGGACGGCATAGCCGGCGCGTTGGGCGGTCGCGCCAAACGGCTCGCCGGTGCAGTAGGCGTCGATCGACTTGGCGAACAGCGCGGCGGGCATGTCCGGAGGCGCCATCTCGACGACCTTGACGTCCTTGATCGAAATGCCTTCCTTCGCCAACATCTTCCGGAGAAAGAGATAGTCCACGGCAAAGCGGCTCGGGATGGCGATCGACTTGCCGATCAAATCCTTGAACGTCTTGTAAGACGAGTCGGTGCGCACCATGATGACCGCGCCCGAGCGATGACCGAGCGAAACGATCTTCACCGGGACGCCCTTGGACACGAGATCCATCACCAGTGGCGCCAGCATGTAGGCGGCGTTGAGACTGCCGGAGATGAGCGATTCCTTGATCTCCGGCCACCCGTTGTAGCGCGTGTAATGGAAGTTCGCCCGCGCGAAGTTGCGGTCGAGGTCGCGGGCCAGGCAGGCAATTGGGAGCGTCAGGTTGCACGTGACCGGCAATCCTCCGACGACGAGTGTTTGTAGCTGGTCGCGCGAGCGAAAACTGTCGCGGAGCGCATTCCAGTTGACATTCAGCTTGAAATGGAGGGCGCTGACTGCCGCAGTCCACGCCGCCGCCCCGAGGAAGATGCGGCGCGAAGTATTCATGTGTCCCGTTTTTAGCATCGCGCCAGACGGCGTGTCAACGAGCACGGGTTTTCCTTTGAAGACCAACGATTAATCGAAAAGGACTATCCTTGGAGCTCCAACAAAAAGGATCGGCGATGTCAGAGGTGGTGATCTCGAGCGGCTCCTTCAGGTTCGTCGCCCGTTTCGAAACCGCGGCGGCGCCGCGGACGTGTGAAGCGTTTATGCAGCTGCTACCGTTCACCAATCGGCTGGTGCACGTGCGCTGGAGCGGGGAGGCGGTGTGGGTGCCACTCGGCGACCTGGCGCTCGGCCTGCCGGCGGAAAACGCGACCAGTTACCCGTCACCGGGGCAGGTGATCGTCTATCCCGGCGGCATCAGCGAGACCGAAATCCTGATTTCCTACGGCGCGACCCGCTTCGCCAGCAAGGCCGGGCAACTCGCCGGCAATCATTGCCTCACCATCGTGTCGGGAGCCGAGCGGCTCCGCGCGCTCGGCGAAGCCGCGCTGTGGCACGGCGCACAGCCGCTGGTCATCGACCGCGCCTAGCCGGCTCGGCGGCCGATTGGGGGCGCCGTGGAACAGGATATAGACTCCCTACGTCTCAGGCTATAGACGTTCTATACCAAAGGCTATAGACTCTCTACCTAATGACCCTGCATTCGTCGCGCCCTAACGCCCGCACCGATCTCCTGCACGGCACGCTCGACATGCTGATTCTCCGGACCCTGGTGTGGGGACCCCAGCACGGCTACGCATTGGCTCAGTCGATCCGGGCGCAGTCCTCAGACGTCCTTCAGGTCGAGGCCGGCTCGCTCTACCCGGCCCTGCAACGCCTGGCCAAGCGCGGCTGGGTGTCGGCGAAATGGGGCACGACCGAGGCCAACCAGCGCGCCAAGTTCTATCGCCTGACGCCGGCGGGCAAGACCCAGCTCTCGCGCGAGGAATCACGGTGGACCGAGCTGGTGAACGCGATCGGGCGGATCATGAAACCCGCGGCCAACCCGAGGGAGTAGTCACGATGTCGATCTTCAACTGGCCGCGGCGACGGCGCCTGGACGAGGCCGATCTCGACGAGGAGATTCGCGCGCATCTGAAGATTGCCGCCGACGAACGCGTCGCCGACGGCGCCGACCGGCGCGGCGCCGAGCTCGCGTCGCAAAAGGCGTTCGGCAATGTCGCCCTCGCGACCGAAGCCGCGCGACGAGTCTGGAGGCCGTGGTGGCTCGACGCGCTGCACGATCAGGTCAGCGATGTTCGGTACGCCATCCGCGCGTTGCTCAAGGATCCGGTGTTCTCGCTGACCGTCATTGGTGTGCTCACGCTCGGGATCGGCGTGAACGCCGCCGTGTTCACCATGCTCAAGAGCATCGCCCTCAGCCCGCTCGCCGGCGTCAACGGCTCGGCGAAGCTTGCGATCGTCTACGCCGAGACGGGAGCGGCACGTCAGCTCCGGGTGTCGTACCCTGACTATCAGTACCTGCGCGATCACGATGGGGCGTTCACGGATCTGTTCGGAACCAGCCCGTTCCAGCCCAATCTGGGCAGAGGCAAGGGCGCCCGTCAAGTGTGGGGCGAACTCGTCACCGGAAACTACTTCCAGGCACTCGGGATTCACGCCGCGCTCGGCCGCACGCTGGTTCCATCCGACGAGGGCGCGCCCGGGCTGCATCCCGTCGTGGTCATCAGCGATGGCCTCTGGCGCCGCGATTTTCACGCCGATCCTGACATCGTCGGCAAGGTCATCGAAATCAACAACAACCGGTTGACGATCGTCGGCGTCGCCGACCCGGCGTTTCACGGCACCACCGTGGTCTACGACGTCGAGGTCTACGTCCCGGTGACGGTGGCACCGTTGCTTGGCTTCCGATTTGGGAGCCAGGAAACGACGCCGTCCGGCATCCTGGCCGATCGCAGTGCCGCGGTATTTTATCCACAGGGCTACCTGAGATCCGGGGTCACGCTCGCGAGTGCGGCGGCGTCGACCGATGCGGTGTGGGCCGCCCTTGCGCACGATCGGCCGCTCACTGACACTGTCCAGCGGCTGCGGGTCGTCTCGTTCTGGCGGACGCCCGGCGGTGCGCCGTCGATCGTCCTCCCAACGCTGATCGTACTTACCGCGATGGGACTGCTGGTCCTGATGATTGCCTGCGCCAACATCGCGGGCCTTGTCCTGGTCCGCGGCGTCTCGCGGCGCGGCGAGATCGCCGTGCGCCTCGCCCTCGGCGCGACTCGCACGCGCATCGTCCGTCTGTTGATCGTCGAGAACGTCGTGCTCGCAATGCCCGGAGCTGTGCTCGGCGTCCTGCTGGCACGATGGGCCATACCGATGCTGGTTGCCCAGGCCGAGATCATGGCGGCGCCAGAGCGCGTGTTTTTCAACGTCGGGTTCGACAGCCTGGTCATGGCGTTCGCCGTCCTGGTTGCGTGCGGTAGCGCGCTTGCGTTCGGATTCGTGCCAGCCTTGCAAAGCTCGCGAGTGGATCTCGTGTCCGTCATCAACGAGGACGCGTCGCCGCGAGGCGCCTCGCGTGGACAGCTCCGCGGTGGACTGGTGGTGGCGCAGGTTGCAGTGTCCCTGTTGCTGCTGATCGGCGCCGGGTTGGCGACGCGCAGCGTCGAGGCGGCTCGCCGCGCCGATCCAGGTTTCGATCCCACGCACACGACCGCAGTGACGATGGATGTGAAGCAGAACGGCTACGACGAAGCGCAGGGGCGTGTGTTCTATCGGCACCTGCTGGCTGCGGCACGGCGCGACGCTGGCATCGACTCGGCGACGCTCGCGGCGTTCATCCCCATGGGGTTTCTTGACACGCCGGCGCGAAAGGTCGCCATCGAGGGATACACGGCGCGGCGCGATGAGGACTTGACGTTCATGTCGAACACAGTCGCCTCGGACTATTTTCGGACCC
>DASXGC010000031.1:0-64295 GCA_036489235.1 Vicinamibacterales bacterium
GACCCCTGATCGCTCCCCGGCTTCTCCGAGCGCTACGTTCATCCCCCGTCGACTGCCATGGAACCGCGAGAAGAGCGTCGCCGGAACGCTGGCGTTCATCGTCTTCGGCGCCATCGGATCGATCGCGCTCGAACTCTGGACCCGGCCCGCGGTTGTGCCTGCGCCGACGATGACGTTCGCGATCGCCGCGCCGCTGGTCGCAACAATTGCCGCGGCGCTGGTCGAATCGATCCCGATCCGCCTCGATGACAACATCTCGGTTCCGTTCACGGCGGGCGTCGTGATGTGGCTTGCCAGCCTGATGGACCGTGCGTCGATTGACGCATCGGCAGTGCCGGTCCTCGCGACGCTGCCGTGGGCCCTGGCGGCCAACACCGTCGCGGCCTGGGCGGGTTACCGCGCCCGATCGGTTTCGGCGGCGGGTGCCGTCACTGGCTTTGCGATCGGCGTGATCATCTACGCCGGCGCGGGTGGCGGCGCCTGGGTGCTGCTGATGATCACGTTTCTGCTGGCGTCTGTGACCTCGCGCCTCGGTCTCGAGCGCAAGACGCTGCTCGGCATTGCCGAGGAACATGGCGGACGCCGCGGCCCCGGCAACGCGATCGCCAACTGCGGCGTCGCCGTGCTGGCGGCGATCGCGGCGGCCACCACACCGTATGCGGCCACTGCCTCGCTCGCGCTGGTCGCCACGCTGACCGCCGGTGGCAGCGACACCGTGGCGAGCGAAATCGGCAAGGCCTGGGGGCGATCGACCTTTCTCGTCACCAGTCTGAGGCAGGTGCCGCCGGGAACTCCTGGAGCGATGTCGCTCGAAGGGACAGCGGCAGGACTCGTAGCGGCATTCGCGCTTGCTGCCGCAGGTGTCGCGGCGGGCCTGGCGCCGGCCTCGTGGATCCTGGCGATCGTGGTCGGGGCGACCGTGGGATCGATGGTCGAAAGCGCGCTTGGCGCGACGCTCGAAGGACCGGGTATCCTCAACAACGACATGCTCAACTTCATCAATACCGCCGTGGCCGCGGCCGTCACACTGGCGATTGCGTGAAACTCCGCGCCTACATCGATCTCGGGCGGCCGTTCACGCTGCTCGCGCCGGCGCTGGGTTTCCTTTCGGGCGGGTTGACCGCCGTCGGTGCAGCGCCCCGGGAACCGTGGGCGCCTTCGCTGCTGGTGGCGCCGATCATCGGTGCGGCCATGGCGGCGTTGCTCAACGCCGGCAACAACGCGCTGAACCAGATTTACGACCTCGACATCGACCGGGTCAACAAGCCGAAGCGGCCGCTGCCGAGCCATCGGCTCACGCTCCGCGAAGTCTGGACGTTCACCGTCATCACCTACGCCGCAGCGTTGGCGCTTGCATGGCTGGTCGCGCCGGGCGGTCGCCACGAGTGTTTCTGGCTGGTCGCGGCGGCCGTGGTCTTCACCTACATCTACTCGGTGCCGCCGCTGCGCACCAAACGCCTCGGCATCTGGGCCAACGTGACGATCGCGATCCCGCGCGGGGTACTGCTGAAAGTCGCCGGGTGGTCGTCGGTCAAGACGATCGTCGGCGTCGAACCGTGGTACATCGGCGCCATCTTTGGCCTGTTTCTTCTGGGCGCGACGACCACCAAGGATTTCGCTGACATGGAAGGCGATCGACTGGGTGGTTGCCGGACGCTGCCTATTCAGTACGGAGTGCGGCGGGCGGCGTGGATGATTTCACCCTCGTTTGTCGTCCCGTTCGCGATGATCGCGCTTGGCGCGTGGCTAGGTGTATTGACCGGCAACTTCTGGTTGCTCCAGTTGCTCGGGCTGGTGATGACCTGCTACGGCCTCTATGTCTGCTATCTGATGCTTCGGCGGCCCGAGGATCTCGCGGTCGAGGAAAACCACGTTTCGTGGGCCCACATGTACCGCATGATGTTCGTCGCGCAGATCGGCTTCGCCCTGGCATATCTGCTATAGCCGCTGGCGTAAAGAAATCGACGCGGGCGTTGCACGAATGCGATATCGTACGAGACAATTCCTGGGGTTTGTGAAAGGTGACCGATGACAGGTAAGACGCTGAAGCCACTGCTGATCGCAATGATCGCCGCAGTCGTGACGAGTTCGAGTGTGGAAGCGGCACCCAAGAAGCCGGTGCATCCTCGCGCCAAGCATTCTTCTCGCGTATCCACCGGGGCCTCGGCATCATCCGGCGGATCGACCGCGGCGAAATCGTCGGGGTCAAAGGCAAAAAGCGGCAGCGCGGCAAGCGGCACGGCAGGCAAGCCCGCACCGAAAACGCAGACCGCGAAGCATCCTCCCAGCACCAAACCGCACTGAACTGGTCGCGCTTGACACCGGACGTCCCCGGCCCGATGATAGGCGAAACAAAGACGAATCGTCTTCGTTCCCCTGAGAATTCGGCCCCATGGCTTCCTTCCCCCTGCTCTTCGACCTCGGCTCGACCAGACCCACCACCCGGGACGTCGCCAGGACAGTAAAGGCGGGCGGCACCGCTGCGCTCACCGAGGCCGATCGCCGGGCCGATTCCGCGCGCTATCAGGAGGTGACCTGCCGTTCGGCGTTGAACCGCGTCGAGGGGATGCCGTTCAAGTGGACGCTCAATCCGTACCGCGGCTGCACGCACGGCTGCCATTACTGCTTCGCACGCCGCTATCACGTCCAGTTCGAGATGAACACCGACGATGAGTTCGCGTCGGTGATTCTGGTGAAGCACAACCTGACTGGCGTCCTCACGCGAGAGCTGGATCGGCCGTCGTGGACCCGCGAACAGGTCGCGGTCGGAACCGCGACGGATCCCTATCAGCCGATCGAAGGGCACTACACGCTCACGCGCCAGGCGATACAGGCGCTGACGCGCGCAAAGACGCCAATCGGCCTCATCACCAAAGGTCCGATGATCGTGCGCGATCTCGACGTGCTGGTCGAACACGGACGCGCCGCGCGTTCCGCGGTCTACATGAGCATTCCGACGGTAGACGAGGACGCGTGGCGGCAACTGGAACCCGGCACCGCCCACCCGCTGCAACGCCTGCGCGCCGTGCGGCAACTTGCCGAAGGCGGGGTGAATGTCGGCGTATTGATGGCGCCCATCGTCCCGGGCTTCTCATCGTCGCGCAGCAAGATCGAGCGCACGATCAAGGCGATCGCGGATCACGGCGCCCGCTTCGTCGGCTGCAACGTGATGTACCTGCAGGACGGCACGCGGACACACTTCATGCGCTTCATCGAGCGCGAGTTTCCCGCGATGACGGCGCGATTCGAAAGGCTCTATCAGGGAAAGTATCCGCCGCAGTCGTACCGGAAAGAAGTTCAGGGCATGGTGCGGACCCTGCAGGATCGCTACGGCCTGGCTCCTCGTAAGCAGGCCGGTCCGGAGGCAGAGCCGGAAGAGGCCGAAGCCGAGCAGGTCGCTTTCGCGTGGTGAAAATCGATTCGCTCTACGTCAGGTCACCAAGCGCCAATGCACCGCTCGCCGTCGCGACGGTCGTTAGGCCAGGTTCGACGAGGACATGGCCGTCGCTCACTCTGACGTCGAAGTGCGAGCCATCCTTCCACCGCGCGCTGATCGGTACTTTGATCAGCTCGTCGATCACGCGTTTCAGCATGCGTGCGCCGAACGCCAGGCTGTAGCCCTTCGCCACCACCAACTCGAGGGCGGCGTCCGCCACCGTCAGCGTCTTTCCGGCCCGCGCCATCGTCGTCGTGACCTGCTGCAGGTAGTGCTTCGCTACCTCGCGGACCTCGTCGTGGGTGAGTGGCGCAAAGACGACGACTTCGTCGATGCGATTGCGGAACTCGGGCGGAAAACGGCGCTCGAGTTCTCGCATCACTTCGACCTCGACCTGATCGGCGCCGATCGTCTTCTGGAGGAATCCCAGCGGGCTGGTGAGCTTTCGAAAGCTTTCAGCGCCAAGGTTCGACGTCATGATCACGATCGCGTCGCTCAGGTAGACGCGCTTGCCACGGCCGTCGGTCAGCCAGCCTTCGTCGAACGCCTGAAGGAACAGGTGCAGCGCGTTCGGGCTGGCCTTCTCCACCTCGTCGAGCAGGACGACGCAGTAAGGGTTGTCCTTGAGCTGATTGGTCAGCACTCCACCGCGCTCGCTGCCGACGATACCGCGGGGCATGCCGATCAGTTTGTCGATCGAGACCGCACCGTCCTGGTATTCCGACATGTCGACGCGGACCATCTTCTTCTCGTCGCCGAAGAGATACTCGGCGACGGCTTTCGCGAGCTCGGTCTTGCCGACACCCGTCGGACCGAGAAACAGCAGCACGCCGTCGGGTCGATCGAACCCGTCCTTCAACGGGCCCTTGTTCAATACCAGGCGGCGGGCGACGGCATTGATCGCTTTGCGCTGGCCGACCACGCGGCGCTGCAGCCTGGTCTCGATGTCGGCGAATCGCTCGGTGACGTCACGGAAGACCATGTCCTCGGGAATCTGCGCGACGTGCGAGATCACCGCGACGACGTCCTCGGCGCGGACGTCGCGACGGCGATCGATCTCCGAGCGAACCGCCGCGGTGTCGAGCCAGCCGATGACTTTATCCGGAAGGTGCAGATGCCGCATGTAGCGCGGCGCCAGGTCGAGGGCGGTCTCGATCGCTTCGTCCAGCACGCGGACCGAGTAGTTCCGTTCGAGACGCTGACGCAGGCTGTACAGAATGCGCCGGGTTTCCTCGATGCTCGGCTCGTTCACGACGACGCATCGGAACCGCCGCGCCAGTGCCTCGTCTTCCTGGATGTACTCCTTGTACTCACTCAGCGTGGTGGCCGCGATCATCCGGATTTCCCCACGTGCGAGTACCGACTTGAAGATGTTCGCCGCATCTGAGGGCGCACCGAGCGCCGATCCGGCGCCGACCATCGTGTGAGCCTCGTCCACGAACAGGATGAGGTTCGGCCGCTCCTTGATCTCGCGAATGACGTTCTGAATCCGATCCTCGAACATGCCGCGCAACATCGTGCCGGCGACCATCGAGTTCATCTGCAGGTTGACAACCTGGCAGTCACGCAGACGCACCGGTACGGTCTCGGGCTCGAACTCGATCCGGTGCGCCAGACCTTCGGCGATCGCGGTCTTCCCTACGCCGGGTTCGCCGACCAGCATCACCGAGTTGGCGCGTTCGCGATGACAGAGAATCTCGAGCACCTGCTGAATCTCGTGTTCGCGCCCGAACACCGGCGGTAATTTCTCCTGCCGCGCCAGCAGATTCAGGTTGGTCGCAAAGTGCTTGAGGAACGCCGGCAGCTCGAAGCGCTTCTTCAGTCGCTCCTCGCGTAATTCCAGATCGCGCATCCGGCTGTTCAGCCGGGTCATCAGCAGATCCGGCTCGACGCCATTGCGCCGCAGAATCGACCCAGACACGCCCTGGGTTTCCTCGAATAGGGCAGAAAAAAGGTCGATGCTTTCGACCAGCTGGCGCCCGGCTCGGTTGGCGTGATGCAGCGCCAACTTCAGGACGAGCTTGGTCGCGGGCGACACACGAAGGTCGTGACCCTCGAACGACGGCATCGTATGAAGGTGTTCTTCCAGCGCCTGAAGAACGACGTGCGGGTTGAGATCAACGTCGCGCATCACCCCGGCAAAGGTGTCCCACTCGGCCTGGGTGAACGCCAGAAACAGATGTTCGTTGGTGAGAAGCGCGTGATCGCGGCGACGCGCTTCCTCGAATGCTCGATCGACGATCCGTTGTGCGGATTCGCCAATCTTGCTCGGTGCGATATCGAGATCCTCTACGTGCACGGCGGCCTCCGTCAGGATAAGAGGCAGCAAGAGGTACGCCAGCGGTCAGCGTGGTGCGGCAACCACAGTGGGCCGTCTCGGCGAGCCACACCACGGCCGAGCAAGCTCGGCCGCTACGTCGCAGGAGTGTGATCGGCCGCGACCTCGCAGCCGTTTGTGAGCGGCCGATACGTCGCAGGATTCCGTAATGGGCCTCTACGATCGCAGCAGCGCCTGGATCCTCTGCTCGGTCGGTGGATGCGTACTGAAAAGCCCCAGCAGCGCGGACGGATTGAACGGCTTGATGATAAACATATGCGCCGTCGCGGGACTCGCATCGAGCGGAACGATCTTCGACGCGGCTTCGATTTTCTTCAGTGCGCTGACCAGTCCAAGCGGGCCGCCGGCCATCGCGGCGCCACCGGCATCCGCGTCGTACTCGCGCGATCGCGAAATCGCCGCCTGAATCAGCACCGCCGCGATTGGTGCGAGAACGATGGTCGCGATCATCGCGATCGGGCTCGCGCCTTCCCGGCCATCGTCGCGGCTGCCGCCGAAGAACATCGCGAAGCGCGACACCATCATGATCGCGCCGGCGAGCGTCGCGGCGATCGAGCTGATGAGGATGTCGCGATGCTTCACATGCGACAACTCGTGAGCCAGCACGCCTTCGAGCTCGTGATCGTCGAGGATCTGCAGGATCCCTGCGGTCGCGGCAACCGCGGCGTGGTTCGGATTCCGGCCGGTGGCGAACGCGTTCGGCGACGGATCCGGAATCACGTAGCACCGCGGCATCGGCAGGTTGGCGCTCTGCGCCAGACGCGCCACGGTCTGATACAAACGATGGCCGGGTCCCACCTCTTCCGCGTTGTACATGCGGAGGACAATCTTGTCCGAGAACCAGTACGAGCCGAAGTTGGTGGCGACAGCGAAGAGAAAGCCAACCGCCATGCCCTGGCCGCCACCCAGCGCGCCGCCGATGAACATCATCAGCGCGGTGAGGACGCCGAGCAGCAGTGCGGTTTTGGCGACATTAGTCATGGTGCGATCCCAGACGTGCGATAAGTCCCGCAACGAGCGCTGCCCGGTCGGTCAGGGAAGCCATTTCGACGTGCTCGTGGAGGGCGTGAGCGCCATCGCCAACCGCTCCGAGACCGTCCAGCGTTGGTATCCCCAACGCCGCCGTGAAGTTACCGTCGGACCCGCCCCCGGTGCCGCCTTCGGCCAGATCCTGGCCGAGTTCCCGTGCGACATCGCGCGCTTGTTTGTACAGACGCGCGACGAGGTCGCTGCGTTCCAGCGGCGGCCGGTCGAAGCCGCCATCCACCGTGATGGTAGTGCGCTCATCGACAGGACGGAGACCCCGAAACGCCTCGGCGATCTCAGCGGCGGCCGCGAGCGTCGGAACCCGAACGTCAACCACAGCGTGGGCCTCGTCAGGAATGACGTTCGATCTGACGCCGCCCGAAGTCTGAACAACGTTCACTGATACGCCCCGCGCGAGATCCTGCAGAGCGTTGATCCGCAGGGTCTGGTGCGCCAGCTCCTGAACCGCGCTCGCGCCCTTCTGCGGTTCGATGCCGGCGTGCGCGGCAATGCCTCTGATCTGGACTCGATAGCTGCCGCAGCCCTTGCGCGCGGTTTTCACGCCGCCGCCCGGCAGCGATGGCTCGAGCACCAGTACTGCGTCGCTGCGCCTGGCTTCGTCTTCGATGGCAGCGCGCGACGAGGCGCTGCCGACTTCCTCGTCTGTCGTCCACAGCATGACGATGCGGTGGGACAGCGGGGTCGCGGTTTCGACCAGCGCACGAGTGGCGAGCAGGGCAATCGCGATGCCTGCCTTCATGTCGAACACGCCCGGTCCATATAGACGACCGTCCGATCGTCGGAGCGGCATGCGCTCAAGCTGCCCGACCGGCCAGACGGTATCGAAATGGCCGAGCAACAGGATCTGTGAGGCGCCGCAGCCAAATTCCGCAAGCAGATGATCGCCGCGATCCGGCCTCGTCAAGCGCGTGATGCGTCCGCCCGCAGCTTCCAGCCGCCTCGCCAGCTCCGCGCCGCAGCGATCGACCGCGGCTTTGTCGGTGGTTGGCGACTCCACGGAGACGAGGGCATCAATCGCCTCGAGGAGCCAATCCTCATTGGCGCGACAGAAATCACGAAGGCTTATAATCGGTGGCATGTTGATCGCGCTCGTTGTCGGGATTGCGTTGCACGCCGAGTCCGCCGGACCATCACCGTGTGGTCCCCGCGTGTTGTGCGTTCAGAACTCATTCTCGCAGCAACAGCCGGTCCCCCAGCCGTTCCCTCGTCCCGGCTCCGGGGTGCAGCCGCCGCCCACAAGGCCGGCACCACCGCCGGCGACAGCACCGAAACAGCCCGCTCCGTCGAACGACGCGCAGCCGGCGAAGCCGGCGACGGCGGCCGAAGCCGCCCCGACCGAGGCGATGCTCGGCGTCCCTGTCTTTCCCGGCGCGCAGTTCATCCGCTCCTACGACGCCGGTCGCGGCCAGCGCTACTACATCTTCGGCTCGGCGGCGTCGTTTGTCGATCTGGTGGCGTACTACCGCACGATGCTGAAGGACAAGGGCGAGCTGGTGTACGACGTCCCGGCCACCCACGAGTTCGACGTCGGCAAGTACAACGAGAATACGATGGCGTTCCCACCAGGGGTCACCATCAAGGACTTTCAGTCTGACATCTCGCAGGGATACCCGAATCCAAAGCCTGGCGGTCAGCCGGCGCGGTTTCCCACGCTGATTCAGATAGTGCCCGTAGGGCGAGAGCGTTAGAGATCTTAGGATTTGGGGATTTGAGGATCTTTGGATTTATCTTAAAGGCACAAAACCGATCGAGCTGGATCACTCGACGTTTCTCAAATAAATCCTCAAGTCCTCAAATCCACAGATCCTGACATCTTCAACAGCGCGTCAAGAAGTCAGCGCGCGTCGACCACCCCTGTCATCACTCCCAACGTAAAGGGCGGCACGACGCGGGAGACGCCGAGGTCAATGCGCCGGTATCGCCGACGACTCGTGGAGGGTCTCAGCGACAGTCTGGCTCTCACCCACTCGTCGGGGTTCGTGAGCGCGATTGTTCCGACCAGTTTTCCATCGCCTCTCACCTCGACGTTGACCGCCGTTCCGTTCGGTCCGGGGAACACGGCGCGCAGCGGCAGAATCATTTCGGTTGAACTCGAGGGAATGAAAAACGTGCCGCGCCCGGTGGTCCAGCGGAAGCGAGTCCCCGGCGGATCCTCTTCCCACGCACGCAGGCCGGAGGTCACATCGACGATCCATGGTGGATCGTACAGGTAGGCGAGACTTGCGGCCGACAGCAACAGGACCAGTGCGACGAGCACGACGAGCCAGCGGCGGGTCATCTGAACTTCAGAAACAGTTCCTGATACTGCGCCCAGGTGGTGTCGGCAAGTGGAAGAATACCCAGCCAGTACTGGAACATCTGAGCGACCGAGAGCAGCACCACCGCCGTCACCGCCATGGCAGCGAGCGGCGCGATCCGGCGATGCCGCGAGACCCACTCGAATGTGGCTGCGATGAATGGCGCCGCGAGCGCGAAGCCGTCGGTAAAGCCGCGGTGACCGAAGCTCGCGCCGAACTGCCACACCGCCCAGCTGGCGATCAGGTACGTCTGCAGCGCGAACAGGACGACGGCCGGAAGGATGAGCGCGCGCGTCCTGCCTCGCGCGAGAAATACGCCAACGACGCTCAGCACCAATATCGGCGACCAGAAGAACAGCCCCTTCTGCGTGCTGAACAGCACCGCAACGAGATGCGGCGCGCCGAAATCGAAGCCCATGTCGTGGGTGTCGTAGGCGCTTACGAACCACCGGCCGGTGATCCACTTGTAGAGGGCGAGCTGCGGCAGAGCGACGACCAGACCCGCCACCGCTGCAGCCGTCAGCATGCGCCAGCGAATCGTCAACTGCCGGAACCGCGCACTGACATCACGCCAGTGCAGGATTCCGTACAATGGCAGCACCAGGACGAAGATCGCGTTGGTGTGACGGACCAGGAAATTGAGACCGGCGATCGCTCCGATCGCCAGCGACCGCCACCGCGTCGGTCGATCCCACCACTCTTCGACCTGCCAGACGAACAGGCTGACGAGAAAGAATGCGTAGGCGTGGCTGAACACGCTGTCGAACACCCCGTAGTGAAACAGGTTGGTGCCCCAGGTCAGACAGATCAGCGTGGCGAGCACGACGCCGTCGCTGAACTGCGTTTGCAGCATGCGTCGAACGATGGCGAGACCAAACAGGAAATAGACCAGTCCGGCGATCGCCGCACCGTGCTGGTAGTACAAGGAGAAGCCGTCACGCGGCAGGTTGGACCAGCGGCTCAGGAAATCGGCGACGAAAAAGAATGGTGCGATCAGCACGGCGGTGCCGATCGGGTGCAGGTTCATCAGCCGACCGGTGACCGGCCAGCGGCGGATGCCGGTGAACTCAGGATAAAGGCCGCCGTACCAGTCGTCCTTGAGTTTTTCGAGCGTGAGGTCGTGATAGAGGAACGCGGACGGGAGGTACACGTAGTAGCTGTAACCGTCGGATCTAATCTGCTGGAGGGAATCGAGGCGGCCGTAAACGGAGATGTATGCCGCCGCCGCCAGCAACGCGGCAGCGGCGACAAAATGGCGGACGGCGAACGCCATCAGATCTTCACGTAGATGTCCTTGGCCTTCCTGAACTCGACCGACATCTCTTTCATGCCCTGTTCGGCGTAGTCGCGCACCTGCTGGGTCAGCTCCATCGAGCAGAACTTCGGCCCGCACATCGAACAGAAGTGCGCGACCTTGGCGCCGTCGGCGGGCAGGGTCTCGTCATGATACGAGCGCGCGGTGACCGGGTCGAGCGCCAGGTTGAACTGATCCTCCCAGCGGAATTCGAATCGCGCCTTCGACAGCGCATCATCCCACTCGCGGGCGCGCGGATGACCCTTCGCCAGATCGGCCGCGTGTGCAGCGATCTTGTAGGCGATCACGCCGGCCTTGACATCGTCGCGGTTGGGCAGCCCGAGATGTTCCTTCGGTGTGACGTAGCAGAGCATGGCGCAGCCGTACCAGCCGATCATCGCCGCACCGATCGCGGAGGTGATGTGGTCGTAGCCAGGCGCGATGTCGGTGGTCAGGGGCCCGAGCGTGTAGAACGGCGCTTCCTTGCACCATTCGAGCTGCTTCTCCATGTTCTCTTTGATGAGATGCATGGGGATGTGACCGGGTCCCTCGTTCATCACCTGGACGTCGTGCTCCCAGGCAATCGCGTTGAGCTCGCCCTGCGTCTTCAGTTCCGCGAACTGCGCTTCGTCGTTGGCATCGGCGATCGACCCGGGACGCAGGCCGTCTCCGAGCGAGAACGAGACGTCGTAGGCACGCATGATCTCGCAGATTTCGCGGAAGTGCGTGTAGGTGAAGTTTTCCTGGTGATGGGAGAGGCACCACTTCGCCATGATCGAGCCGCCGCGCGACACGATGCCGGTGACGCGCCGGGCGGTCATCGGCACGTAACGGAGCAGGACCCCGGCATGCACCGTGAAGTAGTCAACGCCTTGCTCGCACTGCTCGATCAAGGTATCGCGATAGATTTCCCAGGTGAGATCCTCGGGGCGGCCACCGACTTTTTCGAGCGCCTGGTAAATCGGCACCGTGCCGATCGGCACCGCGGAGTTGCGGACGATCCACTCGCGGGTTTCGTGGATGTTCTTCCCGGTCGAGAGGTCCATCACGGTGTCGGCGCCCCACAACGTTGCCCACTGCAGTTTCGCAACCTCTTCTTCGATCGACGAGGACACCGCGGAGTTGCCGATGTTGGCGTTGATCTTCACCAGGAAGTTGCGGCCGATGATCATCGGCTCGAGCTCTGTGTGGTTGATATTCGACGGGATGATGGCTCGTCCACGCGCGACCTCGTCGCGCACGAAATCCACCGGCAGTCCCTCGCGGATCGCGATGAACTCCATTTCCGGCGTGATCTCGCCTTTGCGCGCGTAGTGCAGCTGGGTGATGCATTCGCCGGACCTGGCGCGACGGCCCTGCCCTGAATCGGTCACCGGGCGTTTCTGCACCCACGGCTCGCGCAATTTCGGCAGGCCGGCCTTGACGTCGTGATCCTGCGGGCCGCTGGTGTCGTACACGCGAATCGTGGCGGCGCCGTCGGCGACCGCGATCTCACGCATCGGCACGCGGACCCCCTGCGGGCCATCCACGAAAATTTTGGTTGATTTGGGAAAGGCTGTCGCGAACTCGGACATCTCCGCACTCCCTCCGCCGGTTTAAACCGGATCAGGTTCCAAGGGTTTATCTCAATCCCGGCTGGCGGGGATACCCCTGGCGGCAGATTCGACTATAGCATGCGCGTTCTTCCTCGCTGTCAGCGGCCGAATACCGTCAGTTCTGCGATCGCCCACTCATCGGTCGGATCGGTTGACGTCTGATGAAGCCGGATGTAACGCGCGGCCAACGCCGAAACGGGAATGCGGATCACCGAGCTGAGCGGCGCATCGATGGCTGCCCTCATCGCCAGCGCCGTGGAAGAACCTCGCCAGCATACGGTCCATTGCAGCTGGTCGGCCGAGCAGTCCACCACCAACGCTCTCGGAAAACCGAGCGCGAACGGACCAAGCGCCAGGCCGACGCCTGACACATCGCGCCGACGTCCCAGATCGATCAGCACCGATTCGTTCCCCGCCTGGACCTGACCGGTGCTCCAGGCGGTGGTCGCCTTGCCGTCGAGCATCCTGCCGACGGTCTCGTTGCGAAAATTCGCGGTGACCGACTGAATGGACAACGGCGCACCGTCTGCGACTGGTGGCCCGCCGCCCGCCGCAATCCGGTAGAGCCGCCAATTGCTGTCGTCGGCAATCACCGGCCGCGGACCGACGACTCTGACCCATCGCTCGAACTCCCCGTGACGATCGACCGCGACGATGATGTCGCGATCGCGGGCGAGCTCGTCGAGGACCGCGCCATCGTTCAGAGTCAATCCGATTCTGAGAACCTGGTAGTGAGGCGGCTCGTAGCCACTGTAGCCGTTGATAGTCGGTCGTCCATGCGTCATGCCTCGATACTCCGCGGCCACGTCGCGCTCAGTAGTGCCGAGCGGCAGCTCAATCACCGGTGCGTCATCTCGAAATACAGACAACGCGGCGATCGGTGAGGCCGGCGGCGCCATCGCGACACGAGGCCAGCCTTCGACAAGCGCGACGATCACCACTGCCACGGCGAGGGCACGCTGTGTCTTCGCCGACAGGGCCGAGGTCAATCTGGCAAAACCGACCGCTGCTGCAACCGGGAGGCAGAGCACGAACAGCATGCCGAACCGGGCCGGCACGCGTATCTCCGAGAAGCCCGGCAAGTTCATCAGCCACGCATACGGAGCGCGAAACAGCACCGGCATACCGGCCAACCTCGCCCGCGGACCAAAACTCAGAACCAGCATCGCAACCGCAGCGAACATGTAAAACCAGAAGGCCGATCGACGGCGCCAGACCAGCCGGAAGGCCGGCAACGTCAGGAACGCGCAGACGAACAAGAACGATGCAATCGACAGCGGCTTGTCGATGCCGGCGACCGACACGATCGTCGCTGACCCGACGCTCCACTTCCACGGACCCAGCACGTGAAGGCTGATCGCAATCGCAAGAAACAAGCTGCCCAGCGTCGCCGCAATCATCCTCGCAACTCGCCAGCCGGCCGCCTCCGGATCCGGGCGCGATCGAAAGCGCACAACCGCGAGTGCTATCGCTGCAACGACCAGGACAACGCAGATGAGACCGGGGAACAGCTCGCCTTCGGGACGAGACCAGCGCGAGAGCGAATGCCAGACCAGCGAGTCTGGCGAAGCCGCGAAGACCGCGGTCATGTCAGCGCTGAGCGATTCGATATCGTTGATGCTCCGGCTCAGCCCCAGCGCATCGTGAATCTTCCAGTAGCCCCAGAGCACCGGCACCAGCGGCAAGGTGCTCACCAGCCACGCCGCGGCAATCAGGGTCACGCTCTTCAGATCGCGAACAAACCAGAGCATCCATGCCGCGAGCAGGACCGGGAAAAACAGCATGAAGTAACCGTTCGCGGCCGCCTGCACCAGCCAGGCGGCCCCAAACAGCACGAGCCAGCCACGCCGGCCGCCCTCGACGAATCGGTGCAGCGCCATCAGCGCCAGCGGCATCGCGAACACCCACATCATCTGGAGGTGGGCGAATTGCCCGACACGATACGGGCTGAACCCGAACATGCATCCGGCGATCGCGGCGATGTCGTGGCGCTTGACGCAGGCGAACGCCAGCGCGTGCGCGGCGAGCGCCGAGAGGGGAAATGCGCACACAAAGGCGATATTGCTGGCCGTGATCAGCGGCACCCCGAACCACTGCAGAGGCGTCGTCAACAGGCTGATGCCGAGGAGATGTTCGGATAAGGCGAGCGCCCCGTGCGCGGGCCAGAAGATCGGCGCGTCCCACCACGCCCGGCTGAGCGGAACACCGTGGGCGTCCCAGAACAGGATCACGGCGGTCAGCGACGAGTCATA
Organism: Vicinamibacterales bacterium; assembly: GCA_036489235.1. Lineage (GTDB taxonomy): Bacteria > Acidobacteriota > Vicinamibacteria > Vicinamibacterales > CAVVIG01 > CAVQFC01. The sequence continues at coordinate 14,260 of DASXGC010000031.1, forward strand.
GGGATCGTGCGGAAACGCTGACGAGAGGTGCGTGACAACCGGCCAGAGGTAGACGATCGTAATCGCCGTATAGACCACGGCGGCGATCAGCCAGGGAAGGGCGACACTTCTCGGCTTGCCGCTAAGGTCGGTCACGCCAAGGCGCCTCGTGCGGAAACCGGAATCACGAATTTCTCTGCAGTGTGCGTCGCCGAGAAGCCGACGACCTTCACGTCCACCAGTCCCGCGGCCTTACCGGCCGCCATGGTCGCGCGCTCGGAGATCTCGGGGCGGCCCTTCGGCCGGATGATCCAGAGCGCGCCGTTTGGCTTCAACGACGCCTTCAGTTTTTCGAGACGCGACAGCTCCGCTTGTCTGGTGACGCCGAAGAAGACCGCGTCGCAGCCCTTGATCGCACGATCGATCGAGAGCCGCGCGCATCCGCTGGCGAGTTCCTTCAGAAAGTCTCCATCGTCGACCCCAATCGCGCAGGCGGTCCACTCCGGCTTCACGCCGATTTTCTGCAGCCGGGACGGCGGGTTCCTGATCTTGTCGGCCCACTTCGGGGCCGCGTCGCCGATTGCGAACGATGCCGTTCCATCCGTGGACGTGACGTTCAGCATTCCAGACCTGGCGACAACCGTCGTGATGTCCTTGAACCGAATCGCGAGCCGGACGTCAGCGCCGCGAAAGTGGAGGACCTCGGTCTCCAGTCTGGCTTTGCCCGAGGTCGTGGCTCCCTTGACGCGGACCGTGCACATCAGTTCGGCGCCCATGTTTACACCTCTGTGGTGATTACGTATCCGGGGCCGACATAAAGTCGGCCCCTACAGCCAGATGTAGCGCGGGCCAACATAAAGTGGCCCCCTACAGCCAGATGTAGCGCGGGCTTTTCAGGCCCGTGTGGCAGTCAGCAACGCGCGCCGCTTCGCATCCGGAAACCGTTCGATGGCGTAGCGAACCGTGGTGCGTGGAATCGAGGATCCGTGGTCGCGCAGGTAACGTTCGAGCCGTGGCATATCCGTCTTGCCGGCCTCGCGAAGACTCCAGCCGACCGCTTTCTGAATCAAGTCGTGACCGTCGCCATGAAGCCGTTCGGCGTTCTCGTATAGCCGATCGAGTGCCTGTCCTTTCCGCGCGGACGCGATTAGCCCGACAACAGACGCGCGGCGGACCCACAAACTGCGATGCCGCGCCCAGGCGCCGAGACGATCGGCCAGCGCCGGATGGCGGACGATCAACGGTCCGAGGAGCGCGCCACACAGCGAGTCGGTCGTCGCCCAGTTCGCCGCCAGCCCATCCGCCAGCCAGCGCTTCAGCACCGGCAACAGCGACGGCGTGAACTGGCGCTCGAATCGCGCCAGCACTTCGATCCCGACCGCCTTGAACTCGAAACAGCGATCCGCCATCAGAATCGTCGCGAACTCGAGCGCTTCGCTCGGGGTCCAGCGGTTGCGCTGCTCTCGATAGATCGACAGAGCGATCGCGCGCATTGGCGCCGTGCCGGTGTTGAAAAACACGAACGGGCCCTGCGCGCGCAAGTAGTGCGAGTAGTCGATCGCGTGAGCCCGCGCGATCCTGCGAAGCGCGGACTTGGCAGCGAGCGCCGCCTGCCGCGGAGTCTTCGGCCGTGTCACGCAAGCTTCCGCAGAATGAAGCATTTCAGATAGTAGGTTTCCGGCACACCCAGCATCACCGGGTGGTCGCGCCCCTGCATCCGTTTCTCCAGCACGGTGACGTGTACCTGCGCATCCACCGCGGCGTCGTACACGATCTCTCCGAACATCGCCTCGTTCACGTTGTAGGAACAGCTGCAGGTCACCAGCGTGCCGCCGGGATTGAGCAGCTTCAATGCGCGGAGGTTGATTTCCTTGTAGCCGGCGCGGGCATTGGGCACCGCCGCCTTGTTCTTCGCAAAGGCCGGCGGATCGAGCACGATGGTGTCGAATCGTTCGCCAAGGCGATCGAGCCCGCGCAGTTCGTCGAAGACGTTTCCGGCTCTGGCGTCCACTGCCACTCCGTTGCGCACGGCATTCCGCTTCACCCGCGCAACGGCGTCTTCCGACACGTCGAAGGCGATCGTGCTGGTCGCGTGGCGTCCGAGCACCAGCGCGAAGCCACCGTTGTACGAGAAGCAATCGAGCAGCCGTCCGTGCGCGTACTGTTCGGCCGCAGCGCGGTTTTCGCGCTGATCGAGGAACAATCCCGTCTTTTGGCCATGGCGTACGTCCACTTCGTACTCGATACCGAGCTCGGTGATCGGAATCGTCTCGGGCACCGCGCCGGCGACCACATCCACACGCTGTTCGAGGCCCTCGAGCGTCCGGACTTTGGGATCGTTGCGGGCAAGAATCCCAAGTGGGCTCAAGAGATCGGTCAGGGTGGCGACAATGAACGGGAGCAGCCGGTCCATCGCTTGCGACAGCGTCTGGATCACCAGGTAGTCGCCGTAGCGATCAACCACCAGCGACGGCAACAGATCGGCCTCGCCATGCACCAGACGGCAGGCGGTCGCATCGATATTGAGCGACGCGCGAAATGCGAGAGCGGATGCAATGCGATCGCGAATCAGCGCCTCGTTGGCGACCGCTTCGCCGTAGGTCAACATGCGCAGCGTGATCTGTGATCGATCGCTGAACATGGCGGAGCCGAGCGTCCGACCACGCGGACTCCGGACCTCGACAATGTCGCCGGCGGCAGCATGGGCATCGGCAACATCAGCGCGGTAAATCCACGGGTGACCACCGCGCAGCCGTTCCTCGCCACGCGCCGAAATGACCACGGTTGACGCCATGTTTTCAACGGAGAGCGTACAGTACAATCCGGATCGTGCGCATCGCCATCGGTTCGGATCACGCCGGCTTCCTGCTCAAAGAACACTTCAAGGACACGCTGGTGCGGCTCGGGCACAGCGTCGACGACCACGGCACCGGCAGCGAGGCGCCGGTGGACTATCCGCCGATCTGCCTGGGCGTCGGCCGCACGGTCGCCGGCGGGAAAGCGGATCGGGGCATCGTCCTCGGCGGCAGCGGTCAAGGCGAGCAGATTGCTGCCAACAAGGTGTCAGGCGTGCGCGCCGCACTCTGCAACGATCTCTACACCGCGCGATTGTCGCGCCAGCACAACGACGCCAACGTCCTCTCGATGGGCGGCCGCATCGTCGCTTTCGAATTGGCGGACGAGATTCTCGAACTGTGGTTGAACACGGCGTTCGAAGGCGGACGCCACCAGCGGCGAATCGATCAGATTACTGAGGCGGAACGCACTCGATAATTCGCCGCATCGTCGGAAAACCAACATGACGACCAACACCACCACCCCGCCGATGTGGCGCACGCTCGCCGAGGCCGACCCGGAAATCGCCGAAAGCATTCGCAACGAATTGCACCGGCAGAATCACGGTCTCGAGCTGATCGCGTCGGAGAATTTCGTCAGCAAGGCCGTCCTCGAAGCCGCGGGCTCGGTGATGACGAACAAGTACGCGGAAGGCTATCCCGGCAAACGCTACTACGGAGGCTGCGAGTTCGTGGACGTCGCTGAACGAGCCGCGATCGCTCGCGGCAAGGCGCTGTTCGGCTCCGAGCACGTGAACGTCCAGCCGCACTCCGGTGCTCAGGCGAACATGGCGGTGTACCTGACGCTGCTGCAGCCGGGCGACACCGTCCTCGGCATGAACCTCGCGCACGGCGGTCATCTCACTCACGGCCACGCACTGAATTTCTCGGGCAAGCTCTACACCATCGTGCCGTACGGCGTCCGCCAGGACACCGAGCGCATCGACTACGACGAGCTCGATCGCCTCGCCGACGAACACAAACCAAAGATGATCATCGTCGGCGCCAGCGCCTACGCGCGAGTCATCGACTTCCCGCGTATTCGCCAGGCCGCCGATCGGATCGGCGCGAAGATGTTCACGGACATGGCGCACATCGCCGGGCTGGTCGCCGCCGGCGTCCATCCGAGTCCGATTCCTCACTCGGACTTCGTCACGACCACGACCCACAAAACGCTGCGCGGACCGCGTGGCGGCATGGTGCTGTGCCGCGAACAGTACGCCAAGGATCTCGATCGCACGGTGTTTCCGGGCGTCCAGGGCGGACCGCTGATGCACATCATCGCGGCCAAGGCGGTCTGCTTCAAGGAAGCCGCCGAGCCCGGGTTCGCCGCATACCAGCGTCAGATCGTTGCCAACGCGCAGCGCCTGGCGTCGGCGCTGGTCGCAGCCGGCTTCCGCCTGGTCAGCGGCGGCACCGACAACCACCTGATGCTCGTGGACGTGTTCTCGAAAGGGATCACCGGCAAGGTCGCGGAAGCGGCGCTCGGCAAGGCCGGCATCACCGTGAACAAGAACGCGATTCCGTTCGACAAGAATCCGCCGATGGTGGCGAGCGGCATCCGCGTCGGTACGCCGGCGGTCACGACCCGCGGGATGCGCGAGCCGGAGATGGACGTGATCGCCGATCTGCTCAGTCGCGCGCTGCAGACGCCCGAAGACGATGGCGCGCTCGACATGGTGCGCGCTGAAGTCGAGACGCTGTGCCGGAAGTTCCCCCTCTACCCGGAATAGCAGGAGCGGTCGCCGCGGTCTTCGGGCCGGACGGTGCGCTCGCGCGCGCAATGCCCGACTTCGAGCCGCGCGCCGGCCAGCTCGAAATGGCGGCGGCGGTCGCCCGCGTCTTCGAGGATGGCGGCGTCCTGCTCGCCGAGGCCGGGACCGGAACGGGCAAGACGCTCGCCTATCTGGTGCCAGCGATTCTCAGCCGCGAGCGCGTCCTGATTTCGACCGGCACCAAGAACCTCCAGGAACAGATCTACTTCAAGGACATCCCCGCGCTGCGGGATGCGCTCGGCATTCCGTTTACGGCCACCTGCATGAAGGGCCGGGCGAATTACCTCTGCCTGCACAAGCTGGATCAGTTGAACGACGGCATCGGACCGGCGGTCCACGACGTCTTCCTGCCCATGATCCGCGAGTGGTCTACGCAAACCGAAGTCGGCGATCGCGCCGAGCTCGCCGATTTGCCCGAGGATCTGGCGTTCTGGAACGATGTGTCCGCGACCGCCGATACCTGCATCGGCACCGAGTGCCCGCGCTACGACGACTGCTTCGTGACCAGGATGCGCCAGCGTGCCGCCGCCGCCGACGTCGTCATCGTCAATCATCACTTGCTGTGCGCCGACGCGGCGGTCCGTCAAAACGCATTTGGCGAAGTCATCCCGGCTTGCACGCGAGCGATCCTCGACGAGGCGCACCAACTCGAGGACATCGCCACGCAGTATTTCGGATTCAACCTCAGTAACTACCGCGTCGAAGAACTGGCGCGCGATGCTGAGCATCTGCGGTTCGAGAGTCACGACGCGAAGATGGATGTCCTCAAAGCCGTGGACCGCCTGCGCGAACATGCCAAGGCGTTTTTCGCCGACGTCGCGTTCGCCCACCGCGGCGACGGCCGCGTCCGCAACGAGGAGCGCATACGGGCGTCCGCCGAATCGATGGGCGAGACGCGCGAGTCGGCGATTCCGTTGATTGGCGCGATCGAGGTTCTAGAGGCGACGCTCGGATTGATCCGCGACGTCCGGCTCACGCCCGACACGACGGATGAACTCGACGCAGACGGCGGCGATACCAGGCTTCGGCCGGACCACGGTGAAGGTGACGATGCCTCGACGCTGGCGCGACGGGCGGGTCAACTGCGGGACGATCTCCGCTTTCTGCTTCGCGTCGGCGACGACAGCTATGTCTACTTCGTCGAATTCCGCGGCCGCGGCACGTTTCTGCGAGCGGCACCGATCGACGTCTCGTCGATTATCAGCGGCCTGCTGCTCGATCGCATGACGACGACCGTGCTGACCTCGGCGACGCTGACAGTGGACGGCCGCTTCGACTACGTCCGCGAACGACTCGGCATCAGACACGCGGACGAAATCCGCCTCGCGTCGGAGTTCGACTTCCGTCAGCAGGCGATCCTGTACCTGCCCAGACAGATGCCGGACCCACGCGACGATCGCTTCGCCGTCGCCGCCGGTCGCGAAGTGATCGAGATCCTCAAGCGCACGCGCGGCCGCGCCTTCGTGCTCTTCACGAGCTACGCGACGATGCGGGCGGTACAGGGGATGGCGGAAATGGCGTTGGACTATCCGATTCTCGGGCAGGGATCGGCGCCGCGGTCTCAGCTGCTGAACCAGTTCCGGGCGACACCGCACTCGGTCCTGTTTGCCACCTCCAGCTTCTGGCAGGGCGTCGACGTCGTCGGCGAGGCGCTGAGTTGCGTGATCATCGACAAGCTGCCGTTCGCATCGCCGGGCGACCCGATCACGGCGGCCCGGGTGGATGCGATCCGGGCGCGCGGCGGTGATCCGTTCGGGGAATATCAGGTGCCGCTGGCGATTCTGGCGCTGCAGCAGGGGTTGGGACGGCTGATCCGGCACCGCCGCGACCGCGGCGTGCTGGCGGTGCTCGACCCGCGGCTGCGGACGAAAGGCTATGGGCGGCGCTTCATCGCGTCGCTGCCGCCCGCGCCGGTCGTCCACGAACTGGCGAGCATCGAGGAGTTCTTTCTCTAGCCGGCCTTTTCGATGTGAACCAGGTAGGCCTCGACCATCAGCAGGTTGCGCTCGCCTGACTGCTTGATCACGCTCAGCAGCCGGTCCATCTTCACGACCTCTTCGAGCTGCTCGTCGATGAACCACTGCAGGAAACTCTGCGCCAGGTAGTCATCCTGCTTGATCGCCAGCGTCATCAGGTCGGTGATCTGCTGGGTGACGTCCTGCTCCCATTTCAGCGCGGCCTGCACGGCGGCTTCCGCCGATTTGAACTCCGCGGTCGGCGCCGGCGTCGCTGGAATTTTCAGGTCGCCTTTGGTATCGAGCACGTACTGCACGAATTTCATCGCGTGCAGACGCTCTTCGTCGGCCTGCTTCAGAAACAGCTTGGACAGCAGCGTCAAATGACGCTGGTTGAAATGCGCGGCGATGCTGACGTACTGCATGCTGGCGCCAAACTCATGTCCTATCTGCGCGTTGAAGGCTTTGGCCAGTTCGGGGCTGATCAGCACACGGCACTCTCTCTCCTATATGAATCGACGAGAAGGCGACAAGCCGGCTCGTCTGTCGCTGTTATGCTACCCGCCTGACGAGGGAAGCCAGATCAGGGTAAACTAATCCGTACGCGAGAGTTGTGCTAATTTTTCAGGAGGATTCCATGGTCCGCCGATTGACCGGCCGGCATGCGTGGCTGGTGGCGTGCGCCGCCCTGTTCGCCGCGACGATGGCAGTGCCCGCTTCAGCCCAGTCAACAGGAATGATTCGGGGCATTGTAAAAGACGCCACCGGCAAACCTGTCGAAGGCGCGAAGGTTTCGATTGACGCCGACGGCAACAGCCGCCATTTCGAAACCAAGACCGACAAGAAGGGCGAGTTCATCCAGATTGGCCTGACGCCAGGCACCTACAAGGTAACCGGCGAGAAGGACAAGGTCGTCTCGGCGCCGGCCACGCTGTCCGTGCGGATCGCGCCGGGCAATCCTGTCACTCTGGTTCTCGGCGCCGGTGGTGCGGCCGGGGCATCACCTGAGGCAGCCGCGAAAGCCGCGGAGTTGAAGAAGACCTTCGAAGAGGGCGTGGCAGACAGCCGCGCCGGCAATCACGCGTCGGCAGTCACCAAGTTTACGCATGCCGCCGAGTTGAACGAGAGATGCGCCGACTGCTACTACAACATCGCCTATTCCGAGAACCAGTTGAAGGAGTACGAGAAGGCCGAAACGGCTTACAAGAAGGCGATCGAGCTCAAGCCTGATTACGCCGAAGCGTACAGCGGGCTGGCCAACACTTATAACGCGGAGCGCAAGTTCGATCTGGCGGCCACGGCGAGCGCGAAGGCCGTCGAACTGGCCGGCAGCGGCGGCGGCGCGGGTGGCGCCGGCAGCGCCGACGCGATGTTCAACCAGGGCGTCATCCTGTGGAACGCCGGCAAGATTCCCGAAGCCAAAAAACAGTTCGAAGGCGCCGTCGCGGCGAATCCGAGTCACGCCGAGTCGCACTTTCAACTCGGCATGACGCTGGTAAATGAAGGTACTCCCGAGGCCCTCGCCTCTGCTCGGACTGAGTTCGAGACCTATCTCAAACTCGCGCCGGACGGCCCGAGCGCAGCAACCGCGAAGGCGGTTTTAGGTTCGTTGCCGAAGAAGTAGTGTCCGACGCCGCCGCGCTCCAGACCCGGCTGGCCGATGTCCGCGCTCGAATCGCGCGGGCTGCCGGCCGGGCCGGTCGCGACCCCGCCGCTGTTCGTCTCGTCGCCGTCTCCAAGACATTTCCCGTCGAATTCGTTCGCGTCGCCGCCGAAGCCGGGCAGATCGATTTCGGCGAGAACAAAGTCCAGGAAGCGCTCCAGAAAATGGACCGGACCGCCGATCTCGACATCCGCTGGCACCTCGTCGGCCACCTGCAATCGAATAAGGCCAAAACGGCCGGCCGCTTCGACGTGGTGCATTCGATCGACAGTGCTGCGTTGCTGCGCAAGGTAGACGACGCGGCGTCCGCCGCGGGGCGGCACACGGAGCTGCTGCTGCAGGTGGATCTCGCCGGAGAGGCGACCAAGCACGGCGCCCATACTGACGAGCTGATGAATATTATCGACGCCGCCCATCAGGCGAAAATGGCGCGAATGGTTGGGTTGATGCTGCTCCCGCCAGCCGTCGATACACCGGAGCAGGCGCGGCCGTACTTCCGCAGCCTGCGCGAAGTCCGCGACGACCTGCTGGCGCGGGGAGTTGAATCGTCACTCCTGCAGCAGCTGTCCATGGGGATGAGCCACGATTTCGAGGTCGCCGTCGAAGAAGGCGCGACACTGGTCCGCGTCGGCACCGCCATTTTTGGGAGCCGTACTTATGTTTGACCCAGCTCTGTCGCCAGCCCGGCCAGCGACCGATAAACCTGAGCGGGGAGAAGCATCGACAATGAATGTCAGTCCACTCGATCTGCGCCAGCAGCGATTCAGAAAGTCATTCCGTGGGTACGACCCCGTTGAGGTCACCTCGTTTCTGGCCGCCGTCGCCGAGGACTACGAACAGGCGCTGCGCGAGACCGACCGGTTCCGCCAGGAGCTGATGCGCTCGGAAGCCGTGCTCAACGAGCATCGCGAACACGAGAAAAATCTCCAGAACACGATGACCACGGCGCAGAAGCTGTCCGACGACATCCGGGCCGGCGCCGAGGTCGAGGCCAAGCGAATCATCCGCGAGGCCGAGGGCCGCTCCGATTTGCTGCTCGAGAAGACGCAGGCTCGCCTCGAGGACATTCAGCGCGAGATCGACGGCCTCAAACTGAAGCGCAAGGACGTGGAAATCTCGATCGAAGCCAATATCGCCACGTTGCGCAATACACTGGAATTCGTCCGCGAGCAGGAAGCCCGCGAGCGCGACGAAAAGATTCTGCTCCACCGCCCCCGCATCGTTGAATCGCAGGACAGCCGGGACGCTCACGAATCGCGCAAGATCAGCGGGTAGCCGCGTCGAACCGGTCCGCTTCCCCGCCCTACAATAGGGGCGTGGTTGCGGACGTCCTGATTCACAACACCTCCGAAATCCTGACCTGTGCAGGACCCGCGCCTCGTATCGGCCGGCGTCAAGGCGACGCCGGCGCGCGGCCCCGGGCCTGCGTCGCATCCTTCCACGGTACGATCGTGTTCGTCGGCACCGATGCGGACTGGGCGAGACACGGCAGCCTGATCGCCGACGCTCGCGTCATCGATGCGGAAAACCGGGCGGTGGTGCCCGGCTTTGTCGACCCCCATACCCACGCGGCGTTCGCCGGAGACCGGAGCGGCGAGCTGCGTCAGCGGCTTGCTGGCGCGACCTACGCCGAGATCGCTGCGAACGGCGGCGGCATCGTCTCGAGCGTCAACGCCACACGGGCCGCGGGCGCCGACGAAATCGCGACCGGAACGCGCGAGCGCCTCGACGAGATGCTGCGATGCGGCACCACGACCTGCGAAGTCAAGAGCGGCTACGGGCTGAGCACGGAAGCCGAGCTGAAAACGCTGCGCGTCATTCGCGCGCTGGCCGGGGACCACCCGATCGAGATCGCGCCGACCTTCATGGGGGCGCACGAGATCCCGCCCGAGTATCGAAACGATCGACGGCGCTACATCGACCTCTTGATCGAGGAGATGATGCCGGCCGTCGCACTCGAGCGGCTCGCCGAGTGGTGCGACGTCTTCTGCGAGCGCGGCGTCTTCACGCCGGACGAATCGACGGCAATTCTGACCGCCGGCCGTCGCGCCGGAATGCAGCTGCGGATCCACGCCGACGAACTCGGTGCGACCGGCGGATCGCGGGTGGCGGCTGATCTCGGCGTTCGCTCGGCGGATCATCTGATCTATGTTGACGAGGCGGGCGCGGACGGTCTGGCGGCGGCAGGCGTGGTGGCGACTCTCCTCCCCATCGCCGCGCTCTACCTGAAACTCGGTCGATTTGCGCCAGCGCGGATGCTGATCGGTCGCGGCGTCGCGGTGGCCCTGGCGACCGACGTCAACCCCGGCGGCGGCTTCTCACCATCGATGCCGTTCTCGATGACGCTGGCCTGTTTCGCCATGGGATTGACCTTCGAAGAAGCGCTGGTGGCGGCGACGCTCAACGCCGCCTACGCGCTCGACCGGCACGAACGAGTCGGCAGTCTGGAAGTCGGCAAACAGCTGGACGCGGTGATCGTCAACGGCCCTGCCATCGATCTGATGCGGGTCGGCGCACCCATCATTCACACTGTAATCAAGAAGGGACGGATCGTTCATGCTGGTTGATCGCAGTGCCCGCGATCTGCTCGAGGCATTCAGTTCATCGAATCCCACACCGGGCGGCGGATCAGCGGCAGCGCTGGCCTCCGCATTGGGAGCGTCGCTGCTGATGATGGTGGCGTCGCTGCCGAAGACCCGCAGCGGATCCGACGAAGACCGGACGGCGCTTACTGCATCGGCGGCGGTACTGGCTGGTCTGCGTGAGGAACTGACCGACGCCATCGACGCCGATACGACTGCCTACATGCTGGTCGTGGCGTCCTACAAGCTGCCCAAGGCATCGAGGGAGGAAAAGGAGTCGCGGCAGGCGTCGATCCAGGCGGCGCTGCGGGCGGCCACTGACGTACCGCTGACCGTCATGCGTCTGTCTGCGCTGGCGCTCGAGGAGGCGGTCCACGTCGCGGGGCACGGCCATCGGCCGGCGGTCAGCGACGTCGGCGTCGCCATTGGACTGTTACGTGCCGGTCTGCACGGTGCCCGGCTGAACGCCGAGATCAACACCGACAGCCTGTCCGACGCGGCCTATGTCGGCAGTGCGAAGCTGGACGTGGGGCGCTGGCGTGAACGGGGATCGCAGGCCGCCGATGCTGCCGATTTGCGGCTCGGCGAGAAATGATGCGCTACGGCTTGGCTGAGATCTCGGAGAAGGTGTCCACGTGCACCTCGAAGGTCCACGGATAAATGACGCGCGGAAACAGCTCGATCTGCTCCTGGTAGGTCCCATCGACGTAGGTGTGCTGCGGCATCCCGGTATCGCGACGCACATTCAGATTGTCGTCGGTAATTGGCACCGAGTACTGCGAAGCGATGTCGAGCACGCGGCGCTCGAGCTGCGGGGGTGACAACGTGGTGCTGAACTGCGAGGCCTGGTTCACGGCGTCCTTGAACCTGAAGTAGGTCAACCAGACCGACGCCACATGCCAGCCGGCGTTGGCGATGGCCGCGGTGAGCAGCAGCTTCAGGATCGTCTTCATGACTAGTGAATCTGGTGAAACATCCGGTCCCAGCGCGTGCGCGTGAAGAAGTGCACGAAGACCGAGACCAGGCCTTTGACCGTCGCGCTGGCGCTCTCGTCCTGGTAGTCTTCGCGGTCCGATTCGTACGACCAGTAAATCACCAGCGCCTTGCCCTTGATGTAGTCGCGCCGCAGGAAGCCCCAGTAGCGGCTGTCGGCGGAATTGTCGCGATTGTCACCCATCATGAAGTACTGATCGGCGGGAACCGTGACCGGTCCGTAGCGTTCGCGGACATCGAACGACGTGACCTCGTGAAGATCGCCGCCGGCGCCTGGCGGCTGGAGAAAGTGCACGTACGGTTCGTCGAGCGGCTGGCCGTTGATGTAGACCTTTTTCTCGCGCAGCTCGACGGTCTCGCCCGGCAGTCCGATTACGCGTTTGATGAAGTCGCGGTCGGGCTCTTCCGGGTACTTGAACACCAGGACGTCGCGCCGCTTGATCGTGGTCACCGGCAGCAGCGTGCGCTCCAGACCGGACTCGGTCGGCCCGAGCGCGAACTTGTTCACCAGCAGGTGATCGCCGATGAGGAGGTTGTTCTCCATCGATCCGGTCGGGATCTTGAACGCCTGCACCACGAAGGTGCGTATGAACAACGCCAGAATCACCGCGATCACGATCGACTCGAAATACTCGCGGACCGTCGACTTCTTGAATTCAGCCATTCCGCCTCCGCTCGCCCACCGACGGGCGAGCTACGGCGAGACTCGCCAAAGCGCCGAAGACGCGACGGCGGTAGCCATCAGCCATCAGCCATGAGCCATCAACCGCGGCCCTATTCACTATCGGTCCCCATTTTGAGCACGGCAAGAAACGCCTCCTGCGGGATCTGGACCCGGCCCACCTGCTTCATGCGCTTCTTGCCTTCTTTCTGTTTCTCGAGCAGCTTGCGCTTGCGCGAGATGTCGCCGCCGTAGCACTTGGCCAGCACGTTCTTGCGCATCGCCTTGACCGATTCGCGCGCGATGATGCGCCCGCCGATCGCCGCCTGGATCGCGATCTCGAACATCTGCCGCGGAATCAACTCGCGCATCTTCGCCGCCAGCATGCGGCCACGTTCGTAGGCCATGTCGCGGTGAACGATGATCGAGAGTGCGTCCACCGGATCGCCGTTGACCAGGATGTCGAGCTTGACCAGCGGAGACGGCCAGTAGCCGGTGACATGATAGTCGAGCGATGCGTAGCCGCGCGAGATGGTCTTGAGCTTGTCGTAGAAATCGATCACCACCTCGTTGAACGGCAGGTCGTAGGTGACCAGCACGCGGTCCGACGCGAGATACTCGAGCGTCTTCTGCACGCCGCGCTTGTCCTGACAGAGCTGCAGGATGCCGCCGACGTGTTCGGCCGGCGTCAGGATCATCGCGGTGATCACCGGCTCCTCGATCACCTTGATCCGCCCTGCATCCGGCATCTTTGCCGGGCTGTCGATCTCCTGCACCACATCGTCGCTGGTGGTCACGCGGTACAGCACGCCTGGCGCGGTGGTGACCAGGTCCATGTTGAACTCGCGCTCGAGCCGCTCCTGGACGATTTCCATGTGCAGCAGGCCGAGGAAGCCGCAGCGGAAACCGAAGCCGAGCGCCATCGAGGTCTCAGGCTCGTAGAAGAACGACGCGTCGTTGAGGCGCAGCTTTTCGAGCGCGTCGCGTAGCTCGGGATACTCGTGCCCCTCGACCGGATAGAACCCGGCGAACACCATCGGCTTGAGCGGCTTGAACCCGGGAAACGGTTCGAGCGCCTGCCGGCCGGATTCGGTGATGGTGTCGCCGATTTTGGCGTCGCTGATCTTCTTGATGTTCGCGACCAGGAATCCGACTTCGCCGACGCCGAGCTCGTCGGCCGGAATCGCCTTCGGCGTGAAGATGCCAACTTGCAGCGACTCGTAGTCCTGGCCTTCAGCCATCAGCCGGATCTTCATTCCGGGCCGGATCACGCCGTCGATCACGCGCAGGACGATCACCACGCCGCGGTAGGGATCGAACCAGGAATCGAAGATCAGCGCCTTCAGCGGCGCGTCCGGATCACCGGCCGGCGGCGGCAGCCGCGCCACGATCGCTTCCAAAATCTCCGGAACGCCGGTGCCGGCCTTGGCGCTGACCAGCAGCGCCGAATCGCCGTCGAGCCCGATGATCTCGGTGATCTGGCGCCGCGCTTCCTCGGGCTGGGCGCTCGGCAGATCGATCTTGTTGATGACCGGAATGATTTCGAGGTTGTTCTCGACCGCGAGGTAGGCGTTGGCGAGCGTCTGCGCTTCGACGCCCTGAGAGGCATCAACCAGCAGCAGCGCGCCCTCGCAGGCAGCCAGGGACCGCGTCACCTCGTACGAGAAATCGACGTGCCCCGGCGTGTCGATCAGGTTCAGGACGTACTTCTGACCGTCCCTTCCCGTATAGTGCAGGCAGACCGGATGCGCCTTGATCGTGATGCCGCGTTCACGTTCGAGGTCCATCGCGTCGAGGACCTGCGCTTCCATTTCGCGCGCCTGGAGCGCGCCGGTGACCTCGAGAAAACGGTCGGCCAGCGTCGACTTGCCGTGGTCGATGTGCGCGATGACCGAGAAGTTGCGGATGAAACGGGCGTCCATGAAGTGGGTGAGAGACTGATGATCGTAGCAGAGGACTCTTTCCGGATCCTCTTGACGGTTGACCTATTTAGGACTTAATATGACTATATGGCTCTTCGTGACCCGCTGACTGGCCTCCCGCCTCGCTCGCCGGACGGTTCTGCGGATTCCGAGAATGCCTTGCAGGCCGAATTGTCGGCGATGCGCGATATCGCCCTGGTCCTGGCTGAACTGGACGAAACGACCCGGGCCCGCGTGATCAAATGGGCGACCGAACGATTCGGCCGATCGCCGGCTGTCCCTACCCAGCCGCAGACTATCCCCGTCAACAGCGATCGCGCGGCAGTCACGGCGCCGATCGACCCGATTGACGCGCTCTCGGTCGACAGCCTCGACGATCTGTTCGACGAAGTCGCTCCGAAAGCGCCGCATCTCTCGTCGCTGGACGTGGACGATGCGATTGACGGTCCGGGCGAATCGGTAGCCGGAATGGTCCACGAGTTCGTCACCGAGTTTCAGGAAATCGTGCGGCAATGGAACGGCGCCTGCGACGAGGCCACGGCGCGGCCGGTCGCCGAGCCCGCGGCGGCGCCTGCCGCCGAGCCGCGCCTCTCGCTCGTCACCAAACGGCCTGGCGGTCAGCGGACATCCAGCGCCGTATAGCGCTGCGGATACTCCGGCCCGATGTATTCGGCGCGAGGCCGGATCAGCCGGTTGTTGGCATACTGCTCGAGCACGTGGGCGGTCCAGCCCGACACACGACTCACTGCGAAGATCGGCGTAAACAAATCGGTGTCGATGCCGAGCGAGTGATACGTCGACGCTGAATAAAAGTCGACGTTGGCGTTCAGCTTCTTCTCGGCCTTGACCAGCGCTTCGATGCGCTGCGACATGTCAAACCAGATCGGCTGTCCGGCACGCTGACCGAGATCGCGCGACATCTGCCGCAGATGTGTCGCCCGCGGATCCTCGGTGTGATACACGCGGTGTCCGAAGCCGGGGATTTTCTCCTTCCGCGCGAGCTTGGCCCGCACCACTTCTTCGGCCTTTTCCGGCGATCCGCCCTCCCCGATTTCGAGCAGCAGCCGCATCACGTCGGCATTGGCGCCGCCGTGCAGCGGTCCCTTCAGCGTTCCAACCGCCGCGACGATGGTCGAGTGGATGTCGGTGAGGGTGGCGGCAGCCACGCGCGCGGCGAAGGTGGACGCATTCAGCTCGTGATCGGCGTGCAGAATCAGCGCGACGTCGAAGGCGTGGGTCGCCAGACCACTCGGACGCTCACCGGTCAGCATGTAGAGGAAATTTGCCGCGTGTCCCAGAACCGGATCGGGCGCGATCGGACTCAGCCCCTTGCTCATCCTGCCGATCGCCGCCACCAGCGAGCTGATCTGCGAGGTGATCCGCACCGCCTTGCGATAGTTCGCCTGCGATGAGCTTTCCGCCGCGTCGACGTCGTAGTGCCCCAGCGCGGACGTCAGCGTCCGCAGCAGATCCATCCCGTTTCCGGCCGGCAGTGACCTGGCGATCCGCAGGACCCCTTCCGGTATCGCCCGTGACGCCACCAGCTGCGACTGCAGATCGCCCAGCTCCGCGCGCGTCGGCAGTCGCCGGTGCCATAGCAGATAGCACACCTCTTCGAACGTGGCGTGACCAGCCAGATCGTGAATGTCGTACCCGCAGTAGGCCAGCACGCCGCGATCGCCATCGAGATAGCAGATGGCAGATGACGTGGCGACGGTATCTTCGAGGCCCGCTTTAGGTTTGTCTGGCGGCGTCATGGTTTTCGATGATAACTCAATGAGGATGGTGCGAGGTGCGAAGTGCTTCGTGCTTGGTGCGGGTGCTTGGTGCGAGGTGCTGAGAGCGAGGCGCTGGGCACGGCTCTTCAGGACCTGTGCCGCGGCCCTTTCACGGCGGCGTGACGCTGCGCGTCGTGGGGCGCCGCGCTTCTCGCCCGGTGCTGCATCATGCGAAAGCGCGCTAGTGCAGGCGCGCAGACGCTGACGCGATAGTGCCGGACGCTGCCGGCAGATCGGGCGGCGCGCCCTGCGGTCCGTATTCGGCGTAGCGCAGGAACATCTGTCCCCACGCGGTGGTCTCGCACCAGCGCTCGAAGACGCGGCGATCGACCAGCGGCCAGCGGTAGAAGTCGTGGTACACGTCGCTCGCCAGGATGAAGCCGTTGACCAGCGGCGTGTGGAAGAACAGCTTCTGAAAGCGCTTCAGCGGTCCGAACCAGATCAAGTCGCCGCCGCCCATTCGCACCAGGTTCTTGCCGACGTGAAACTTCCAATTCTCGCGCGCGGCATCCGCATCACCGACGATCTCGATGTCCTTCGGATCGCCGACCCCGAGGCCGGCCTCGTGCGCCAGGCGAATGTAGTCGAGCGACATCGGATCAAATCCCATCATCTTCGCCGACACGGCGTCGATTGCGACCTGATCGGCCGACGCCAGCATCACGTTCTTCACCACGGGGAACATCGTCCTCGGCCCGGGACCGTTGCCGGCGGTGGTGCCGTCCATGATCGCGAACAGCCCAGAGTGGATCTCTTTCTGGATCGCCAGCAGATCGACCAGCGTCTCGTGGATCCACGAGTGCGTGTAGTGACGCCGGGTGTTGAGCAGCCCGCCGAACGCGTTCTTCATGGCGCCGGTGGTCGTCGTGTAGATATGGCACTTGGTGGTCGGCAGGTGAACGATGTTCTTGCCGAAGAAGTAGTCCGGGATGTGGATGCCTTCCGGAAAAATCCGGTCGAGGACGCGCATCTTCGCCTTGGGCCGGTACTGCACCCAGGTCATGTCCTCGTCCTTGAAGTTGTAGAGAACCGGAATCTGGTACTTCTTGAAAATCGGGACGTAGTGGTTCAGATCCTCGCCCTTGAAGGCGTTGGTGACCACCGTCTTGTTCTGCACGCAGACCTGGTCGGAGAAGCCACGGCGTGCCAGCGCCTGGATGGTTCCCTCGAGTTGCCACGGCGTCGTGTTCGCCGCCGGGAACGGAAAGTGCCAGGAGATGTTGTCTTTGAGGATTGTCGTCTTGCCGGCCGCGAGCGCGGTGGACACGCCGGCCAGCTCCACCAGCCGGTCGATATCCTTCAGGATTGTTTCGGGCGCAACGCGGATAACCGCGACTTTGGACTTTGACAACGTGCTAACTTCTGACCTCCAACGAACCCTGCGCGACGACCTCGGACCCTGCGTACTGCTGCGTAATCGACAGCAGGCCGGTGTAGAGGAAGCCGACCTGGAAGAGGACCAGGAACGGAATCGTGGCGTAAATGCCGTTGGCAAGCGCGTAGAACACGGTGGCGGTGAAGTAGAGGCCGAGCGCGAGCTCGACCAGCGGCTGGACGGCGACCGACTGGCGGTACTTCTTGCCCACCCACTCGTCGTTGTCGGCTTCGATGTGGTACTTCGGCGTGCGCGTGAACTCGCTCTGTTTGTTGAACAGCGCCTCGACCACGGCGCGCGTGTTGTTGACCGACAGGCCGATGCCGACCGACATCAGGAAGGGCACGTACTTCAGCCGCGCGACCCAGTCGGTGTGCAGCTCGCGCTGGCAGACCATATAGAAATTGCAGAACGAGAACGTCGCGGCGAAGAACAGCGGTACGTCGATGAGGATCATCTCGTACCAGCCCATGTTGTAGCGGATCACCATCGACGGGAACATCAGGATGCTCAACACGCACATCAGGATGTAGTTGAAGTTTGCGGTGAGGTGAAAGAACGCCTCGGCCTTCACGCCGAACGGCAGATCCGACTGCAGGATACGCGGCAGCAACTTGCGGCAGGTCTGAATCGAGCCCTTGGCCCAGCGATGCTGCTGCGACTTGAAGGCGTTCATCTCGACCGGCACCTCGGCCGGCGCGATGACGCCCGGTACGAACACGAACCGCCAGCCTCGCAGCTGCGCACGATAGCTGAGATCGAGATCCTCGGTCAGCGTGTCGTGCTGCCAGCCGCCCGCATCGTCGATGGCGATACGGCGCCAGACGCCAGCGGTGCCGTTGAAGTTGAAGAAGCGGTCACCGCGGTTGCGGCCGCCGTGTTCGAGGATGAAGTGACCGTCGAGCAGAATCGCCTGGATCTTGGTCAGCAGCGAGTAGTCCTGATTGATGTGTCCCCAGCGGGCCTGCACCATGCCGACCTTCGCATCGCGGAAGTGCGGCATCAGACGCATCAGGAAGTCGGCGGTCGGGATGAAGTCGGCGTCGAAAATCGCCACGAACTCGCCGCGGGCAACTTTCAGACCCGCCTCCAGCGCTCCGGCTTTATAGCCGGTGCGATTGGTGCGGTGGATGTATTTGATGTCAACGCCGCTGGCCGCGAATCGCCGTACCGCCAGGTCTGCAATGCTGCGCGTTTCGTCGGTCGAGTCGTCCAGCACCTGGACCTCGAACAACTGGCGAGGGTAGTCGATAGCACAAACTGCCTCGATCAGGCGTTCCGCTACATACATCTCGTTGTATAGCGGCAGTTGGATGGTCACGACCGGCAGCGGATCGAGCGGAGCACCTTGCGTCGGCTCTTTGTCCTTGTTCCTCATGTACAAGTACACGAGGTAGTAGCGGTGCCAGCCGTAAATCGCCAGGATGATGAGGACGAAAAAATAGGTTGCGAGGGTGAGGGTTTCAGCAGCAGTCATGGTTTAAAGACGGAGGAACCCCCATCAAAACAACAAGTTATATTACTGTTGGGTCTGAATGACGTCAATCAGACAACTCCAGGATCTTCTCGACCAGGTCGCCGCCGGCACGCTCGACACCGGGGCCGCGCGCGAGCAGCTGCTTGCGGCCTTCCGTGCCAGTCCTTACGAGGACCTTGGGTTTGCGCGAGTCGATCATCATCGAGCCATCCGTCAAGGCTTTCCCGAAGTCATCCTGGGCCTAGGCAAAACTCCTGCCCAGATCGCGGCAATCGCCCAGGAAATCGTCAAACGGGGTTCCAGCCTGCTGATTACCCGCGCAACCGAGGCCGCCTACGCCGCCGTGCGCGTGGTAGTGCCGGCGGCCGCGTATTACGCCGATGCAGGTGTCATCACCTTGCGTCAGCAGGACATCGCTCCCGGACACGGCACAATTGTGATCGCCGCCGCGGGAACGTCGGACCTCGGAGTCGCGGAAGAGGCCGCGCGGACCGCCGAACTGATGGGAAACGAGATCGTCCGGATGTACGACGTCGGCGTCGCCGGCCTTCACCGCCTGCTCGGGGAGCGCGAACGCCTGACTGCCGCGCGAGTCATCATCGTCGTGGCCGGGATGGAGGGGGCGCTGCCCAGCGTGATTGCAGGCCTGGTGAACGTGCCGATCATCGCGGTGCCGACCAGCATCGGTTACGGCGCCAGTTTTGGCGGGATTGCCGCGCTGCTCGGCATGCTGAATAGCTGCGCGTCAGGGGTCTCGGTCGTCAATATCGACAACGGGTTTGGCGCCGCCACCGTCGCGTCGCTGATAAATCATCTCTGACGGTGGCTCCATCCATGGCTGAGGGCTAATGGCTGATGGGATGGCCGATGGATCGCCGATGGAGGAACCCTTAACCATCGCCATTAGCCATTAGCCTTCAGCCATGACCGTAGTGGCATCGAGCCGTAGTGCCATCGAGGTACGCTAATATTAAGGGTTCCCCATGCAACCAGGCGCCCTGCGAGCCCTCGAATTCGATCGCATCGTCGAGGCAGTTACGGCCTTTGCCCAGACCCCGATGGGGGCCGGGCGATTGGCGGAGCTGCAGCCGTCGACCGACTACCAGCGCGTCGCGCAGGCGCTCGCGGCGACCACCGAAACGGCACGGTTCGTGACCGCCCATGGCGGGTTTTTCCTGCGCGCGTCAACCGATCTGCCGCAGACGCTGGGGGCCCTCGCGGTGGACGGACGCGCGCTCGAGGCGCTGCGTCTGCTTGCGCTCGTTGCCTTTCTCGACTCGGTGGATGAAGCGCGCGTCGCCATCCGACGCGCACCCGGCTCGTTTCCACTGCTCGAAGCCGCCAGCGCCGGCGCCGCCTCGTTCAAGGGCGAGTCGGCGCAAATTCGCGACAAGATCGACCCGTCGGGCGATGTGAAAGATCACGCCAGCCCCGAGTTGCGCACGATCCGCGATCGGCTCCGGAAGCAGAAGACGCGTCTGCGCAGCACGCTCGAGTCGTACCTGCGCGGCAAGGAAACATCGAAGTACCTGCAGGATCAGGTCGTCACCGAGCGCAACGGCCGCTACGTCATCGTCGTGAAGGCCGAGCACCGCGACGGGATTCCGGGAATCGTGCACGGCACTTCGACGAGCGGCGCCAGCCTCTACCTCGAACCGCTCAGCACCGTCGAAATCAACAACGACATCGTCGCGCTCGACGAACAGGAAGCCGAGGAGGTACGACGCATTCTGCTGGCGCTGACCGACGCGTTCCGCGGACGTGCGACCGACATGACGCGCACGATCGAGGCGGCGGTCGAACTCGACGTGCTGCAGGCGCGGGCACGGTTCTCAGAGTCGATTGACGGCATCGAGCCGGCGCTGTCGGCGGATGGCGCGTTCGAACTGCAGGCCGCCCGGCATCCGCTGTTGAAGGCGCCGGTGCCGGTGACGATCAAGGTGATTCCTCCGGCGACGGCGTTGCTCATTACCGGACCGAATACCGGCGGCAAGACCGTCGCGCTGAAAACGGCGGGGCTGCTCGCGTTGATGGCCCAGGCCGGTCTGCGCATTCCCGCCGCGCCGGGCTCGCGACTTCCGGTGTTCCGGTCGCTCTTTGCCGACATTGGTGACGAGCAGTCGATCGAGGCAAGCCTCAGCACGTTTTCGGCTCACATCACCAATATCGCCTCGATGGACCGCGGCCTGGCGACGCCGGCGCTGGTGCTGCTCGACGAGGTCGGTTCCGGGACCGACCCCATCGAGGGTGGCGCCCTTGGTGTGGCCATCGTCGATCACTTCCGTCGCCGCGGCACGACCCTGATTGCCACGAGCCACTACGACGCGTTGAAGACCTACGCGTCGACGACGCCGGGCGTGGCGAGCGCGGCGTTCGGCTTCGTGGCCGAGACATTCGCGCCAACCTATCAGCTGCTGTACGGAAGTCCGGGACGAAGCCTGGCGCTCGAGATTGCCGGACGGCTGGGTCTGAATCCGGCGGTGGTCGCCGCCGCGCGTGAGAACGTCAGCGCGCGCGACGCGCAGCTCGCCGAACACCTCGCGAAAATCGATCATGACGTCCGCGCACTCGAACACGAGCAGCGGCTGGCGGCGCGCGAGCGCGAAACGCTGCACGCGGCCGAAGCAAAGATGCACCAGCGCGAGGACGCACTGCGTCAGCGCGAAGAAACGTTCCGGCGCCGGCTGAACGAGGAACTCGAAAAGCAGGTCCGGCAGGCTCGCAAGGAAATCGACGACGTCATTGCGGAACTGAAAGCGAAGGCGGACGCCATCGCGCGCGGACCGCGCCTGGTGTCCACCGGCGATACCGGACGCGCACGGACCGACGCCCGCGCCGCCGTCGATACTGTCGCCGAGCGCATTTTGTCAGGCGAGGCAGCTGTCGACGCCGCAAACCATCAACCATCGTCCCTTAGCCATCAGCCATCAGCCATCAGCTCTCAGCCATCAGCCCTCAGCCATGGGATGGTCAGCGTAGGCGATCGAGTCATCGTGGGCGGACTCGGTCTCGAAGCGACGGTGACGTCGGTACACGACGGCACCGCGGATCTCGACGTGCGCGGCAAGCGCATGCGCGCGAGCGTTCGCGACCTGAAGATGATCGGCGGCCAGCCGGCGGCGGCACGGATCAGCGTGAACGTCGAGCTGAAGCCCCGGGAAGGCTCGGCCATCGACCTCAACGTCATCGGCTGCACCGTGGATGAAGCGATTTCACGCGCCGAACGCTTTCTGGACGAGTCGCTGCTCGGCGATCAACGCGTGGTGCGTTTTATCCACGGTTATGGCACCGGGCAGCTGAAGCGCGCGTTGGCCGGTTTTCTGCAGCAGCATCCGCTGGTCGCACGATTCGCGACCGCGCCGCCGAATCAAGGAGGCGGAGGCGTCACAGTAGTGGAGCTGAAGGAATAGGCGTGGGTTTATTCCCGCAGACGTTCATCGACGACCTCCGGCTGCAGGCCAACATCCTGCAGGTCGTGCAGGAGTACGTACCGCTCAGAAAGGCGGGGAACGTCCACAAAGGCCTGTGCCCGTTTCACAACGAGAAGACGCCGTCGTTTCAGGTCAGTCCAGACAAGGGCTTCTTCTACTGCTTCGGTTGTCACGCCGGCGGCGACGTCTTCAAGTTTCTCGAGCTGCACGAGAAAGTCGGATTCCAGGACGCGGTGCGGATGCTGGCGCAGAAAGTTGGGATGTCCGTCCCTGAGCAGACCGATGGATCCGACGATAGCCGGCGCGATGCGGCATTGCGAGAGGCGCTGCTGAAGGCGCACGAAATCGCGGCTGCCTATTTCAAGGAGCAGCTCGCGGCGCCGGTCGGCGCGCGGGCCAGGCAGCAATTGAAAGACCGGCAGATTACCGCGCAGACGATCGAGCAGCTCGGTCTCGGTTACGCACCAAGCTCGCGCGATGGCCTCAAGGCGCGTCTGCTGAAGCAGGGGTTCGCCGAGAGCGTGGCGCTGGCGAGCGGTCTCGTGAAGGCAGACGACAGCACGGGCGAGACCTTCGATCAGTTCCGAAACCGGCTGATGGTACCGATTTGCCGCGATACCGGCTCGATCATCGCCTTCGGCGGTCGCCAGATGGACGCGGATCGTGGGCCGAAATATCTGAATTCTCCGAAGACGGCGATTTATGACAAAAGCCGCACGCTTTATGGCCTGAACCTGACGAAATCACAGATCCAGAAGGCCGATTTCGCCGTGTTAGTGGAAGGGTATTTCGACTTCGCGCAGGTCTTCCAGGCCCAGGCAGCGCCCGCGGTGGCATCCTGCGGCACCGCGCTGACCGCGCCGCAAGCGCAGCTGCTCCGGCGCTTCACCTCCAAAGTCGTCCTGAGTTTCGACCCCGACGCGGCCGGCCAGGGCGCTGCGGTCCGTTCCTGCGAGCTCCTCGTCGCGGAAGGATTCGACGTCAACGTCGTGGTGCTGGACAAAGGCGAAGATCCCGATACGTTCATCAGGAAGCTTGGCGGCGACCAGTATCGTGGCCGGCTGCGTGCGTCCCAGCCGTACCTCGAATACCTGCTCGATCAAGCGGCGAAAGGGCTGAATCTGGCCAGCGATCACGGCCGGAACCAGCTGCTGGCAAAGATGCTCCCGATTGCGGCTCGTATTCCGGACGCCGCCGGACGCGACCAGTTTGGCGACCGGATTTCCCATAAGGCCCGGATCACGGAAGACGTCGTCCGGGCGGAAATCCGTAAAGCGGCCGTGAACCGCCAGACGACGGTGACGACCCGGGAGTTGCCGTCGTTCGGACAGCTGAAAGAGGCGGAAAAAGCACTGATCTGGGGTCTGATCAACAATACTAGGGTGGCGGTGCAGGCCCTGGCCGAGCTGGACGAGGACGATCTGCAGGCCCTGGCCGGACGGCGTGTCTTGGAACTGGCGGCAAGTCTGCACGCGGAGCCATTGGATCGCTTACCCTCGACGCTTTTGCAGCGTCTAAGTACGGTGGACGCCCAGTTGGTGACGAGAATCGCCGCTGTCGAGAAATCGCCAGCTCCCCCCGCCGAATGCGTCCGCGCGCTGAAACGGCTCAGATGGGAACGTGAGCGTGCGGCAATCAAACGCGAAATCGACCGCCTGCAGGAACTCGGCGCCAACGAAAACGGACACGAGATCGACACCCTCTCTCGGCGACTGCTGGCTGTGGCCGTGCAACTCGACCGGGATCTGACGAGAACGAGAGACGAATAAATATGGCAGCGGAAAAAAAATCGACGGCAGCAACGCATCGCGGACCGGACGTACCGGGGGCGCCGCACCTTTCCATCGAGGAAAAGTACGACGAGGTCAAGCAGCTCATTAACATCGGCAAGGAGAAGGGCTACCTCCTCTACGACGAAGTCAACGAGATGCTGCCGGCGGACATCACCTCGTCCGACGAGCTCGACGACCTCTTCAACACCTTCGGCAGCCACGGCATCGAAGTCATCGACTCCGACCAGAAGTACCTGCGCGACGATGTCAAGCCGATCGATCGAACGGCGGAAGGCGCGGAGGAACTCGAGCTCGATCTGACGCCGGGCGCGCTCGACAAGACCAACGATCCGGTCCGCATGTACCTGCGCGAGATGGGCACCGTGCCGCTGCTGACCCGCGAAGGCGAAGTCGAGATCGCGCGGCGCATCGAGCGCGGCAAGCTCGCGGTCATCAAGTCGATTTCCCGCACCCCGCTGGTCGCCAAGAAGGTCATCGAACTCGGCGACCATCTGCACACCGGCGAGCGCACCATCCGCGAGCTGGTCATCTTCAACGACGAAGAGATCACCGACGAACGCATCCAGGAGCGCTCCAAGCAGGTCCA
Source organism: Vicinamibacterales bacterium (assembly GCA_036489235.1). Classification (GTDB taxonomy): domain Bacteria; phylum Acidobacteriota; class Vicinamibacteria; order Vicinamibacterales; family CAVVIG01; genus CAVQFC01. The sequence continues at coordinate 39,064 of DASXGC010000031.1, forward strand.
GCGCCAGATCGACAACGTGCGCAAGGCCCGCGCGGTCTACGAGAAGCTCGAAGAGAAGCTCGGCGAAACGCCCAAGGGGGCGACCACCCGCGACAAGCGCAAGTATCGCAAGGCCAAGTGGGCGGCGATGCGCGCGCAGATCGACGTCTCCAACTACATCCGCAAGATCGAATTCACTGAAGCGGTCAAGCGCCGGCTGATCGAAGCGATGAAGGACGCGGTCGAAAGCGTCAAGTCGGTCCAGCGCGAAGTCGACGGCTTCGAGCGGGTGCTCAATCCGAAGAACCGCAAGACCAAGCTCAAGGAAGACGACAAGAAGAACTTCCTGCGCCAGGTCAAGGATCTGAAGGTCAAGATCAAGTCGCTGACCGACGGCCTCGAGCAGTCGCCCGACGAACTGAAGCAGACGCTCGACGTGATTCTGCGCGGCGAGTACCAGGCCGAGCAAGCCAAGAAGGAACTGGTCGAAGCCAACCTTCGACTGGTGGTCTCGATCGCGAAGAAGTACACCAACCGCGGCCTGCAGTTCCTCGACCTGATTCAGGAAGGCAACATCGGCCTGATGAAGGCGGTCGACAAGTTCGAGTATCGCCGCGGCTACAAGTTTTCGACCTACGCCACGTGGTGGATCCGTCAGGCCATCACCCGCGCCATCGCCGACCAGGCCCGGACCATCCGCATTCCGGTCCACATGATCGAGACGATCAACAAGCTGATTCGCACGTCGCGTGCGCTGGTGCAGGAGCTTGGCCGGGAACCGACCTCCGAGGAAATCGCCAAGCGGATGGACATTCCGGTCTCGAAGGTCCGCAAGGTCCTGAAGATCGCGCAGGAGCCGATTTCTCTCGAAACGCCGATCGGCGAAGAGGAAGATTCGCATCTTGGCGACTTCATCGAGGATCGTCAGGTGGTGTCACCGGCCGAGGCGGTGATCAACCTGAACCTCAAGGAGCAGACCGAGTCGGTGCTCAAGACGCTGACGCCGCGCGAAGAAAAGGTCATCAAGATGCGCTTCGGCGTCGGCGATGGCAGCGAGCACACGCTCGAAGAAGTCGGACAGAGCTTCGCGGTCACCCGCGAGCGCATCCGTCAAATCGAAGCCAAGGCGCTGCGCAAGCTGCGGCACCCGTCGCGCAGCCGGAAACTTCGTGCGTTTCTCGAAGGAAGGACGTCGTAGAATTGTCCGGGCCCATAGCTCAACGGTTAGAGCCGCCGGCTCATAACCGGCCTGTTCCAGGTTCGAATCCTGGTGGGCCCACCATTCGACTCGCGACACGACGCGAGCGACAACCGATCTAGACTTCAGGCTCCGCTTTGCAGCGGGGCCTTTTTTTTGCCCAGAGGAACATGAACGCCGACCTGGAACGACTCATCGCCCTGCAAGCGCTCGACTCCACCGCTGACGCGGCCCGAAAAAAGCTCGCGGCCGAGCCCGAGCACGACAAAGCGCTCGAAGCGCTGCTCGAGGCGGCGCGTCAACGCCTCGCAGCGGCCAAGGAACAGGCCGCCACCAACACCTCGGCGCGGCGCGCCATCGAGAAGGACGTCGCGGTGCAACAGGGACGGCTCTCCAAGTACCGTGAAACGGCGATGGCGGTAAAAACCAACGTCGAGTACCACGCGGTGCAGAAGGAAATCGCCTTCGCGCAGACAGAGATCAAAGCGCTCGAGGACAAGGAACTCGAGTTGATGGTCGCGGCCGACGAGTTGACCGCGGCGGTGAAGAAGGCGGAAGCCGACCTCGCGTCGCAGCAGAAAATCACCGAGGCCGACCGCAAGGCGACCACCGCACAACACGGCGAGCTGCAGACCGCACTCGAGCAGATGGCGACCGAACGGGCGCGCGTGGTCGAAGGCATCGACAAGGCCGCGCTGCTCACCTTCGAGCAGGTGTCGCGCAAACGCAACGGCGTCGCCGTCGCCGAGGCGCGCGATGGCATCTGCACCATCTGTCATGTGCGGCTGCGGCCGCAGGTGTTCAACACCGTGCTGCGCAACGACTCGATCATTCAGTGCGACAGCTGCAACCGCATCCTGTTCTTCACGCCCGCTCCCCCCGCCGCGGCCACGCCCGGCGGCGACAGCGCCTCGCCGGCGTCATGATCGTCATCTACATCGATGGCGGCGCCCGTGGTAACCCCGGGCCCGCAGGATACGGCGTCCGCGTCGAACAGGAAGACGGAGCGCTGATCGAAGAGTTCGGCGACTCCATCGGTACCGCCACCAATAACGTCGCCGAGTATCGGGCCTTGATCGCCGGCCTCGAGTACGCAAAGCGGAATGCGCACGCCAGCGTCCTGGTACGTTCGGATTCGCTGCTGCTGGTGCAGCAGATGCGCGGTGTCTACAAAGTGAAGAACGCCGGCCTGCAGCCACTTCATGCAAGGGCCCGGGTGCTGGCGCACGATATCGGCCGCGTCACCTACGAGCACGTCGGCCGCGCCAGGAACGCCCATGCCGACCGGCTGGCCAATTCAGCGATGGACGCTGCCGGGAAAGCCTAAGCAAGGCCTAGAGCCGACCCAAACGGATCGCCGCGGCCATGCGTCCCGCGGCCTTTCCGTCGCGGCGGTACGAGCACAGCCACTGCGGATGGCTCGCCGAGCACAGTTCGGCAACGGTGATTTGCGCCAACGGCACTCCGGCCGCCTCCAGTTGATCGCGTGCCGCTCCCCAACCGTCGAAATATTCGTGCCCGGCGCGAGGCGCGCCGAGGCCAGGCATTGGCGGATTGTGGACTGACGGCCGAGGCGTCGATGCGAACCAGCGATCGATCTGTGCGGGCGGGTATCCATGGATCGCAAACGCCGCACGCACGTCCTCACCCACCTCGTAACAACACCACGAGATGGCGGGGCCAATCGCGGCAACAAGATCTTCGGGCCGGCTCGCGAACCCGGTCACCATCGCCGCCACCGCCGCCTCTGGCACGCGCGCGGCAAGGCCGCGCCAGCCGGCGTGAGCGGCTGCAATCACGCCGGTGCGGCGATCGGCAAGCAGCAGCGGTACACAGTCAGCGGTTTGAATCGCAATCGCCCGCCCGGGCGCGTCCGACACGATGATGTCGGCGTCGATCAGGCAATCGGGATCAAAACCGTCGCCGGACCTGAGCCGGAGCACCGCGGCGCCGTGCACCTGACGAACGCGGACCAGATCGCGTGGTTCGACGCCAACAGCCGCCGCCACCTCGGCCCATCCCTCGCCACCCGATCTTGCAGCAGTGGATCCGATCGTCCACGGACGCGTCGTAAAGACATGGCCGGCGAGCGGCTGGAGTGCACGACAGACCAGCGCTGGTCGGCCGTCCGCTTGCACCCACGCGAAGCCATCGTTAGGCTTGGGAAACATTCAGGTCCTCGTCTGATTCAATCCGCTCGAACCACGATGCCAAACATCATCGGCCTCGGCCTCGACGCCACCGACATCCCGCGCATTGCGGCAACGCTCGAACGCTACGGCGAGCGCTTCATGCATCGCATTTTCACCGACGGCGAGGTGGCCTACTGCACCAGGCGGCGTGTGCCGGCAATTAATTTTGCCGGGCGTTTCGCCGCCAAGGAAGCCGCGATGAAAGCGCTGGGCACAGGCCGCTCTCACGGCGTGCTGTGGCGCGACATCGAAGTGGTTCGAGGCGGCGGACCACCGCAACTGCGGTTGCACGGCGGCGCGGCCAGACGCTTTGCCTCGATGGGCGGCCGTTCGTCGCTGCTTACCATCACACATTCCGACGATCTCGCATTGGCGCAGGTCCTGATCCTCGGCGAGTGACGTCAACTCGCGTTGTCGTTTTCGCCGGCGCCTTCGTTTACCCGCTCCCGTTCCCGCCTCGCCTACGCCCATCGTTCGCCTTTGCAAGCGGTTGCGGACGCACGCCTGGCGGCAATCATCGGCACTCCGCTTGAAGTGTCACTCGCTGAGGAGTGTCACCGTGACGATCAAGATTACGCCAAACGACAAGGGAAACCCGCCGGGCAAACTCGCCGACGCCGAGCTGCACTTCAGCGAGGGCCCGCTCGAAGGGCTGAAGCTGATTGGCTTTTCCATCTGGGAGCGCCGCGGCGGCAACGGCCGGAACGTGACCTTTCCCGCGCGCCAGTACGCCGTCAACGGCGAGCGACGGAGTTTCGCGCTGCTGCGACCGGTGGTCGATACGACGGCGCAGAGCAAACTGCGGGAGCTGATTCTCGAGGCATTTCAGGAATACGAAGAGCGGGCCGCGATCGCGTCTTAGTGCATCGCCGTGTCGGCGTAGTGTCCGGCTTTAGCCGGACTACTGGATCACCGGCAGGAGCTTGACGTTTTCCTGAGCACGTTTGGGCGGCAAGGTCCATTCTTCCTTGAGTCCTTTCGCGAACTCCGACTCGAAGAACGGACGCTTCATGCCGCCGTCGATGATGTCCCAGGGCAGCGCCGCGTCGCGGCTGCGGTCGCGGAAGATGTAGAAGTCACCGTCGATGCCGGCTTCGGCCACTGCGGCACGCCAGTTCTGGCCATTTCGTTCGGCCGCCACAATCGCCGGCGCAACGCGACGGTCGCCAAGCGACAGCAGCGCCTGGAAATAGGAATGACGCTCAGACTTGATGTTGAAAAACACGTTGTCGATGTCCGCGGTCAGGGAGCGCAACCGCTTGATCTTGCGATCGATCATGGCCGGGTCTTCCATGGGCAGCCACTGATAAGCGGTGCCGGGCTTCGGAATCAGCGGGTTCACACTGCCGATGATCCGGCCGACCTGACCGCGTCCGCGCGCGTACTTCATCATGCGCTCCCGGATCTGAAGGGTGAGGTCCCGAATCGCGACCAGATCCTCGTCGGTTTCCGTAGGAAGGGCGATCATGTAATACAGCTTCAGGTTTTCGATGCCGCTCGCGAAAATCAGATCCGCCCGATCGAGAATCTCGTCGTTGGTGACCGTCTTGTTGATCACCCGGCGCAGGCGGTCGGACCCGGTTTCCGGCGCGATCGTGATCGTGCGTTCGCCGCTGGCGTGCAGCACGCGGACGATCGACTCAGTCAGATCGTCGAGGCGAAGCGAGGCCGGACTGATGCCGTAGCCCATCTCGAGCAGCCTTGCCAGAATCCGCTCGATATCGGGGTGGTCGCACAGCGCGATCGACACCAGCCCGATCCGGTTCGAGTGGACGCGCGCGGCTTCGGCGAGCTCGAGGATCCGTTCGGTTGGAAACGAGCGCACCGGCAGGTAGTTGTAGCCGGCCCAGCAGAAGCGGCACAGGTTCGCGCACCCGCGAACGACCTCGACCAGGAATCGCGATCCGAATTCGGTGTCCGGGGTGAAAATGCCGGTCGCCGGCGGATCGACAGCCTCGGTCGTCCGCAGCGCCGCCTTCCGCACCGGTACCGGCGCATCCACGCCGGGCCGCACGGACCACCCGGTCATGGTGCCGTCCGCTGCGTATTCCGGTTCGTACAGCGACGGCACGTAGAAGCCGCGCTCGACCGACAGCAGCCGTAACAGATCGGCGCGATCGGTCGCAGCGGAGAAAGCGCGACTCAGGCCGGGAACCAGCGCCTCGCCTTCGCCCGCGGCGATCACGTCCGCGAAGGGCGCCAGCGGCTCGGGATTCACGAAGGTGACGGCGCCGCCAACAATCACGAGCGGATGGCGCAAGCTGCGTTCCGCCGCATAACTCGGCAGGCCGGCGAGCCGCAGGAGCGTCAGGACGTTCACGTAGTCCCACTCGAACGAGACCGAGAACGCGATGATGTCAAAGTCGGAGACGGGGGTCTGCGACTCGAGGGTCAGCAGCGGAGCGCGGCTCGCCGACAACGCTGCCAGTTCCTGCTTCGGCGGCAGAAAGAATCGCTCGCAGACAATGTCGTCTTCGGCGTTGAAGAGTTTGTAGATGGTCTGGAAGCCGAGGTTCGACATCCCGACCCAGTAGGTGTTGGGAAAGGCCAGCGCAATGCGCAGGCGACCGCCGTGCGGCTTCCGGGTGTAACCGACTTCCTTCGAAAGGGTCTCGCGTGCGCGCTCGCTCTGTTCCCAGGATTTCATGCGATAGTGCTGACGAACCGGCCGCCCCCGAGCGGGCTGATGTGATCCGGGCCCTGACGCTCAGACGCCGGCGCTCCCAGGTGCCGTGGATCTATCTACTCTACCATCGGGAACACCGGCCAGGGTCCGATTAGGCCGTCTCCTGGCGGAAACGGCCCTGGCCGCTCACATCTCCTGCCGGCGCAGGAACGCAGGCACATCGAAGTTCGAACCCTCGTCGAAGTCCGGCTCCAGCTCGAGCTTGCGCATCTCGTCGAGACCCATCGACGGTTCAGCCTGCGTCATCGCGCCGCCGGCGGAAGCGAGCGTCGATCCGGCGGCGCTGGTCGCGGCGGGCGACGCGGGCGGTGTCGCGTAACCTGTCGTGCCGGCAGTCGGAGCTGCGGCCCCGCCGGAGCCGATTGCAGACATCGGTAGATCCAGTAGTGGCCGCCGGGCGATGGACAGACGCGGCGACGCCGCGATCGCTGCCGCCGCCGCTTCGGCGACACTGTCGGCTCGGATGCGGGTGTGCTCGGCGTAGAGCGACATGTCGACGGGAGTGTGCGCACCGGTGGTGGACGCCGGCCGCACCGCGACCGCCGGTCCGAAGCCGGTCGCGATCACGGTGATCTTGACCTTGCCCTTCAAGGATGGATCGACGACCGCGCCGAAGATGATGTTGGCGTCCTCGTCGGCGGCCTCCTGCACGATCGAGGACGCTTCGCTGACTTCGACCAGCGACAGGTCGGGACCGCCGGTGACGTTGATGATCACTCCGCGCGCGCCATTGACCGACGCGCCCTCGAGCAACGGACTCGAAATCGCGCGGCGGGCGGCCTCGATGGCGCGGTCCGGCCCTTCGGCGACACCGGTGCCCATCATCGCCAGGCCCATTCCCGACATGATGGTCTTGACGTCGGCGAAGTCGAGGTTGATCAACCCCGGAACCAGAATCAGATCCGAGATTCCCTGGATCGCCTGCCGCAGCACATCATCCGCCGTGGCGAACGCCTCGGTCATCGGCGTCGTTCGATCGATGATCGTCAACAGCCGCTCGTTGGGGATGGTGATGATCGTGTCGACGCAGTCGCGCAGCGCTTCGAGGCCGCGCTCGGCTTGAATGAGCCGTTTCTTGCCCTCGAACTTGAACGGCTTGGTGACGACCGCCACCGTCAGCGCGCCAAGTTCGCTGGCCAGGCTGGCAATCACCGGCGCGGCTCCGGTACCGGTGCCGCCACCGAGACCGGTGGTGACGAAGATCATGTCGGCGCCGTCGAGGGCCTGGATGATTTTCTCGGTATCCTCGAGCGCGGCGTGCCGGCCGACGTTGGGGTCGGCACCGGCGCCGAGCCCTTTGGTCAGCTTGCTGCCGATCTGAATCTTGATCGGCGCGGCGTTTGCGGCCAGCGCCTGGCGATCGGTGTTGGCCACCATGAACTCGACGCCGTCGAGTCCGACGCGGACCATGCGATTCACGGCGTTGCTACCGCCGCCGCCCACGCCAATCACCTTGATGCGCGCGCCGGCGCTCCCTTCTTCCTCGAGCTGCAGCCTCAGGCGTGTGACGTCGGCCATCAGATCGGCATCCTTGTAATCATCCATTCGTCGCTCCTGTCGAACGGGCCCTGGCCCGTCTAGAAAAACTCTCTGAACAACCCCCGCAGCCGTCCGGCCACCCGCACGAACGCTCCCGCGCCGGCCGGCACACGGGATTCACCTAAAAAATTGCGATACCCATAGAGCACCAGACCGACGCCGGTAGCGAAGGTCGGGCTGTTGACGTGATCGGCAAGACCGCCGACCCCGGCGGGACAGCCGCGCCGGATTGGCAGGTCGAAGATCTGCTCGGCGATCTCGGGCATGCCGTCGAGAATCGCACCGCCGCCGGTCAGTACGATCCCGGAGTTCAGGCTCTTCTCGTACCCGGCACGCCGGATCTCGTCCCACACCAGATGGAAGATTTCTTCGGCGCGCGGCTGCAGAATCTCGGATAGGATGCGCCGCGCGATCACGCGGGGTTTCCGGCCGCCGACGCTGGCAACCTCCATGGTTTCGTCCTCGTCAACCATGCTCGACAGCGCGCAGCCGCACTTGCGCTTGATTTTTTCGGCGTCGGGCACCGGCGTGCGCAGGCCCACCGCAATGTCGTTGGTGAAATGGTCGCCGCCGACGCCGATCACCGCCGTGTGCCACAGGCTGCCGCGCTCGTAAATGGCGATATCGGTGGTCCCGCCGCCGATATCAACCAGCGCGACCCCGAGTTCCTTCTCGTCCGCGGTCAGCACCGACTCGCTCGCCGCCAGCTGCTCGACGACAGTCTCGGCCACGGTAACGCCGGCGCGGTTGACGCAGGCGACGATATTCTGGGTCGAGCTCTGACTGCCGGTGACGATGTGGACGTTGACCTCGAGACGGGCGCCGGTCATGCCGACCGGGGCGCCGATGCCGTCCTGCTCGTCGACGACGAAATCCTGCGGCAGCACGTGGAGGATCTCGCGGCCGGTCGGCAGCGACACCGCCTTGGCGGCGTCGATCGCGCGCCGCACGTCCTCGCGCGTGATCTCGCGGTTCTTGCCGGCCACCGCGATCACGCCGCGGCTGTTGAAGCCTTTGATGTGGGGACCGGACAGCGCCAGATGGACCGAATCGATCTCGACGCCGGCCATCAGCTCGGCTTCTTCGATCGCCTTCTTGATCGAATCGACCGCGGCCTCGAGATTGACCACGACCCCGCGCCTGATGCCGCGCGACTCGGCCACGCCGAGGCCGACGATGTCGAGTCCGTCGCCGTCGAGCACCTCGCCGACGACCGCGGTCACCTTCGACGTGCCGACGTCCAGCCCGACCAGATATCGCTCTTTACGTGCCACTCGAAATCCCCCAAACCGCAGGTGCTGCCACCTGCGCGCTGTTCTTTCCGCCGGCGGACGACCCGCGCGCGCGTCGCATCATTGCGGATGGCCCACGCCAGGTTTGCCCCGTCGCGCCTCGGAAGCCGCAACGGGACGGACGTAAATCCGGTCGTCGAATCGCAAGTCCACGTAGTCGATGTCCGCCATGCGTTCGCGGAGCGCGTCCGCCAGGGTCAGGTACGACTGCAGCCGCGACAGGAACTGGTCGTCCCCGAGCTGAATGCGGGCGCTGTCGCCGGTCAGAATCACCGACGCGTTGTGCAGGTCGCTGACGTCAATCTGCGACAGGCGCCGCGCCACATCGGGTTTCGCTTTCAGCGCCGCAATCAGGCGGGCCGCGAGCTCGGCGCGCGATTCGTCAGTCATCAAGCCTGTGTCTGACTGGGTGGCCGAGAGGCCGTCGACGATCGGCAGATCGAGGTCCGCGTACTGCGGCCCGTATTGGTCGACGATCACGCCGCGTTCGTCCACCAGATACATCTCGCCGTTGATGCGACCAATACAGATCGGGCGGCGTTCGACAATCATCACTTCGATGGTCGAAGGCAGGGCGCGGCGCAGCGCCGCGTCGCGCACCCACGGCGACGCGAGCAGACGCCGCCGCCACGAGTCGAGGTCGGTCCACATCACGCTCTGACCGCGAAGGCCGTTCAACACCGCGAGGACTTCGCCTTGCGAGAGCCGGTCGTTGCCACGCACCACGATGCGATCGATCTGCAGCATGTGCGCCGAGGCGGCGACGCCCGACAACCGATAGGCGCCGTACGACAACAGCAGCGTGACCACGGCGTACCGCAGCACCGGTCCGACCAACGCGCGCCAGTCGCGCCTGCGGCGCCCGGGTTTGACGTGAGCACGACGGAATCGGCGATCGGCCGGCGCGGCAATCGCAGTCACGACGGATCTCCGTTGTCGGCTGCGGACCGGGCTGCGTTGCTCGAACTGGAGCGCGCGTCGCTGGCCTGGGGCACATGCGCCTGCTGCTCCAGCGCGGCGACGAGACGGTCCGGCACGCCGCCGATCGAGCCGGCACCGAGCGTGATCACCAGATCGCCGGGGCGCGCGATACGCACCAGCGTCTCGACCACATCGTCTACTCGCGGCACGACGTCGAGCGGAACGGTGATGCTGCGGCGAACCGCTGCCGCCAGCGCCTCGAGCGTGACGCCGGGAATGGGATCCTCGCCGGCTGAATAAATGTCGGTAAGCACCACCCGATCGGCGCCCGAGAGTGACGGACCGAAGGCGTCCATCAACGCCGCGGTACGGCTGAAACGATGCGGCTGAAATGCGACGATGACCCGGCGGTTGAACGTTCGCGCTGCGGCAAGGACCGCGGCGACTTCGGTCGGGTGATGTCCATAGTCGTCGACGACCAGAACGCCGTTCGGCTCGCCCCGGACGTCGAAGCGCCTTTCGGCGCCGCGGAAATCGCGCATCCCGGCAGCGATTCGATCGAATGAAAGCCCGAGCTCGAGACCGACCGCCACAGCCGCCAGCGCGTTCTGCAGGTTGTGGCGCCCCGGAACGGCGAGCTGGAGCAGGCCAAGCGTCTCGGTGCCGGCACCCGACGTCTCGGCCGATCCGGCACGCGCTCGAACCCGGCGCTGGACAGTCGCGGTGGCACTGAGCGGCCCGAGCGAAATGTCAGTCGCCGTGATGTCGGCGTCTGGCGCGTCCAGGCCATACGTGGCGACGCGACGGGTCATCCGCGGCACGACCGCAGCAAGGTTGGCGTCGTCCAGGCACGCCACCACCGCGCCATAGAACGGCACCTTGTTGGCAAAATCGACGAATGCCTGCTGGAGGTCGTCGAAGCTGCCGTAGTTTTCGAGATGCTCGTGGTCGATGTTCGTAATCACAGCTATTGTCGGAAACAATTTCAGGAACGAGCGATCGCTCTCGTCCGCTTCCACCACCATCAATTCGCCGGCGCCCAGCCGAGCGTTGCTGCCGAAGGCGCTCAACCGCCCGCCGATCACCGCCGTCGGATCGAGACCGGCGCGTTCCAGCACCAGCGCGATCATCGAGGTCGTCGTCGTCTTGCCGTGTGCCCCAGCCACCGCGACGGCGGACTTGAGCCGCATCAGCTCCGCCAGCATCTCCGCTCGCGGAATCACCGGAATCTGGCGCCGGCTCGCCTCGGTCACTTCCGGATTCGTCGGCCGCACCGCCGACGAGATCACCACCACATCCGCGTCACCGACATTCGCCGCGCCGTGTCCGAGCGCGATCCGAATCCCGAGCGTCGCCAGGCGGTCGGTGGTCGTCGAGCGGCGCTCGTCGGATCCGCTGACGACGTAGCCGAGATTGGCAAGCAGTTCGGCGATGCCACTCATCCCGATGCCGCCAATTCCGACAAAGTGCACATGCCTGGTCTTGCCCAGCAAATACCGTCTCCCGCCCTACTGTTTCGCCGCCAATGCCAGCGCGCGATCGACGATCACGCGCGCGGCATCCGGCCTGGCCAACGAGCGCGCCGCCACGCTCATCCGCCGCCGGCGTTCGGGGTCACCAGCGAGCGCCTGTATCCGCGTCGCCAGCACGCGCCCCGACACGTCTTGTTGCAACAGCAGCTCGCTGGCGCCGGCTGCGGCCAGCGCCTCGGCGTTACGCCGCTGGTGATCGTCGGTCGCGGTCGGCAGCGGAATCAGAATCGCCGCCTTCCCCGCCGCGGTCACTTCCGCCAGCGTCGTCGCACCCGCGCGACAGACGATCAGGTCGGCGATGCCGAGCTGCCGGCCCATGTCGTAGAAGAACGGTTCGACATCGGCCTGAAGCCCGGCCTGCCGGTAAGCGGTGCGGACCATTTCCAGGTCTCGTTCCCCCGTCTGGTGGGCGAGACGAAGAGAGGGACCGCCGGTCGCCAGCTGCGATGCTGCCTCCACCATGGCCAGGTTGATTGCGTGCGCGCCCTGAGAGCCGCCAAAAACTAAGACCCGTGTGACGGACGCCTGTTCATCGCGTTCCGACTCCTGATCTGGCCCACCCGCGGCAAAGAATTCCGGGCGAACCGGGTTACCGCTGACGAACGTCTTCTCCCCGAAAAACGCCTGCGTCGAATCGAACGTCACCGCCGCCGCCTTCACGAACCGCGCGAGCAGCCGGTTGGTCAGCCCCGGCACCGCGTTCTGCTCGAGCAGCATGGTGGGCACGCCGCGGAGCGCCGCCACCATGACCACCGGCCCCGAGCTGTAGCCGCCGACACCGATTACGAGATCGGGCTGCCGCGCGGAAACGATCCTCCAGCCATCGAGCAGGCTGAGCGGGACGAGCGACGCGCCGCCCAGTCGATCGGCCAGCGACTTGCCTTTCACTCCGCGGCTTCGAATCAGATCCAGCTCGAAGCCTTCGCGCGGCACCACTCTCGACTCGATGCCGTGTGCCGTCCCGGCGAACGTCACCTGTGCATCGGGTCTGCGCATCAACAGTTCGTTCGCCACCGCGATGCCCGGATACAAATGACCACCGGTGCCGCCGCCGGCGATCACCACTCGGAGGGATGACGTCATTCGTCATGCCTCGGAGGACACGTGCTGCGATACGTTCAACAAGATGCCCATGCCGATCAGGTTGATGAGCAATGACGAACCGCCGGCGCTGACAAACGGCAGCGGAATACCTTTGGTCGGCAACAAGCCGAGCACGACGCTGATATTGATGAACGCCTGCACGGCGACCATCATCGTGAGCCCGAGCGCGAGAAAGGATCCGAACTGGTCGGGAGCGCGCATCGACACTCGCAGTCCGCGCCACGTCACCACGCAGAAGCAGGCGAGGACGGCGGTGGCGCCGATCAGGCCCAGTTCCTCTGAAATCACGGAATAGATGAAGTCGGTGTGGGGCTCGGGCAAGTAGAACAGTTTCTGCACGCCGTTCATGATTCCCTTGCCGGTCACTCCGCCGGTGCCGACCGCGATCAGCGACTGAATGATCTGGAAGCCGTCGCCGAGCGGATCGTCCCAAGGGTTCAGGAACGCGAGGGTGCGGCGACGTCGGTAAGCCGAGCCCATCACCACTATATAAATCGCGGGGAGGGCGCACAGGAACGCGCCGATCACGTAGCGATAGCTCAGCCCTGCTGCGAACACCATCACCGCTGCGACCAGCAGGATCGACATCGAGGTTCCAAAGTCGGGCTCCGGCAAAATCAGCGCGACCAGGCCGAGCACGACGATCGCGATCGGCAGAACCGAGTACGTGACTTCGTCGATGCGGTGCATGCGGCGTTCGAGCAGAGCGGCGATGAACACGATCGCCACCAGCTTGGCCAGCTCCGACGGTTGCACACCGAGGCTGCCGACACCGAACCAGCGTCTCGCGCCGTTCACGGGTGCACGGAAATACACCGCCAGCAGTGCCAGCGTTACCAGGCCCAGCGCGCTCCAGATGAAGGTCGGCTCACGGTAGGTGCGGTAGTCGATCCTCATCACGACCGACAGAATCGCCATGCCGAGGACCGACCACATCGCCTGCGTAATCAGGAAACGCGAGCCTCGGCCGTAGCGTTCGAGCGCAATCGGCGCCGACGCGCTGTAGACCATGACAATGCTCAGGGCCACCAGGAGGATGGTGGCCAGGAAGAGCACCTTGTCGGATTTCAGTTTTCTCGCCATTTGTTCCGCGCCTAAAGCTCCCGGTCGTTCGGTCCGAAACTATCCTCGGCTTCGCATTACGATTGCGCTGAGCGGTCAACAGTCATCAGTCGGCCTCGGGCCGAGGCACCAACTTCCCAGACCGGGGCAGCCTGGGTTCCCAGCAGTCAGTCCTCAACCGCGAGAACCGACTGACGACTGTTCACCGCTCAGTACTAAAAACACCGCCATGGCTGATGGCTAAGGGCTGATGGCTAATGCCCGATGGTTGAAACCGACCATCGACCATATCCATCAGCCATTAGCCATTAGCCATCCTCTGTAGCCGTTCCACCTCTTCGCGAAAGCGGCGACCACGTTCCGCATAGTCCCGAAACATGTCGAAGCTCGCGCACGCCGGCGCCAGCAGCACGGTTCCTGACGGCTGTGCCAACTCGTAGGCACGCGCCACCGCCTGACCAAGCGTCTCCGCCTCGTACACCTCCACCGCGCCGTCGAGTGCGTCGCGCACAAGTGGACGCGCTTCGCCAATCGCCACCACGGCCTTGCCGCGCTCCTCGAGCGGCCCGCGCAACAACCGCAGATCGCCGCCTTTGAAACGTCCGCCGATGATTGCGACCAGATCACGGTCGAAGCTCTCGATCGAGCGCAGCGCCGACTCGACGTTGGTCGCCTTCGAGTCGTTCACGAACCGGACGCCGCCGACATCGGCGACCAGTTCCATGGCGTGCTCGAGGCCGTGAAAGCCATCGAGAGCGGCGGTCATCGCCTCGCGAGGCGCGCCGGCGATCGCCCCGACCGTGGCTGCCGCCATCACGTCGTTGACCAGATGTGGACCGAGCAGATGAATGGCGTTCAGCGGTACCAGACGCGTTGTGCTGGCGCCGCGGCGATCGACGATCCAGCCGTCATCGACAATCGTGCCGTCGGCGATCGCGCCGGCGCGCGAGAACAGCCGGGTGGTGGCGCGTGCATGGCGCGCCAGCGCCAGGACGCCCGGGTCGTCGGCGTTGATCACGGCGAAATCGCCGGCGTCCTGGTTCTCGAAGATCCGCGCTTTGGCCGCGCCGTACGACTCGACATCAACGTGGCGGTCGAGGTGGTCGGGCGAGAAATTCAACATCACCGCGATCCACGGGTGGAACGTGTCGATCTGCTCGAGCTGAAAGCTGCTTGCCTCGACGACGTGAAACGTGTCTGGCGTCGAGTCGGATACCTGCGCACTCAGCGGCGCGCCGATGTTGCCGCCGACCGCTACCTTGAAGCCGGCTGCCGCCAGCATCCGGCCTGTCAGGGTGGTGGTCGTCGATTTGCCTTTGGTGCCGGTGATCGCGATCACCTTGCCTTGCAGCCAGCGCGACGCGAGCTCGATCTCCGCGATCACTGGAATTCCCTGGTCACGCGCGGCCTGAATCACCGGCTGATCGGGGGGCACCCCGGGACTCAGCACCACGAGGTCGGCATCGACGAAGGTCTGGCGCGTGTGACCGCCCAGCTCGAGCGCGATCCCGAGCGAGCGCAGGTGATCCGCCTCGGGCAGCGACGATCTCGCGTCCGACAAGGTCACGCGCGCGCCGCGGCGCGCCAGCAGCTCCGCGGCGGCCAGCCCGCTGCGGGCCGCTCCGGCCACGGTCACCCGTTTGTGTGCGACGTCGAATCCCACTGCCTGTTCTATCCTCAGCCCTGTCCCTAACGAAGTTTCAGCGTCGCCAGACTGCACAACGAGAAAATGATTCCGAGAATCACGAAACGCGTGATCACCTTCGGCTCGCTCCACCCGCTCAACTCGAAGTGATGGTGGAGCGGCGCCATGCGGAAGACGCGCTTGCCGCCGGTGGCCTTGAAGTACGAGACCTGCATCACCACCGACAGCGCCTCGAGCACGAAGATGCCACCGACGATCGGCAGCAGCAGTTCCTGCTTGATCAGAATCGCAACGATGCCGAGCGCGGCGCCAAGCGCCAGCGAGCCGACGTCGCCCATGAAAATTTCGGCGGGGTACGAGTTGTACCAGAGGAATCCGAGCGAGGCGCCCACCAGTGAGCCACAGAACACCGTCAGCTCCGCGGCCTGCGGAAAGCGGACCAGCAGCAGGTACTCGGCGAAGACGCGGTGGCCGGTGACGTAGGCCAGCGCGGTGTAGGCGCTGGCCGCGATGGCGAACACGCTGATCGCGAGACCGTCGAGGCCGTCGGTCAGGTTGACGGCGTTCGACTCGGCCACCAGGACGAACACCGCGAAGATCAGGTAGCCGTAGCCGAGATCCGGGATCAGGTTCTTGAAGAACGGAAAGACCAGCCGGGTGCTATAGAGGCCCTTGTACTGCAGGTACAGGAGCACGCCGCCAACCGCCACTGCGATCAGGATCTGAAATCCCATCTTGTAGCGCGGCAGCAGACCATGATGCGAACGACGGACGATCTTCAGGTAGTCGTCGGCAAAGCCGATCGCACCGAATCCCGCGGTTGTCAGCACTGCAATCCACACGTACGAATTCGTGAGATCCGCCCACAACAACGTCGGCACCAGCGCCGCCGCCAGAATCAGCAATCCACCCATCGTCGGCGTACCGGCCTTGGGCCGGTGACTCTGCGGTCCGTCCGACCGCACCACCTGTCCGATCTGGAACTCGCGCAGCTTGCGAATCAGCAACGGTCCGAACACCAGGCTGATCGCCAGCGCCGAGAGCGTCGCCGCCGCAGTGCGGAAGGTGATGTATCGCGTCACGTTCAACACCGACAACGATGGATAAGTGTGAAAGCGGTACAGCAGCTGATACAGCATCAGGTCCGCTCCGCCTTCAACCGATCGACCACGCGATCCGTTCTGATACCGCGCGAGCCTTTCACCAGCACCAGATCGCCCGGTTGCACCACCGCCGCAACCGCGTCGGCAGCCGCGTCGCTGGTGGCGTAGTGCCGCACGCTGTCGGCGGACATTCCGGACGCGATCGCGGCGCCGGCGAGCGCTGCCGCCGGCGTCCCGCCGACCGCGAATAGCAGATCCACCGGCGCTGTCGCAGCAGCGCGGCCGACCTCTTCGTGCAAATCCACGGCTCGAGCGCCGAGTTCGAGCATCTCGCCGAGCACCGCAACCCGACGGCCGGCCGAGCTTCCGGCCAGAACTTCGAGTGCGCGCCTGGTGGCAGTCGGGTTTGCGTTGTAGCTGTCGTCGATCACGGTCACGTGATCGCGCAGACGAACCACCTCGCCGCGATGCGCCGCCGGTTTCAGGTGCGCGGCCCGATCGCGAATCACGTCCAACGGGACGTCACACTCCAATGCCACCGCCGCCGCCGCCAATACGTTCGACAGATTGCCCCGGCCGATCAGCGGCGAGCGAAGGTCGATCTCGCCCTTGGCGGTCGTGACCCGCGCCTCCACGCCTTCGATGCCCCTGTCGATCACGTCACGCGCCCTGACGTCGGCATCGTGCTCGACGCCAAAGGTCACAGTCCGTCCGGCAAAGCCACCCGTCCGCGCCGTAATCCGCTCGTCGTCGGCGTTCGCAACGAGCACGGTCGAGGCGGCGGCGCCCTCGAGAATCTCCGCCTTGGCATCGGCGATGGCGTCGAGCGAGGCGAAAAAGCCCAGGTGGGCTTCGCCCACATTGGTCCATACCCGGACGTCGGGTTCGGCGAGCCGGGTCAGCGTGCTGATCTCACCAGCGTGGTTCATCCCCAATTCGACGACAGCGATCTCCGGCCGCTGCCTCAACTCGATGAGCGACAGTGGCAGGCCGATGTGGTTGTTCAAGTTCCCGCGGTTTCGAATGACCCGGTACCGCGCCGCGAGAAACTCGCTCGTCACTTCCTTGGTCGTGGTCTTTCCCGCGCTTCCGGTAATGGCCACGACTTTCGTTCCCGATGCGCGACGAACCGCGCGTCCCAACCGCTGCAGCGCCGTGGTCGTATCGTCCACTTCGATCACGACCGACTCGATCGCGCCACCTTCTCGCAGGGGCGGAGCTTGCTCTGCTCGAATAGTCTCTTGCTCCGTCCGAATGGCCTCTTGCTTCACCCGAGTGGCCGACCAAGGTCGGCCACTGCGCGCCGCCCACCCGCGCGGAACCACGACGCCGCCCGCACCGGCCGCGATCGCCGCGCCGGCGAACTCGCTGCCGTCGAAGCGGTCACCACGAATGGCGATAAATAGATCGCCGGGCGTCAACGTGCGCGTATCGATCGACACGTTCGCGAATTGCCGCGCCGGATCACCCTGCACAATCACGCCGCCCGTCCCGTCCGCCACCCATTGGGCAACGAGCGGGATTGCCGTTTCCGCCGAACCCGGCGTCATACCACGCCCGATTTCGTGCGCCGCCGCGCCAGCGCCTCGCGCGCCACCTCAACGTCGTCAAACGGCAGCACGCGGTCGCCAATCACCTGGTATTTCTCGTGTCCCTTGCCGGCGATGAGCACCAGATCGCCGGGCCGCGCGATCTCGATCGCCCGCGCGATCGCCGCGCGACGATCGACGATCGCGATCAGCGGCTGTCCTGTGTCCTTGCGCGTGTCGGGCGTGATGCCCCGCTGGATCTCCTCGATGATTCGGCCGGGATCCTCACTGCGCGGGTTGTCCGACGTGATCACGATGACGTCGCTCAATCGCCCCGCGACCACGCCCATCAACGGCCGCTTCGTGCGATCGCGATCACCGCCGCAGCCGAATACCGTGACGAGCCGACCGCGGGTGAGCGGCCGCGCCGTTTCGAGCAGGTTGCGCAGCGCATCGTCGGTGTGCGCGTAGTCGACGATGACGGTGACCTCGTCGTTCGCGCCAGACACCTTTTGGAAGCGGCCGGGAACGCCTTCGAGTCCCTGGAGTCCGCGTTCGATCGCGTCGAACGGCACATCAAGCGCGACCGCGGTGGAGACCGCCGCGAGCACGTTGTAGACATTGGGCCGCCCGACCAGCTTCGAACGAACGTGCAGCGTCCCGCGTGGCGTCCGCACGTCGAACGACAACCCGTCGAGCGAAAACGATAGTGGGCCGGGTGAAATGTCGGCGGGCCGATTGATGCCGTAGGTGACCGGCCGGCCGCCGACGTCGAAGAGTGACGAGCCGCGCGGATCGTCCACGTTGAGGAGACTCGGGGCGTCGTGCGGCAGCATTTCGAACAGCCGACGCTTGGCACGGAAGTACTCGTCCATGTCAGCGTGGAAGTCGAGATGGTCGCGGGTCAGGTTCGTGAACACCGCCGCGGCGAAGGTGATGCCGTCTACACGCCTGAGCGACAACGCATGCGAGGACACTTCCATGGCGCACGCGCCGCAACCGCGGTCCACCATCTCGCGAAGCAGAGCCTGGACCTCGGGGGCCTCGGGCGTGGTCCGAGTCGCCTCGCGCGTCGTGTCGCCGATTCGATATCCGACGGTCCCGAGCAGGCCGGATCGGACACCCGCCGCCTCGAAAATTGCCGCGAGCAAGTACGCGGTGGTCGTTTTTCCGTTGGTCCCGGTGATGCCGACGACCCGCATCTCACTGCTCGGATCGCGGTAGAACGCGGTCGCCAGTATCGCCAGCGCAAGCCGCGCGTCGTTGACGACGACCCAGGGGACTCGGATGCCGCTCAATGCGGGCTGTTCGGAAACGATCACCGCGGCGCCGCGTTCGATCGCCTGGCGGGCGAAGGCGGTGCCATCCGCGTGGAGTCCTTTCAGCGCGACAAACACCTGGCCGGCCGCGACGAGGCGCGAGTCGTAGGCCACGCCGGTAATCACGACATCGGCGCCCGGCGTCGTCACGCCGGCGGCGAGACCGTAACCGACCAGCGCCGTCTGCAGATCGGCCCAGGTCATGGCTGCGTTGCGCGGGCCGGATGCCGCGCCGGTTGACGTTCGAGCACCAGACGGCAGAGACCGTCGGGTTCAATCGGCGTACCTGGCGGCGGATTTTGCGAAACGACCACGCCGTCGCCGGAGAGACGTGGATTCAGTCCGAGCGTCACCAGCTGACGCACGGCGTCGCGCGCGCTCAGTCCCTCGAGGTTCGGCACCGTCCCGGACGGTTCGTCAGTCACGAAGCTGACCCGGGGCGAATCGCCGCCCGTGGGCGGCTCAACGTTGTTCTGGGCCGCGACGAGCACGGGCGCCGACGGATTAATCGTCGGACCGATCCCGAGATATGGAAGCGCGGCCTCGGCAATCCGCTTGAACACCGGACCCGACACCGGTCCGCCGGTATTCAGTCCCGCATGCGGCGAGTCGGTGACGACGATGATCGCGAGCTCCGGATTGCGCGACGGAATGAACCCGACGAACGAGCAGTTGTAGTCCGTGGTCGAATAGTGGCCGTTGACTAGTTTGGCCGCGGTGCCGGTCTTGCCGGCAACCGTATAGCCGGGAATCTGCGCGGTGCGCGCAGTACCGCGATCGACGACGCCTTCCATGATCTCGGTGAGCGTGGCGACGGTTTCCGGCGTGATGGTTCGGCGAACGACCTTCGGTGGCACGGCGTATCGGCGGTTGTCGCTATAGATGGCGCGGACGACGTGTGGTTGCACCATCTCGCCGCCGTTGGCGACGGAGCTCACCGCCGTCAACATCTGCAGCGCGGTGACGCCAACCTGATAACCCATCGACACCGAAGCCAGCGCGCTTTCGTTCAACTTGTCGACCGGCCAGACGATGCCGGGGCTCTCACTGGGAAAGTCCGTCGAGACGGGATGGCCAAAACCGTAACGCTCGACGTAGCGGCTGAGCCGCTCGGCGCCCACCTTGAAGCCAATCTTGATCGCGCCGATGTTGCTCGAATGGATGATCACGTCAGCCATCGACAGCACGCCGTAGTCGTGATGGCTGGCTTCGGTGACCGGCTTGGGCCGACCAAAGATGTGCAGGATCCCCGGGTGTGTGTCGATCATGAAGGTGATCGGCATCACGCGTTCTTCGATTGCGGCGGACACGGTTACCAGCTTGAACGTCGATCCCGGTTCGTAGAGATCCTGCACGGCGCGGTTGCGCCGATCCTCGTCCTCGTATTCGCGATAGGCGTTCGGATTGAACGTCGGCTCGTTGGCCATCGCCAGAATCTCACCGGTGTGGGGATTCATGATGATGGCGGTGCCGCCGACGGCGCGGTTCTGCAGCACACCTGCGTGCAGCTCGCGTTCGGCGACATGCTGCAGGTATTCGTCGATGGTCAGCTCGACGGTCGAGCCGGTCGTCGGCGGCTGCTCGAAACGGGCGTACGCCTGGTGCTTGGCGTCGGTCTGCACGATGACGGTGCCGACCTTGCCGCGGATTTTCGAGTCGTAGGTCGATTCGATGCCGCTCAGTCCGCGGTTGTCGATGCCGACGTACCCAAGCAGGTGCGCAGCGAGCTCGCGGTTCGGGTAGAAGCGCTTGCTCTCCTTGACCGAGCCGATGCCGTCGAGGTTGAGGTCGGCGATCCGGCGCGCGACATCAGGCGCGATCTGGCGACGGACGTACGCGAACTGCTTCGACTTGCCCAGCTTCTCGGTGAGTGCCTGGCGCTCTTTGTTGGTGCAATCGCCGAAGGCGACACACAGCTTCGCGACGGTCGTTTTGACCTCGTCGATCTCGCTCGGCACCGCGATGATCGTGTCGGCGTCGACGCTCATCGCGAGGACACGGCCGTGCCGATCGAGGATGTCGGCGCGCTTGGCGGGCAGGAACTGGGTGCGCTCCTGCTGACGTCCTGCCCGCGCCACCAGGTCGGCGTGCCGGAAGACCTGAAGGAAGACGAGTCGCGCCTCGATGCCGCCGACCCACAGGCCGAGCACCACCGACACGACGCTGAGACGCCGTAAAAGCGAGCTGTGCCAGTTCGTGGACGCCGGAGTTTTCATCACCGCGACGCAACGATCGATTTCGCCGGCGGATCTGCCGGCTTCGCGCGCTCAATCACGATCGCTTCGCCGCGCGCCGGCGCGACGAGATGGAGCGTTCCGGTGGCAAGCGCTTCAATCCGTTTCGGCGAGCGCAGGGCTTCGATCTCGAGACGCAGACGCCGGCCGGCTTCGTCTTCGGCCGCGCTCTGCCGCTTCATCGACTCGATCTCGTAGCCGTGCCGGAGCAGTTCGAAGTGCTGCCACGCCGAGAACAGCAGCACCAGCACGAGAAATCCGGCGACGCCGACCGACTTCCAGAGATCGCGCTGCCGCGCCTCGTCAACTTCGCGGACAATCGGATTGTTGCGGACGTCCTTCTTGACGGCGTATTCGAAGGGCTCCATCAGGCCATCCTTTCAGCCGCGCGAAGCTTGGCGCTGCGGGCGCGCGGGTTCCGCGCCAGCTCGTCGTCGCCGGCGACGATCGGCTTCTTCGTCAGCACCCTGACCAAGCCGTCGCGCTGTTGCAGGGCGCGAAGCGTGTGCTTGACGATACGATCCTCGAGCGAGTGGAAGGTGATGACGACCAGTCGTGCGGCCGTGCGGAGGCGGCGCACGGCGACGTCGACGAAACGGTCGAGACCGTCGAGCTCGCCGTTGACCCAGATGCGCAGCGCCTGAAAGGTTCGGGTCGCGGGATCGATGCGCTGGTAGCCGCGGTGCGGCACCGCGCGCCGGACCAGCGCCGCGAGCCGGCCGGTCGTGTCGATCGGCGTCTCGTGGCGCGTTTCCACGATCAGCCGCGCGATGCGGCGCGAAAAGCGCTCTTCCCCGAACTGGAAGATGGCGTCAGCGAGATCGCGTTCGGTCGAGCGGGCGACGAGATCCGCGGCGGTGTCGCCAGTGGTCTGATCCATGCGCATGTCGAGCGGCTCGTCGCGCTGGAAACTGAAGCCGCGGCCGGGCGCGTCGAACTGCATGGACGACACGCCGAGGTCGGCCAGGGCGCCGTCGATGCGATCGATGCGACGCTCATCGAGAACGGCATCAATCGCGCGATAATCAGCGTGCACCAGCTCGACGCGGTCGCCCCAGGGGGCGAGCGATTCGCGGGCGTGGGCGAGCGCCACCGGGTCGCGATCGAACCCGATGACGCGGGTGGCGCCGGCCTCGAGCAAGGCGCGGGAATGGCCGCCCAGTCCGACGGTGCAATCGACGAACAGGCCGCCCTGCTCCGGGCGGAGATGCTGGAGCGCTTCGGCGGTCATGACGGGGATGTGCATCATCAGATGCCGAACTCCGACAACGCCTTCGCGTCATCATCGGTATACGCGTCGCGTTGCAGCTTGAGGAGGAACCGATCGTGGTTCCAGACTTCGAGGTAGCTGTATTGGCCGAGGACATCGACATCGCCGCTCATCGTGGCGGTTTCGCGAAGGCGGGCGGGAATCAGCAGCCGGCCCTGGGTGTCGAGTTCGGCGACCTGGCCGAAGAAGTTCACGCGATCGAGGAAGCGGAGACGGGATGGATGGGTGGTTGGCATCTTCCCGAGTTTTTCCTCGATCTCGAGCCACACCGGCATCGGGTAGACGCGGGCGTACTCCCCGGTGAGGCTGGTGAGAAAGAGCTCTCGCCCGTACTTTGACTCGAGGAGCGAACGAAAGACGTTCGGCACCTTGAGTCGACCCTTGTCGTCGACACGGGCCTGTTCGTGGCCTCTAAACACACCACGCCTCTATTCTTCGTCCACTTTTCTCCACAAATTTCCACGAGGATGGTAAAGGACGGCCCACATGGTGTCAACCGCAAAATCCTGCACCTCAGTAAGTTACGCCAAATTTTCGCCTTTTAATCGCCAAGGGGTTTTGACCCACTTTTTGACCGCTCCGACCGTCCTGCGAACCGGTCGGTGTACGATGCCGCGTCGGACCGGTTCCGGGTCTTGCCCAAACCGCGCCCTCAACCACAACGCCGCATGAAAACCGTCCTCGTCTGCGAAGCACAGGTCCCGTTCGTCCAAGGCGGGGCTGAGCTGCTCGTGCGCGGCCTGGTCGGCCAGTTGCAAAAGCATGGCTACCGCGCCGACAAGGTCTCAGTTCCCTTCAAGTGGTATCCCAAGGACGAGCTGCTGACGAGCGCGGCGGCGTGGCGCATGATCGACCTGTCCGAATCGAACGGCGTGCGGATCGACGCCGTGATCGCAACGAAGTTCCCGACCTATTTCGTCCGCCACCCGCACAAAGTGACCTGGCTGTTCCATCACTACCGAGCGATTTACGACCTCTTCGGGACACCCTACAGCGAATTCGATCACACCGAACGCGACGTGCGCCTGCGCGACCGTCTGATCGCACTCGACAACGAAGTGCTTGGAGAATCGGCGCGCCTGTTCGCGATCGCTCGAAACACCGCGTCGCGGTTGCAGCGCTATAACGGTCTCACCGCCGAGACGCTGTATCATCCACCGCCGCTCGCCGAACGCCTGCACGCGGGCCCGTTCGGCGACTACATGCTGTCGGTCGGTCGCCTCGAAGCCAACAAGCGCGTCGATCTCATCATCCGTGCCCTCGTCCACGTGCCCACGCTACGGCTGGTAATCGTCGGCGAGGGGCCCCTCCGTGGGCAGCTCGAGAAAACCGCGGCAGAGCTCGGTGTCGCAGACCGCGTCAACTGGACCGGCCCGGTGGACGAGGAAACGCTCGTCTCTCTCTACGCCGGTGCTCTCGCCGTCGTGTTTCCTCCCTTCGACGAGGACTACGGCTACGTCACGCTCGAGGCGTTCCTCGCCCGCAAGCCGGTGGTCACCACCACCGATGCCGGCGGACCGCTCGAATTCGTCGAGCACGGAGTGACCGGCCTGGTCTGCGAGCCGACGCCGCCGGCGATTGCCGATGCCATGACTCGCCTCCGCGGTGATCACGCACTCGCGCGCTCGCTCGGCGACGCCGGGTACGATCGCGTACGACCGATCAGCTGGGAACATGCGGTGGACAGACTAATGGCCAATGGCTAATGGCTGATGGCTGATGGCTGATGGCTCAGGGCTAATGGCTGACGGCGTGAACGTGGCGGAGACGTCGATCGTCATCCCCGCCTTCAACGAAGCGGCGTCAGTCGGCGCGGTCGTTCAGGCGCTGCTCGCCGTGGGGCGGTGGCGCGAGATCCTCGTGATCGACGACGGCTCGAGCGACGACACCGCGGTGCGCGCGGAAACCGCCGGCGCTCGCGTCGTTCGTCATCCCTACAACAAGGGCAACGGCGCGGCGGTCAAGACCGGCATCCGGAACGCGACCGGACAGTTCGTGCTGATCGCCGACGCCGACGGCCAGCACCAGCCCGCGGACGCACGGCGGCTCGTTTCATACCTCGATCGCTACGACCTCGTCGTGGGCGCTCGATCGAGCCGCACCCAGGCCAACCTCGGCAGACGAGTCGGCAACGCCGCGTTGAACTGGCTGGCGAGCTACCTCACGGACCATCCGATTCCGGATCTCACGTCCGGATTTCGCGCCGCCCGCCGCGACTGCCTGCTCGAGTTCATTCACCTCTTGCCGAATGGCTTCTCGACGCCGACGACCACGACTCTCGCCTTCATGAAAGCGGGGTACAGTGTACGATTCGAACCGATCGACGCCGCGCAACGGAGCGGCGCGTCCAACATCCAATTCGGCGCCGATGGCGTGCGGTTCGTGCTGATTCTCCTGAAAATGATCACGATCTTCAGCCCGCTGCGCGTCTTTCTGCCGATCAGCGTCGCGGCCTTCGTCATCGGCGGAACCTACGCGATCTGGACCATCGCGACCCAATCACATGTGACCAATTCCTCAGTGCTCCTGATTTCGATGAGCGTCGTGATCTTCCTGGTTGGTCTGGTATCCGAACAAATCTCGGCGCTGCGCTTCGAGAGCCGGCGTCAATGACCTCCCGCACCGCG
>DASXGC010000047.1:0-11093 GCA_036489235.1 Vicinamibacterales bacterium
CTCCGCGTGCGTACGGGAATGCCGCAAAGCGGTGCGGAGTCGGCCGCCGTTCCCTTCACCGTGGGCACGAGCGACGTGACCAACGTTCACATCGTCACATCACCGCCGACGAGCGTCACGGGCCGTGTGCACGTCGATCCGTCGGAGCTCGGGTCGCTCAGGCCGACGATCTTCCGACTTAACGCGCCTGCGGGAACACCAGGTGACATCGGCGTCAGCGGCGGTGCGAATACGATGGTGAAAGACGATTTCACGTTCGAGCTGAAGATTCCTCCGGGCCGCGTGTTCATCCGATCGAATACGGCCGGCTGGTTCCTTCGAAGCGTCCGTATTCAAGGCGTCGACGTCCTGGACAGCGGCGTCACTGTTCAACCGAATCAGCCGATCACTGACGTCGAGATCCAGATTACGAACAAGCAACCGGAGGTCACGGGCACGGTCCGAACCGCGGCCGGCGATCCGACTCGCACCGCCTACATCGTCGTCTTTCCGCAGAACAGCGCACTGTGGGGGTTTGGATCGCGTTACGTGCGAATGGTTCGTCCGAACCCTGACAACAAGTATCGGGCGCTGGTGCCGCCGGGTGACTACTACGAAGTTGCGCTCGACCACGTGGAAGGCGCCGAATGGAGTGAACCGGACTTTCTCGAGCGTGTGCGCGAGAAAGCGGTCACGATTTCACTGCAGGATGGCGATCACAAAACGCAGGATTTGAGCCTCGTCCCCTCGTCTCCTCAGTGAGGCGTTTCTCATGGGATCACTCTGGTCGAAGTCGATTCGGCTCGCTGGCTCAGTCGCGATTCTGGTCGCCGCCCATGCGGTGACGGCGTTCGGACAGGGCGGTCAGGCCCAGGTGACTCCACCAAAAGGCACCGCCATCCTTCGCGGCCACGTGTTCGATGCCCAGAACGGACGGCCGCTGCGCCGCGCGCTCGTTCGCTCCATGGCGCCCGACGCGCGCACGAATTCGTCGACCATGACCGACGACCAGGGCGCCTACGAATTCCGCGAGCTGCCAGCCGGCCACTACCTCCTGATCGTGAGCAAAACAAATTACGTTTCAGCGCAATACGGTCAGAGCCGTCAATCCGACGCTGGCAAGACCGTGACCCTTCTCGATGGACAGACCGCGGAGAAATTGGATGTGACACTGTCGCGCACAGGTGTGATCGCGGGACACGTCGTAGACGAGTACGGCGACCCGGCGCCGAACGTCCAGGTGCTGGCGATGCGCTCTCAATTCATCCGGGGACGCAGGCGCCTGATGCCCGGCCAGAACGCTTCGACGGACGACCTCGGTGAGTATCGAATCTCTGGTCTCGGGCCCGCAGATTATTACGTGTCAGCTAACGTTCGCTCGCTACCGGCGGCTGCCGCCGCCGACGAGGACGCGCCAGGCTACGCCGTGACGTATTTTCCCGGCACGGCGAACGCCGCCGACGCCCAGAAGGTGACGATTGGGGTGGGAACAACGGTAGACCAAATCGACGTCGCGCTCGTTCCGGTCAAGACCGCCCAAATCAGCGGCAGCGTCGTCGACGGTCATGGGCAACCGATGGCCGGAGGCAATTTGTCCCTGACGGAGCGCGGAGGGGTCGCCGGAACTCAAAGCGGCACCCAGATTCGGCCAGACGGCACGTTCGTCATTCGCAACGTCGCGCCGGGAGAGTACGTCCTGCGTGCCCAGACGCCGTTCCGCCGGGGACAGCCACAGACGATGCAGACGGCGATGACGATCGTCTCGGTCGCCGGACACAACGTGGACGGTATCCAGATCGTCGCCACCGAGCTTTCAACAGTCTCGGGAATCGTGCTGCTGGATCCGACCGCCTCCGGATCGACCAAGCTGTCGATGTCCGTCAGAATCGTGGCAACCGATCCGGATATGAGTTATGCGGTCGACGACACCGGACGTGTGAACGACGACCTCACATTTGAAGCCAGGGCACAGGCGGGTCGGAACGCCATCCAGTTGTTCAACGTCCCGAATGGCTCGGTGGTGCGGTCCGTTCGGGTCGGCGGCGTGGACGTGACCGACGCGGGTTTCGAGGTCAAGGCGAACGAGCGGCTCACGGGTGTCGAAGTCGAATTGACCAACCACCCGACGTCCGTTTCGGGAGTGGTGACTGACGGCCGAGGCACGCCGACCAGCAGCGGCAGCGTCGTCGTGTTCGCGCAAGACGAACAAAAGTGGGAAGCCCTCAATACACGCTATATCAGGCTTACCAGTCTGGATCAGGATGGCAAATTCAACGTCAACGGTTTGCCGCCTGGCGATTATTTCGTGGCGGTTTCCGACGCCGCCCTTGCGCCGGAGCAAGCGTCTGATCCGGACCTGCTGAAACAACTACTCCGGCAGGCAACGACCTTCTCGTTGAACGACGGAGAGACCAAGACGCTCAGCCTCAAGACGATCGGACGCTGATCGACCTCAGTTGGGATTTCCCAGCAGTACGAATCCCGCCCACAGCGCCGGATCCTCGACGAGCGGCACCTCCCCGGCGGGCGTCGCCACGGTGACCCGGCCGGCGCGCAGATCTCGAATCATCGCCAGTTGCGACGCACGAAGCGCGGTCGCCTTGTCCGCCCCGCTGAGCCACGATCGGTAGAACGCCGGCAACAAGCGCTTCGCCGACTCGTCGGCCACGTCCCACACGCTGACGATCATCGACGAGGCGCCCGCGTAGAAGAACGCGCGGGCGAGGCTGGCAATGCCGTCGCCGGTGATCACGCCGCCACCCGAGCGGCAGGCGCTCAACACCACCAGATCGGCATCGAGCGAGAGTCCGTATATTTTCTGGGCTGTCAGCCTGCCGTCAGTGGCACCACCGACGGGAACGCCGAGCGCCAGGAACGACGACCAGGGGTCGACGTCGCGCACGATGGCGTGCGTGGCGAAATGAATCACACTCTTGTGCGGCGCTGCCTCGAGCACCCGCGGCTCGGAGGCGTTTGCCGCGGCGAGCCAGGTCGTGCGCGACGCCGGCACGAGATGCGCGATGGCGCGGGTTTCCTCGAGCGCGCCGGGCAGCCGCGGCAGGCGTGGTTCGCCAGCGATCACCGGCATGGAGGAGGGATCGGCGACCAGCAGGATCGAACCCGATCGTGCCTCGCTCGCATGTGGAGCCCCGGTGTAGCGGAGCATCGCGACCGACGGAACGGTCGCGATCGTGAACCGTTCGACGAGGTATCGGCCGTGGCGGTCCCGAAGGGCCGCGAACGGCAGCTGCATCAACGGACCGTGCGGCACGATGGTCAGCCGCGCCCCGGAACGCGATGGTAAATGCGCCGCGATCGGCTTGATCAGGAAATCGTAGAGCGCCGTCCAGTCGTTCGATCGCTCGGTCAAGGGCATCGGACCGCCGACCGAACGCACCAGCTGTTCGATCCGCGCCCTCGTCACCGGCGTGCGGGCGCCGCTGATCGTGCCATCGGGCGCCACCACCCATGCGAACAGATCGTTTTCCCCCTGCCAGTACTCGAGCAGCGTGGTATGCAGACGCGCAGCCTGCATCGTCAGATCGGCCACGGTTGACGGGAGCGCGCTCGAATCACTCGGCACTGTCATCGGTCCTGTGGCCGCGCCTCGCCAGATCAAACCGCTGGTCGCATCGACCGGGTGGGCGGCGTTCTGTCGCGAGGCAATCAGATCGACGAACGCTCTGGCGCGAGCGAGCTCGGCGGTCTCGAGTGCCGCGCGCCAATCGTCCTGACGCACCTCCATGTCGATCGCGAACGCATAAGCCCGCACCCACATCGCCGCGAAGCCCTGCTTGAGGAAGTCCGATGCCGCGAGCGTGGACTGCATCCGTTCGAGCATGGCCAAGGCCGCGTGTTGATCGGCGAGCGCGCCCTGCAGATTCCCTTCGGCCAGGTACACACTCGCGCGGGTCAAACGGGCGTACAAGCAATCGATACGTTCGCCCGATGGGCAGGTTGCCATTGCGCGTTCCGCTTCTCCACGCGCCAGGTCGATGTGGGCGAGCTTCAGATCAGCGATCGCGAGTTCGTTCTGCCGCATCGACTGGCGCATCGGCAAGTCGTCGGGAAGCGCCGCTTCGATCATCGCCCGTCCTCCAGCGACGTCGTCGGTCTCGACCAGCAGGTGGCCCAGATTGCCGCGGACCAGCGGCAGCCACGCCTTCAAACCGACGCTGCTGGCCAGGGCGATGGCGCGTTCGTAGTAGTCGCGAGCCTTCGCCGTGTCGCCCATCGACTGATAGCTGACGGCGACAGCGTTCAGGCTCTGGACGTGGCCGTATGGCGCGTCCAGCTGCTCCTGAATGGCCAGCGCTTTCTGCTGCGCCTCCAGCGCGGCTCGTGGTTGCCCGTGGATACGAAACAGCCGGCCCAGACTGTTGTAAACGGTGGACAGATTGTCCATCTCCCCGCTCGACTCGTACAACCTCGCCACGAGGTTGAGCTTCTCGATCGCGGTCTCGTAGTTGCCCCTCGTGAAAAGCATGTCCGACCACTGATGCAGGGTGGCCGCTTCGAGCCCGGTGTCGCCCAGCCTCTTCGCATCCGCCGCGAGTTTGGCAATATCGTCTATGGCCGTGGCCACGCCTTCGGCGTCGTCGAGGCGAATCAACGACCGGGCGGTCCGGATCCGGCTGGCTTCGTCACCCGATTGTTCCGCGGCTTCCGCCGCCTTTTCGTACCACGTTCGTGCGCCGTGCAAGTCGCGGACGAGGTAGGCGCCGTCTCCGAGCATCCGCTGGACACGTGCGATGTCGCTCAGCGACTGCAGCCGCTCGAAGGTTTCGAGCGATTGCGATAACAGTCGCCGTGCTTCGTCGAACCTGGAGCGTGCGTGAGCGACACCGCCGAGACCGGACAGCCCTCGCGCCTCCCACAGTTCGTCGTGGCGATCGCGAGCAAGCTCGACGACCGCGTTGAACTTCGCATTGGCGTCGTCCCACGAGCTGGTGCTGTAAAACTTCTGACCCTCGGCCAGAAGCACCGCGAGCTGGTCCTTCGGAGCGGGATCCTGACCGTGCAGGCGAGCGGCCGCGACCAACGCCAACAGGAACGCCGACAGACACCGCGCGACACGGGTCATGCAGGACTACCTCGATGCGATCCGGGTTGCCGCGTCGCATGCTTTTTCACGGTACTCGCCTGCCGCACCGCACACGCGTTGAAGTGCATCGTGGGCGTCCGAGAGACGGCCGGCACGCTCGTCGGCCACCGCCAGGAACCAATCGATCGCGGGCGCGAACGACTCGTCGCTGACCCGTCGCGCCGCTTCCAGCGCCGCACGGGCGCCTGCGACGTCGCCGAGGAACAACCGGCTGACGCCGAGATAGAAAGGAACCTCGACCGAGTTCGGATAGCGCGGCTGCAGCGCCGCGAGCTCGCGCTCGGCCATCGCGTAGTCGCCGGACCGATAATCGCGAATCCCTGGTGCAATGGCATCGGTGAACTTGGGACCATCGGCCGAACCTCTGAGCACGAGCGCCAGAGCGGTGAACTTCACGTCCGGTTTGTCGAGCGGCAGGATGAAACCTGGCGTCGGCGGGACAGATGGCGGCAATGCCGGGGCTTTCGCCACCGGCGGGGGCGCAACCGCGACGGCTGCGGTCTGGTTCGGTGCCTGAGGCCGGCGAAAAATGACGAGCGCCAGGACGATCACGGCCGCTGCCAGCGCCGGCGCCAGAAGCCAGCTTTGGAACCAGCGTCGCCTTCGCGGCGCCGCGCCGATGTCCGCGTGGATGCGCGCAAGCATCCGTGCCTGCACCACGGAATCCAATGCAGGCTCGACGGAATCCGCGCCTTCGACCAGCGTGCGACTCCACGCGCTTCGCTCGAGGTGACTGCTGACCTGTTCGTTCAACGTCTCCGGCAGCGCGTCGGCGCGGGACGCGCGCAACAGCTCGATTGGCGGATCGTCGCGGTGACGATCCCGGATCGCGTCGAGCTCCTCACGGACGTTCTCGAGCGCCGCGCGCTCCTCGTCATCCCAGTCGTCGGGTCTGTTCATTCGGACGTCTTCCTATAGCTCTTTCGAAGAAGCTCCAGCGCGTACTGCAGGTACCCCTTCACTTGCGTCTCGCTCAATCCAGTGCTCGAGGCAATCTCTGCCCGGGTCATGCCGTGGACGTATCGAAGCATCAGACAGGTGCGGTGAACCGGCTTCAACTCCGGGCTCTCGAGGATCCAGCTTTCGAGTGGCGGCGTTGCTGACGACACCGGCTCCGGCGGCAGCCCATCGAGGTAGCGCCGCTCGACAACTTCTTTGCGCCAGTGGTCGCGTGCGCGATTGCGAACCACCGTGAGCAGCCAGCCAGGCAGCAGCGACGCATCGATCTGATCGAGGTTGCGATAGAGCGCGAGGAACGCCTCTGACGTGAGGTCTTCAGCCAGGTCCCGCTTCGCGACGCAGCGGAGTGCGTAGCGAAAGACAGCCTGGACGTGCGTTCGGTACAGATCCTCGAACTCACCCATGAAAGATACGTCCGAGGTCACGCATTAGGAAGACTTCACGATTTCTTCCGGTCGACCCGGCTTGTCCGTATTCCAAGCGCCCCACGATACCGCACCGGCGGACCGGGGCACCCAGTCGTAGCCGTAAAGAAAACGTTGTGGTGGTGGAGGCGAACATGAAACGGATCGTGCTGATCGTCGCAGTGGCTCTCGCCCTCGCCCCGCCACGGGTTTTTGCCCAGGCAGTCGTAAACACCGTCGTCGGCAGTCCAGAAGTGATCGCGATCGCTGTCGATCACGCATCGGGGACGACCTACTTTGCGACGGACAGGCCAGGCGCGATCTACCGGATACCAGTCAACGGCTCGCCGAGCCTGCTGGCCGGCGTCGCTGGCGGGCGGACCGACGATGGCGCGGCGGCTGGACAGAGCGCGGTGTTCCCAGGGCACAACGGACTGGCGGTCGATGCCGGGGGCAACGTGTACTTCTCGGAGCCGAGCCTGCACCGAATCCGTCAGATCGACGGGACTGGCACGATCACGACCATCGCCGGGAGTGGGTCCGTCAGCCAGGTCAATCCCAGAAACATCTTCGGCGGCTTTTCCATCCACACAGATCTGCCCGCACCAACCGCGCTCGCCTTCAATCCGGTCACGGGCGATCTCTTCGCGGCCGACGAAACCTGGGACATCGTGGTGCAGATTACCGCCAACGGGGCCACGCTCTCGCGCTCGACTGCGCGAACGTTTCTCGCGATCGGCGGCGATCCGAACAGCGCCTCCATCTTTCTCGACTTCTACTGGTACAACGCATTCGGTTATTCGGGCGACGGTGGCGCGGCGATCGATGCGAAGCTGAATCACCCGCGCGGCCTGGCGTTCGATGCGCTCGGCAACCTCTTCATCGCTGACACCGGCAACCATGTCGTTCGACGTGTCGATACCAGCGGAACAATCACGACGTTTGCCGGCAGCGGCACGCCGGGATCTTCAGGCGACGGTGGCGCGGCGGCCAACGCGAGGCTGTTCATGCCGACGGGCGTTTTCGTCACAGCCGCTGGCGATCTCGCGATTGCCGACACCTCGAATCACCGTGTGCGTCTCGTCGATTTCCACTCAGGCGTGATCTCGACCGTCGCCGGAACCGGATCGGCGGGTCACGCCGGCGACAACTCGGCTGCAACGGCGGCGACGCTGGCCTATCCACTCGGCGTCGCTCAGACGGTCAGCGGCGCACTGCTGATTGCCGATTCGCAGAACAACCGCGTTCGCTCTGTGTCCCAGTCGGTGATCACGACGCTGGCCCAGACCGGCACCGATTACTCCGGCAACGGCGCGCCCGGCGGCAATGCCGTCAATCAGCCGCTCGGCGTCGGGTTCGACAAGAGCGGCAACCTGTTCTTCACGGACACCGGCAACGCGCGGGTCCGGCGCGTCGACGCCGCGACACGCGCCGTCACGACTGTGGTGGGCAGCGGTGTTCCAGGCTACGGCGGCGATGGCGGTCCGGCGGTTAACGCGATGCTGAACTGCCCGACCGCGCTGACCTTCGACAAGAACGGCGTGCTGTTCGTCGCGGACGGCTGCGCGAACACCGTCCGGCGAGTCGTGCCCGGAGTGGACGGACTCGTGACCGGCGCGGCGGACGAGATCATCACAACCTACGCAGGTACCGGAGCGCGTTACGGCGCCGGCGACGGTGCATTCGGGCCGGCAACTGCGGCACGGCTCGCGAACCCGGCGGGTCTTGCCATCGACAGTACCGGGACGCTGTACATCGGCGAGCTCGACGCCTTCGAGATCCGCACGGTCGATTCCGGCGGCACGATCTCCGGACAGATGGGCGAATTGTTCCCGACCGGGCTGGTGATCGATCCGAAGTACGACGCGTTGATCGTGGCCAATGGTGAGGAAAGCGATCTCGAGTGCGGTGGATATCAGATCGTGCGTCAGGGCAACATCGGGCTGCCCGTCGGCGCCGGCGGCTCCGCTCTTGACGCTCTCGCGCGGCTGTATCTGAGCGACGACCGGTCGCTGCAATCCGTCTATCGGCTGACCTTCACCGGAGGCGACATCTGCGACGGAACCCAGGAAGGACTCCAGGTGTCCTTCGTGGCCGGCACCGGCCAGGGCGTGATCGGTTATTCCGGCGACGGCGGTCTCGCGACGGCCGCGACATTCAACAGCCCGGAAGGCGTGGCGATCGATCCCGCCGGAAATCTGGTGGTTGCCGACGCCGGCAACAATGTGATTCGCCGCGTGCAGCAGCCGTCGGTCATCGTCGGCGTGGACGTCTCGAGCATCGATTTCGGCATTCGGGGATTGCTGGCGGCCTCGCCATCGACGGTCGTCACCGCGACCGCAACCGGATCGGCGGCGGCGACTTTTACCGCGGCCACACTGTCCGGCGCCAATCCGGGCGACTTCATCATCACGTCTGATGGGTGCGTCGGTGCGGTCGTCGCGGTGGGCGCCACGTGCCAGGTGAAGGTCAGTTTCAGGCCGACCGCACTTGGCCCGCGAACCGCGACCCTTCAAATCAACGACAACGCCTCGGGCGCGCCACAGCTGGTCTCGTTGACGGGCGTTGGCGCCAGCCTCACGGTCGCGCCACTGACGATTTCGTTCGCATCACAGACGGTAGGGATCGCTTCGGCGCCGACGTCAGTGACCGTGACCAACGGAACCGCAACGACCACGACCGTGCTGTCCCTGGGATTCTCAGGCGCGAACGCCAACGACTTCGCGACCCTGTCGGACACCTGCACCGGTACGGTGCTCACGGCTCAGATGTCTTGCACGTTCGGCGTCACCTTCGCGCCGCAGGACGTCGGTCCGCGAGCGGCGACGCTCAACGTCTCGTCGACCGCCGCCGACTCACCGCAAGCGATCGGTCTGAGTGGAACCGGAATTCCAGCGTTTCCGGCGGTCCAGCTGGCTCCCGCTTCGATCGCTTTCCCAGCCACCACGGTCGGGTCTACATCTACAAACGTGGCCCTGACGGTCAACAGCACCGGCACAGCACCCCTGGTGCTGAACAGCCTCACCTTGAGCGGCAATCAAGCCAGCGATTTCACGATCGCGGGCGGCACCTGCGTAGTACCGCAGTCGATTGCGCCGGGTCAGTCGTGCACGGCGCTGATCACGTTCGCGCCGCAGGCCGCCTGCAATTCGACCGCATCGCTGTCGGTCGCGGACAACGCACCGGGAAGCCCGCAGACCGTCGCGCTCACTGGCCTCGGATTGAACAGTCCCGAAGCGCCGTTCACCACCGCTCTCTTCTGTACATCACACGCCGCGCAGCCGCACGAGATGGCGGCAGCGCCGGATGGCCGGGTGTGGTTCGATGAAGGCGGCTCTGCCTTTGCACCGCCCGCGCTTGCCAACGTTTCGGCGACCCAGGGCGTGAAAGAGAATCCGGCGGCGATCGACCCGTCTGACAAGATCACCGGCCTCGCCTTCGCTCCCGACAGCTCGCACGCGTACCTCGAGTCACAACTCAACGTCGGCAACTGGGTCTCGCTGGTGAATCCGGCCGGCGTCAAGGTCAAGAGCCCAACGGCGTTTCCATTCTCGGTGATCGCGGGACCGGACTACGGACTCTGGGAGGCTCACGATTACTCGTGCGGCGATTCCGCACTCGCCACCGACTTCTCCCCAAACGGCAAGACGTCCGACTACACCCCGACGGCGGCCTGGATCTACGCGAATGCCAGTCAACACTTCTGTGTGAACACGAGCTCGATCGCCCCGGGTCCTGACGGGACCATGTGGTTCGGCATCACCGCCAGTTCCGGCGGCGTCAACGCAACCCATGCCACCTCGCCGAACGGCTTCATCCGCGTCGCGCCCGACGGCACCTTCGTCGATTTCACGCCGGACGTGCAGACGACGAGCACGGCGCTCGGCAGCGATGGAAACTTCTACGCTCTCTTCCAGACAATCGGCGCGTGCAACATCGAAAAAATCGATGCGGCAGGTAATCGCACGACGATCACTCTCGACTACAACGTGGCCGTACCGAACTGCCAGACGATCGTGGCCGGCCCTGACAAGCGGCTCTGGATGGTCGGCAATACTCCGGGCTTTGTCAGCGCTCTGATTGCATGGGATCCCGCAACAGGTGCGATCAGCACCTATCCAGCACCCGCGACGCTGTATCTCACCGCCGGACCGGATGAGGGCATCTGGTTCGACGCGCTGCCGAGCGCGGTCGGCCGGCTGGACATCGGTGGTGGGCCGTCCCGCGGATTCCTGATGCCGCAGATCGTGAGCTTCCAGGGCCCGACGGGCGGTGCGACATCCGCCGCGAAAACGGTGACGCTCTACAGCACCGGCACGGCGCCACTTGACATCACGAGCGTCACCGTCGGCGGAGCCGAGCCGGCGCAGTTCGTTATCCAGGACGACTGCGGCGGCAAGAGCATCGCTCCCGGAGCGTCGTGCACGGTGGTGGTCGCATCACGTTCGACCAAACCGGGTAATCACCTCGCGACGCTGGTGATCAACGATAACGACGTCTTCTCGCCGCAGACCGTACCCTTGACCGAGTTCACGAATCCGCCGTCGCCGAGCGTGGCGCCTCCCTCGCTCTCTTTCCCAACGACGAACGTGGGTCAGCAGAGCGCATCGGCGAAACTGACCCTGCTCAATCCGACCGATCGATTG
>DASXGC010000086.1:0-1599 GCA_036489235.1 Vicinamibacterales bacterium
GGCCGGCGTCACCGTCGTGGCCTGGTATCCGATTACACCGTCCTCCTCGCTCTGCGAATCCCTCATCACCTACATGAAGAAATACCGGGTGGATAAGGTCACGGGGAAGGCGACCTTCGCGATCGTGCAGGCCGAGGACGAGATCGCGTCGCTTGGAATGGTGATTGGCGCGAGCTGGGCGGGCGCGCGATCCATGACCGCGACGGCCGGCCCCGGTATTTCGCTCATGGGCGAATTCGCCGGGCTGGCGTACTACGCGGAAACACCGGCGGTGATCTTCGACGTGCAGCGCGTCGGACCGTCGACCGGGCTGCCCACACGCACCGCGCAGGGCGATCTCATCCAGGCAGCCTTTCTCTCGCATGGCGACACCAAGCACATCATGCTCATCCCGTGCTCGGTCGAGGAATCGTACACGATGGCCATGGAGGCGTTCGACCTCGCCGAACTCTTCCAGACGCCGGTGTTCGTGATGATGGACCTCGACCTCGGCATGAACAATTGGATGTCCGATGCATTCGCGTATCCGACCGGTCCGATCAACCGCGGCAAGGTACTCACCGCCGCGAAGTTGAAGGAACTCGGGGACTGGGGCCGGTACAAGGATGTGGACGGCGACGGCATTCCCTACCGAACGATTCCCGGCGACGGCCTGCCGTCGTACTTCACGCGCGGATCCGGTCACAATTCCAAAGGCCAGTACAGCGAGCGCCCCGACGACTACGTCGAGAACATGGACCGGCTCTCGCGCAAGTTCGAGACGGCGCGTTCGCATGTGCCGGTCCCGGTGGTGCAGAGCAATCCGAAGGCGAAGGTCGGCTTCGTCGGCTTCGGCACGTCACACTTCGCCATCGAAGAGAGCCGCGACCAGCTCCGTGACGAAACCAAGTTCGAGACCTCGTATCTTCGGCTGCGCGCGTATCCGTTCAACGACCAGCTGGCGGCGTTCATCGACGCTCACGAGCGGGTCTACATCATCGAGCAGAATCGCGACGCCCAGATGCGGCAGCTGATGAAGCTCGAACTCACACCCGAACGGCAGGCCAGGCTGCGCAGCGTCCTGCACTACAGCGGGTTGCCGATTGACGCCCGCAGCATCACCGACGATGTGCTGGCACAGGAAGGGTTCGAAGTGGCGAAGAAGACGACCGCTCGCGTCAGCGCGGGCTCGGCGGGGGGCGAATAAGTCATGGCGACACCGACACCAATCAAAGTGAACCGCATCGGCCTCGAGCCGGCGATCTACAAAGGCGGCAAGACCACGCTGTGCGCCGGCTGCGGCCACAACGCGATTTCCGAGCGCATCATCGACGCCTTCTACGAGATGGGGATCAACCCGGCGCAGGTGGTCAAGCTCTCGGGCATCGGCTGCTCGAGCAAGAGTCCGGCCTATTTCCTCGGCGGCTCGCACGGCTTCAACGCCGTGCACGGCCGCATGCCGTCGGTCGGCACCGGCGCGCTGCTCGCCAACCACAAACTGATCGCCATCGGTATCAGCGGCGACGGCGACACCGGCGCGATCGGCATCGGCCAGTTCGTGCACCTGATGCGCCGTAATCTGCCGATCATCTACATCATCGAGGATAACGGCTGCTACGG
>DASXGC010000099.1:0-2132 GCA_036489235.1 Vicinamibacterales bacterium
CGAGCCGTTCAAGAAGCTCGGCGTGCTGCCGGTATCGCTGCCGCTCGGCGAGGCGCTGCCGGCGATGCAGAACCGCACCATCGACGGGATGATCGCAGGCGTCGCCCCATTCACCGCGTTCAAGTACTACGACATCGCCAAGCCCATGACCTATTTGCCGTCGACCACGCTGGTCGCGCCCATTCTGGTCAACCGGCAATTCATGAAGTCGTTGGGGCCGGAGCTCGAGGCGATCGTGCGGGAGGAAGGACGCAAGGCGGAGGTGCTATTCACGGACTGGAACGTCGCCGACATCAAGCGAGCGGAGGAGGTGTGGCGCAAGAACGGCGGCGAGCTCATCACGCTGCCGCCGGCCGAGGCCAAGCGCTACCTTGACGTGGTCGCGCCGGTCGCAACCTCGGTCCTCTCCGTCAATCCAAAAGTCAAAGAGGATTACGAAGCGTTGCTGGCGGCGGCACAAAAATATCGGCAATAGCGTCAAGGCCGTCGTGTCAACAGCCGGACGGCGACGGGACTCCCAGTATTGTTGTCGCGCCCAAGATGTTGCTGGGCGGCGCCAAGCTGGAGGCGCCCATCGATGTGCCGGCGCATGTCGTCAGCGAAAGAACAGGAGGCGCAACAGTGATCAGTGGGCTCAGGCCCGGCGCTGTCGCCCCCGACGGAACCGTTGCGTCACTGAAATCCGGAGTGGCCACGGTGCTGCTGGGCGTCAGCAGGGGAACCGGGCTGCCGACCAAGGCACTGGTCAGCGTCGGATCCGTCGTGCTGGTCAGCGTCGGGTCCACCGTGCTGGCGAAGGAAGCGGGATCTGTCATGGTCGCTGTTGGATTGCAGAAGCTGGACGTCGTGATCGTGCCGAACGGACTCGTGATCGGCAGCGGCGGGACGATAGGTGGTGAGCTGATCGAGGAGTTGGAGGCGCCGGCGGAAGACGATGGCGAGGACACCAAGCCTCCGCTCACCGTCGCCCCACTTGCCGCGGCGGTACTGGTCGGGCCTATGATTCCGGGCGGCGGACATGTCGCGATTCCCCCGAGCGACGTTCCGGGGAACGGGGCCAATATGCCGAGATAGAGTTGAACGGTGCCCAGCCCGCCCGGGGTCGCGCTTCCGGCGGTCACCGTTCCAGGCACGGCCGTTGGGTACGGCGCGGTCATAAGGGTGGGTGACGGCCGGCGGACGGGCAGCGTACGACTCGAGTTTGGCGACGTCATCTGGGCCTCGGCCGTGCCGCAGCCCAACAAGGCCACCGCAAGAACAGTAAGAAGAAGGCGTTCCATTCAAGCCTCCTGCGTGCACCTTGGGTTTTACATTCCATCCGCTCGGCGGCCGATCGCCCGCGATGTCGTTCGTTATTTCTCACTTTTCTCGATCGGTGCTGCCTGCACCTTGCTCCCGTCGGCGAGATTGACCATCGGCCTGAGAATCACCTCATCGCCTGCTTTGATGCCGTCCCGCAACTCGACTTCTGTTCCCAAATCGCGCGCCACCGTCACTTTGCGAAACCGCGCGATGCCGTTTTCGATCACGACCACTTGCAAGCCGCGACTGTTGAACACCAGGGCGTCGGCGGGGACGATTACGGAGGGGGTCTTGCGGGGGATATGCAGCTCAACCGTCAAATAGAGCCCCGGGCTCAACGCCCCATCCGGATTGGGCACGTCGATCTCGGTGAGCAGCGTTCGCGTACCCGGGGCCAAGGCCTTTGCCAAGCGCGTCACCTTACCGGGAAACGTCCGATCGGGTAGCTCGGGGACGCGAACGACCGCTTCGACTCCGGGAGCCACTCCGAATGCCGCGTCCTGCGGCACGTAGACCCAGACGCGGATCACGTCGCTTTGCATCAACGTGAACATGAATGTGCTGCCGGCTGATACGAGGCTCCCGATATCGACGTTTCGCTGGGTGATGATGCCGTCGAAAGGCGCGACGACGCTCTGGTAATCCTTTTGCTGAGTGAGGACGCGGATCAGCGCCTGCTGAGCCGTGATGTTCGCCTCGGCGGCGGCAGCCGCCGCCCGCTGAGATGCGAGCGTGAGGCGATCGGTGTCGCCCTGCTGGGGCGTCAACCATCCCTTCTGAACCAGGGTGCTGTCGCGATCGTCGGTGACCTTTGCGAGATCTCGGCTGGC
>DASXGC010000116.1:0-1996 GCA_036489235.1 Vicinamibacterales bacterium
GCACCTCGCACCCCGCACCCCGTTCCAGTCCGTTACGCAATCGGATAGCCT
This sequence comes from Vicinamibacterales bacterium, assembly GCA_036489235.1. Lineage (GTDB taxonomy): Bacteria > Acidobacteriota > Vicinamibacteria > Vicinamibacterales > CAVVIG01 > CAVQFC01. Next base: position 52 of record DASXGC010000116.1, read on the forward strand.
CCGCGCTCGACCGTCGCGTCGGCAAGACGCCGGCGCGCAACCACCGTGTTGATCGGTGCGATTTTCAGCACCCGCCTGAGTCCCGCCAGCATCGTCCTGAGCGTGTCGCCGTCGAGCATGGACGCGAGCGCCTGGCGAGCGGTGATTTCGATGCGCATCGCGGCGTCGTTGACGAAGACTCGTGCGGCATCGGCATGGAGAGACGCGCGCGGGGCATTCGCGTCCGCCGCCGCGATTGCACGGAGCGTGGCGCTCTCCGCGCTGAACACGTCGATGGTGATGTCGGCGAGCTGCATCAACACTTCCTGTTCGTCGGTGAGCTTGGCGCCGTAGGTCTGCATTGCCAGGCCGTAGATCATCAGCGCGGTTTTTTTGAAGGCCGCCACCGCACGCAGCTCGCCGGCCAGCGTTCCAGCATCATCGGCCGGCAATTCCGGTGGTCCGAGCAGCTCGTCCTGAAGTGCCTTCGCCGCGGGAATGAGCGGCAGCTCACCTTTGACTGCCCGCCGGATCAGCATGCCGGGAATCAGCAGGCGGTTGATCTCGTTGGTGCCCTCGAAAATGCGGTTGACGCGAGCGTCCCGGAAATGACGTTCCGCCGGGTAGTCGTGAACGTAACCGTTGCCGCCGTGGATTTGAATGTTCTCGTCGAGGACGTAGTTCAGCGTCTCGCTGCCGGCGACCTTCGCGATCGACGCCTCGGCGGCGTATTCCTCGAACGCGGCCAGGGCCGGTCCGCCGTCGGTCTCGGCGTGCGGCGTTCCGTCGATGCGCTGGTCCACCAGGCCGGCGATCCGGTAGAGCAGGCTTTCGATCGCGTAGGTCCGGACCACCATCTCGCCCAGCTTGAACTTGATCGCTCCAAAGTTGGCGATCGGCTGCCCGAACTGACGCCGGGTCGCCGCGTACTTGGCGCTCTCGCCGATCGCGGCGATCGCGCCACCCGCGGCCATCGCGCCGAGTTTGAACCGCGCGAAATTCAGCACGTTGAACGCGACCTTGTGACCCTTGCCGATCTCGCCGAGCACATTTTCGGCGGGAACCTTCACGTCCTGGAAGATCAACGCCGTCGTCGACGAGCCGTGGAGACCCATCTTGTGTTCTTCCTTGCCGCTCTTCACTCCCCAGCCGCGCTCGACCAGAAACGCCGTGAACTGTTCGCCGTCTACCTTGGCGAAAATCACGAACAGGTCGGCGAAGCCGCCGTTGGTGATCCACATCTTCTCGCCGTTGAGGACGAACGATCCGTCAGGCTGACGGGTCGCACGTGTGCGCGCACCGAGCGCATCGGATCCGGATCCGGATTCGCTCAGGCCGTAGGCGCCGACGATGTCGCCGTTGAGGAGAGCGGGCAGGTATTTCTGTTTCTGTGCCTCGCTGCCGAAGAGATACAGGGGAATCACCGTCAGGTTGGCCTGCGCGCCGAAGGTCGCGCCGAATGAGGCGGCGCTCGCCATCTTTGCGCTGACGACCAGCGAGCTCACTTTGTCGAGGCCGACACCTCCGTAGGCCTCGGGCACGTCGACCCCGAGCAGTCCGAGGTCGCCGCTGCGCTTGACGAGCGTGCGCGCCAGCGCCCAGTCCTTCTGTTCGAGCCGATCGAGCACCGGCAGGATTTCGCCGTCCACGAATTGCTGCGCCGTCTGTCCAATCAGGCGGTGCTCGTCGGTGAGACGCTCTGGAGTGAAGACCGCCGCGGCACTCGTCGGCTCCACGAGCCACTCGCCGCCGCGCAGGACCCGCACTGTTTCGGGAGCAGTTGATGTGGCCATGACTCACATTCTCTCAAAAATGGCGGCGGCCCCCATGCCGCCGCCCACGCACATCGTCACCAGGCCGTAGCGCGCGGCTCGGCGCTTCATTTCGTAGAGCAGGGTGGTCGTCAGCTTTGCGCCGGTGCAGCCGAGCGGATGTCCGAGCGCGATGGCGCCGCCGTTGACGTTCA
>DASXGC010000152.1:0-2102 GCA_036489235.1 Vicinamibacterales bacterium
AACCGATCACGCATCAGCGCGCCAGCTTGATCGGCTGCACCAACGCGCCGTTGCCGGCTGAATCCCACGCCGCGAATCGCACCCACTTGCGGCCGGTCGCGTCGAACGGGATGCTGAAATGATGCGTGCCGTTGGGCGGAAGTGCGGTCGTCGAGACGACCTGACGACCGGCGGTGACGCCATCACCCCAGACGACCTCGACGAAATCGAGCGGAAATGTCCACTCGACATCGGCCTCGATGGTCCGTTGACGCCCGGTGCCCTTCACGTCATACGACGGAATCAGGACTTCGCCCGATGTCACGAAATAGGCGCCGCGACGCAGCGCCGCGATCACCGGACTCACGTCGTCTGGCGGCGGCAGACGATCGAGCTTCACGTAGCTGACCGGCGCGCTGGCGTAGATGTCGTCACCGGGCGACTGGTACCGCACCTCGCTGATCGAGAGGATGTATTTCGGCGGACCGGGCCAATCGGCGCTCCAGTTGCTCATGTCGTCGAACAGCGCCAGACAGCGGCGCTCGCACAGCCGTTGCTCCGACAGATCGAGCCCCATCCCCCACCTGAAACCAACGCCCTGATAGTGCGGATCCTTGAACGCTGCGGTGTCCTTGATCGCGTCGGGGAAGCCGGTCGATCCTTTGGTCCGCGGGTGAGGCATCGAGATCATCACGTCTTCTTGCGCCGCCATCGCCATCAGGTCGTCCGAGCCACCGATGTGGTACACGCGACCGTGCTGCGCGTCGGTCTCGACGAGCGGCTGTCCCGGTGTGCGGCCCTGAGTCCAGTAGACCGGATGCGAAAACAGCAGGTCGGTGTGGCCGCCGAGCGGGCTGCCGTAGTACTCCTGGTTCGGCATCACCAGGAAATCCGCGTCCGAATGCCGGCGTGCGCCCTCGACCGATGCCTTCGTGATCGCCAGCGGATCGGTGCGCGCGGTCCCGCGCCCCGCACCTTCCACGATCGAATCAATCTGGCTGACGATGTTGATGCCGAGAGACTTGATGGCGTGCAGGTCCGGAATTTCGGCATCGAGGCTGCCGGCGGCGAGCAGACGCTGACCCAGATCCATGTGGTAGTGGTGGTTCATGACCTGGTATCCCGGCAGCGCTTTGTAGCGATCGCCGTGGGTCAACGTCAGCACCGCGTCGAGTGACGCCGGCGCGGGCTCGGCGCCGGCATAGAAATAAACCGGCATCCGCTGCCAGGTGCCCGGCGGTGCGCTGTAGAGCGCGAAGTTGGCGTCGTATTGCGGTGTCTCTTCGCGTTCCGCTTGCCGGACGCCGAACGAAAACAGGTCCGGCGAGTCCTTCCGGTACCACACGTAGCCGAGATTGGTCGCGATTTCTCGCGCCCAGAAGAAGGTATGTGGCGGCGGGAACACGGCCAGCGATCCGGCACCGGCACGCTCGGCGACGAGCACTCGATTGCTGGCCTTCAGCGGCACTTCCCGCTCGTTCGTCGCGCCGCCGAAGCGGTACGACTGCCAGGTGTTGGCGCTATCGCGCCAGGCCAGCCGCGTGTCCCGACCGATCTCGACCTTCGAGAGCCCTGCGTCGTACTTGTAGGCCACCGACGGCTGGTCGGTCCTGGCGATCGCCTCCATCCTCACCAGGCCAGTACCGCGATAGATCGTGAACTGCAGCCGGCCGGCGAACGGGCCGAGCTGCAGTCCCGGATACGCCACCTCGATCCGGGCGCCGTCGGTCTTCACCTCACAGCGATCGGCGTGGTACGTCGCAACCGCGCGCGCGATCTCGTCCGTCTTGCGCGGGAGACCCGGCTGATTCGCGATGCCGGCAGCCGGCGGCGGGTTGCCGCCACGCGCCGGCTGCGGATTGAGGTCCAGCGGCGCGTCCCAGAACGCGTCCCACTTGTGCGCGTCGATGATCGCTGGCGTAATCGCCACACCAAGGCCGACCAGCGGCTGCATCTGCTGATTGCTCATGCGGCGAAAGCCGGAGACGATGCGAAATTCCGGCTGCGCGCCGGCAACCAGCGTCGTCCATCCGGCGCCTTTCCGGCGGATGGAAAGCTCGCGAACAGTCGGCGTGGCGTTGTCGACGCCCAGCCGCATGCGAAGCGTGTGGTCGGAGTCGCCG
>DASXGC010000154.1:0-8805 GCA_036489235.1 Vicinamibacterales bacterium
TGACGTGTCAGTCGCGCCAACGCGGTCGGATCCAGGATCAGGACGACGCGGCCGTCACCGAGGTCGGTGGCGCCGGAAATGCCGTCCACACGCACCAGCGGATCGGCGATGGCGCGGACCACGATTTCCCGTTGGCCAACGATCCGGTCGACCGCGAAACCGACGGCGCCGGCGCCGCTGCCGATGACGAAGACGTGGAAGCGCGCCGACAACGGCGCCTCGATCCCGAATACCCGCGCCAGGCGCACGATCGACAGCGAGGCGTCGCGGTAGGGGATGATTTCGTTGCCCTCAATCTGTCGAACCTCGCTGGCGTTGACCTCGATGACCTCGCGGACCACGCTCTGCGGAACCGCAAACGATTCAGGGCCAACCCGGCCGATCAGCGCGTCGGCGATCGCCAGCGTCAACGGCAGCTGGATCGTGAAGCGAGTACCGACGCCCGCCTCACTGTCGAGCGCGATTGTGCCCGACAGTCGCTCGACGGTTTCCTTCACGACGGCCATGCCGACGCCTCGTCCGCTGGCGCGATCGGCTTCGTCTTTGGTCGAGAATCCCGGCGCGCAAAGCAGCGCCAGCACGGCATTGGCATCGAGCTGCCCGGCTGGAACCGGCAGCCCTGCCTGACGCGCGCGCGCAATCACGTCCCCCGCATCCACGCCACGGCCATCGTCAGCGATTTCGATGGTGACGAGTTCGCCGGCCGCGGACGCGCTGAGCGTGATGGTGCCCTCCGGTCGCTTGCCGTGTGCGATTCGTTCTTCCGGCGGTTCGATGCCGTGACTGACGGCGTTGCGGACCAGGTGAAGGACCGGATCCATCATCCGTTCGATCAGATATTTGTCGATTTCCGTGGCCTGCCCCTGCAGCAGCAGAGTGATGCGCTTGCCGGCTTCGCGGGCGAGATCGCGGACCACGAACGGCATGCGCCGGAAGATTTCGCCAACCGGCACGAGGCGGACGCGCATCAGGCCTTCGCGCAGGGTCCGCAGCTGTCGATCGATCGCGACGGCGTTCTCCTGCACGGCGCGCCATTCGACTGGCGGTACGTGCGCTTCGATCCGCGACAACGTATCCAGCAGGCGGGCGCGGCTGATGACCATGTCGCCGACCTGCCGCATCAGCTCGTCGAGTCGCGCCAGGTCGACGCGGACCACTTGCGACGGCGACGACGAAGCGCCGCCTCCCGCGTCGTGCTCGTCGAACGATCCGGTGGCGGCCGCGGACGCCGCCGTTGGCGGCGCCACGTCGAGCGCCTCGACAGCGACCGGGACATCCTCGAGCGCGGCCTTCACGTCCACGCCGGCGGGAACGCGCAGGGAAAATTCAAAGGCGATCGCCCCGTCCGGCCTGACCTGCGGCGTCGCGTCGACGATGGTGCCGATTTGACCGAGACGCTTGCGGATCGCATCGACTCCGACGCCCTTGGCCAGCAGCTCCCGCGTCGGCGCGAAGGTGCATTGCCACATCCGGGCAGCGGACGAATCGCCGTCGGCACCCGTCCGGATCCCGGCGTGTTCGGACGCGCTGACGCGCGGCGTCGCCGTCGGAAGCGCGATCGCCACGCGGCCAACGACATCGTCGATCGGCGGCAGCGCCTCTTTGTCGCGGTGTGCGTGAACGATCCGTTCGAGGAGTTGTGTCCCCTCGATCAGGAGATTCAGTCCGTCGTCGGTGACCGGGAGCTCGCCGGCGCGAACGGCTCGCAAGTAGTTCTCGAGCTCGTGAGCCAGGCGCTCTGCCGGTCGCAACTCCACCATCGCGGAAATGCCCTTGAGCGAGTGGTAGTAGCGAAACAGATCGTCGACGATGCGGCGCTGGGCGGCAGGCTGGTTGGCGGCCGTCTCCAGTTGAAGCAGCGCTGACCGGGTCGCGGCCAGGTGCTCTTCGCACTCCGCGAAGTAATCGTCCAGGAATCCCGCGAAGAACTCGTCGCTCACGGCTGCGATCCGGCGTTGATGATCGGCGTCAACCCATTCAGAAGCGTGCGCACGGTCGCCGCCAGCGATTGCGGGGCGAACGGCTTGGTCATGTAAGTGGTCGCGCCGGCCTCCACCGCGGTCTCGCGGCTCGAATCGTCGCCACGAGTCGTCAGGACGATGACCGGGAGGTTGCGGTAGTGCTCGTGACGCCGGACGAACCGCAACACCTCGATGCCGTGCATGTCCGGCATGTTCAGGTCGAGGACCACCAGCTGGACTCTCGCGACGGCCAGCTGTTCGATTGCCTCCAGCCCGGTGCTGGCCTCGAGGAACTGGGTGTCTGCCAGGGATTGGAGCGACGCCCGGACCATCTTGCGGATCGTGGCCGAGTCGTCTGCAATCAGGATTCTCTGCATCGGATCGCTACGCTCGCGACGTCAAAGCGGTAAATGTGGACATCAATTGGACTTCAAGTCAGCAGAAAGACTCTAAAAAGCAAAGCCTGTACCAGCCAGCTCTGCGGCGCGAAAAACTCATACGGGTGTGAGTATCGGTCCCGGATTGGTTTGACTTGCGGAGTCATCGTTGTGTCTAGCGTCAACGGTGGAGCGGCTCGTTGAGGTGGCTCGGGCACCGAAGTTGCTCAAATTTCTTCGGACTGATTGAGCACAAGGAGGAGAGAAACGGCATGCGCAAATTATTTCTCAGCACCATGTTGGCGCTCGGAGTAGCGATGGGTTCGGCTTATGCCGCTGACGTGTATGTGAAAGTCGCGCCGCCCAAAGCCGTGGTTGAACATCGAGGCACCGCGCCCAGCAAAGATCATGTGTGGGTCGGCGGTTACCATCGTTGGGACGGCAACAAGTATGTGTGGGAAAAAGGACGGTGGGAGATGCCGCCGCATGCGCACGCGGCCTGGGTTGCGCCGCGCTGGACCCACCACAAGGAAGGCTACGCCTTCACCGAAGGTCACTGGAAGTAGAAGACGGCTTGGAGTCTCCAGGCAAGTGAAGCGGTAGGCCGCTGACGAGGCGTCCTGCCGCTTCAAACTCGAGCGACCTTCACGAGACTATTCGTCAACGATACGTTCGACTTTCGGCGCCTTGACGCCGTCCGCGGCCTCGTCATAACCGCGATTGTGCCTGGAGGCTTTGCCTTCGCGCTCCAGCTCTTGATCACGATCGTTCGAGCGCCTGATGCGATCGTGTTCGGCTTTGGGCTCTTCGCCTGGAAGCGGCACCACCGTCAAGTCGTCGTCTTCGCGCTTCGCCACACACACCTCCGTGGATGGATCAGCAAGTCGGGTGCCCGGTCAGAGCTTTGAACCTCGAGCATCAATGTAAGTCCACAATGCGGGCGGGACTCGGGCCCGCGTGCTACTCGGGACGGAGAGCGTCACCCGCGTCGTGAATGACGACCGTTGCGAACTGCCAGCCGGCGCCGGCTTTTTGCAGCAGGTACACTACGCCCGCCCGGTCCAACTCTTGTCCGTCGCTTTTGCGCCGCACGGCGACGCCGCCGGCGATCATGGTGGTCGCGCTCAATCGTTTGACGTGAAGCTGCATCAGCTCGCTGGTCGCGAAGTTTCTCGCCCTCAGCGCGTCCATCACCGGTTGAAACGCAGCCGTCACGGCCGCGCGTGTCGGCGCCGGCACCACACCCGCCGGACTGACCAACTGCGATGGTTCGTGGAAGTAGGGCTCGACCGCGCGGGCATCGAGGCTGCTGAACGCCGCGTAGTAGTCAGCGAGCAGCTGCCTCACGGCCGCCATTTCATCGTCTGCTGGATTCATCATGCCGCGATCTCCGTCCGCACTGCGCCACACGAAGCATGGCGTGTGGGCAGAAGGATCCCACAAACCTGGTTCAGCACACCACGATCCGGCTACGTTTCTGACAGTCGGTTGTGGATGCCTGACGGCGGACGGTGACACTGGCGGACCACCCGTCGTTCGGACACCCACGTCAGCGGCCGATCGCGAATCTTGCGGCCCATTTCGGCTGACTTCGAGTAGTCTCGCTTCAGCTCACCACGCTGACACAGGCAGGCGGATTGCACCGCTCTTGGCGAACCAGAACAGCGGTCGATTCAGTCGAAGACGACCGGCGCGCCTCCATCTGGCGGAGCGGCGCGGGAGGGAAGACCAGGACATGGATTGGCTCGCGGCGTCGCTCCACGACCTTCCGGCCTTATGCCTGTTCCTGAGCATCATGCTCGGGTGTTTCATCGGCCGCTTTCATTTCAAGGGCGTTGGCTTCGGATCAGTGGTTGGGACTCTCCTCGCCGGCATCGGCATCGGCATCCTGGCCAAACCCGAACTGCCCGATTTGCTGCGCTGGGCATTCTTTGACCTGTTCCTGTTCGCGATCGGGTATTCGGTCGGGCCACAGTTTTTCGGCAGCCTGAAAAAAGAAGCACTGCCTCAAATTGTGCTGGCGCTGGTCGTCGCCTTCAGCGGTCTTGTAACGGTGATCACCGTAACGGCGGCCTTCGGTTTCAACGAGGGTCTCGCGGTGGGGCTGTTGTCGGGCGGCATGACGCAATCGGCGGCGCTCGGCACCGGGCTGAGTGCGATCGGCGAGTTGCCGATTTCCGACGCCGACAAGTCCAGACTGGTCGCTGACGCGCCGCTGGCGGACGCCATCACGTATGGGTTCGGTGATCTTGGCCTGATCCTGTTCCTCACGTGGCTTGGTCCCAAAATCATGCGCGCGGATCTCAAGAGCGACGCGAAGCAGCTCGAAGAGAAGCTCTCAGGCGGCAAGCCCACCGGCCCGGTGTTTTCCGCGGCGTATTACACTCTGCGGGCGTATCGCGTCGACAGCGAAGGCGGACCCGCGTCGAACATCGCCACGCTCGAGGATCGCTACGCCGCCGCGCGGATGTCGGTTCAGCGCGTCGAACGGAATGGCGCGCTGCTCCCGCTGGATCCGTCACTGACACTGATGCGAGACGACCGGATCGTGATCTCCGCACACCGGTCAGCGTTTCTGACCGCGGAGCGGGATATCGGACCAGAGATTCACGACCCTGCACTTCTCTCGATGCCGATACAGACGGCGGCCGTCGTCGTCACCAGTGCCGCCGTGAGCGGCGCAACTCTCGCCGCGCTGGCACAGCATCCGGGCGTCCGAGGCGTCTACCTGCAGTCGGTCCAGCGCGGCACCGTGTCGGTGCCGCGAGAGCCATGGACGGTTCTGCAACGCGGCGACCTGCTGCGAATCGTCGGCGCGCCGGACGATGTCAAACGCGCAGGGGCGCATATCGGGTTCATCGAACCTGATCTGGCAAAAACTGACCTCATGTTCGTCGCCGGTGGAATCTGCGCCGGCATGCTGCTCGGGCTGATCAAGATGACAGCCGGTGGCGTTGTCCTCGGACTGGGCGCGGCGGGTTCGATTCTGGTGGTCGGCCTCGTCGCCGGCTGGGTACAAAGCCGATATCCGGTGTTTGGCGCGATTCCCACCGCGGCACAACGGCTGCTGATGGACATCGGCCTCATCGTATTCATCGCCGTCGTCGGCATGCACGCCGGTCCTCATGCCGTTGAGGCCTACCACACGAGCGGCGGCGCATTCTTCGCCAGTATCCTGTTCGCAGGGATCATCGTCACGGTCGTCCCGCTTGCGGTCGGCGCCATCGTCGCTCGCTACTTCCTGAAGATGAGCCCGTTGATGACCCTCGGCGGTCTCGCCGGCGCCCAGACGTGCACACCCGGATTGAATGCGCTGCGGGAGGCGAGTGGTAGCAACATCGGCTCGCTGGCCTACACCGTGCCGTACGCGATCGGCAACATCGTGCTCACCGTATGGGGGCCGGTCGTGGTCGCCATCGTTCACGCGATGAGGACGCCATGAAACGTGGTTTCGACATTCTCCGTGACAAGACCGTCAATCAATCGATCGCGTTCCGTCGCCGCGATCGGGATCGACTCGGACTCACCGGGCTCCTGCCGTACGACGTGGCGACGTCGCGACAGATGGTGGAACGAGTGATGATGAACCTCGATCGCCTGCCGCGCGACATCGATCGCTATATGCAGCTGTCGGCGCTGCAGGAGCGAAACGAGCGGCTGTTCTATCAGACCGTGATTGCCAACGTCGAGCGGATCCTGCCGCTCATTTATACGCCGACCGTCGGCGAGGCCTGCCGGGAGTTCTCGCACATTGCGAGGGAACCGAAGGGCTTTTTCATCACGCCGGCAGACCGCGGACGGATTCGGCGGATTCTGGGCAACTGGCCGCAGCGCGACATCCGCGTCATCGTCGTCACCGACGGACAGCGAATTCTCGGTCTCGGCGACCTGGGCGCCAACGGCATGGGGATCCCGATCGGAAAGCTGGCGATCTACACCGCCTGCGCCGGCATCGATCCGAACGCGTGCCTGCCGGTGACGCTCGACGTCGGGACCAACAACGAGGATTTGCTGAAGGACGAACTCTATCTCGGCTATCCGCGGCGGCGCATCCAGGGCAAGGCCTACTTCGATCTCGTGGAAGAATTCGTGACCGCCGTACAATCGCGCTACCCGAATGCGCTGATCCAGTTTGAGGATTTCCTCACCCCGAACGCCTATGCGCTGTTGAACAAATACCGTGACCGCGTGCTCTGTTTCAATGACGACATCCAGGGCACCGCGGCGGTGTCCCTTGCCGGCGTCTATTCCTCGACGCGCATCACCGGCGTGCGATTCAGGGATCTGAAAATCATGTTCCTCGGCGCCGGATCGGCGGCGACCGGGATCGCCGACTTGATGACGGCCGCGTTCGTCGAGGCCGGCCTGACCGAGGACGAGGCCCGCCGCCGGCTGTGGTTCGTCGACGTGAACGGCCTGGTCGTGAAGGCTCGCGGCGACCTGATGGCGCACAACCTTCCGTACTCGCACGACCACCCGCCTCTGGGATTTCTGGATGCGATTGACACGATCCGGCCGCACGTCCTGATTGGCGCCACTGGTGCTCCCGGGACGTTCACCCAGGCCGTGGTCGAGCGGATGAGCGACATCAACCCCCGCCCAGTCCTGTTTGCGCTGTCGAATCCGACCTCACGGGCCGAGTGCACGGCCGAGCAGGCATACGCGTGGAGCGGCGGTCGCGCGATTTTCGCGAGCGGCAGCCCGTTCGCGCCCGTCACCTACGCTGGCCGGCTGCTGCGTCCGGCGCAGGGGAACAACGCCTACGTGTTTCCCGGCATTGGCCTCGGCGCCATTGCCTGCCGCGCGCGCGCGCTGCCGGACGAACTGTTTCTCGTCGCGGCGAAGACGCTCGCGAATCTGGTCCGGCCCAGGGATCTGGACGAGGGCGCGCTCTATCCGCCGTTGCAGCAGATCCGGAAAATCTCCCTGGGTATCGCGGTGGCCATCGCCACCAAGGCGTATGCGATGAACCTGACGCGACAACCACGTCCACCGAATATTCGCCGAAGCGTCGAAGCGCTGATGTATCGGCCATAGTCCGCAGCGGACTACGACGGCAGTCGGTCAAACGTTCAGGACGGTGTCTCGAGCTGCTTGTGGCAGTACTCGCAGTCGCCGCTGATCGTCGTTCCGTCCTTTGACGCGTGTGAATCGTCGTGGCAGCGGAAGCAGCCGTTCGACGTGATGTGGCCTTTGTTGTCCGGATAGCTGCCCCAGGTCACCTTCATCGAGGGAAATACGTTCCGTCGATACAGTTCCTGCACGGCGCCGACAGTGGTGTCTAGGGCATGCTGGTCGATGCCCGACTGCGTCCGATAGAAGCCGCGCAGTCCTTCTTCGATGGCGCGGATGCCCGCCTCCTGGCTGGGATAGCTCGCTTTGACCAACCGGACGCTCTCGCGCCGAGCAAACGGGAGTGCGTGGCTGACCGCCGCCGTAGCGATCGCTCGATCGACGGCTTGCTCTGGTGTTGGAGAAATGGGATGGCCGACGGTGTTGTGACAATCGATGCAGTCCATCGTCCGTCGATCAGACTGGCGAATTGTTTCCGGCTTCGTATCTTGGGCGATGAATTCCCTGACCGTGCCTTTCGCGTCGGTGACGCGCACGTAAGGGATCGTCTGCCGCTCCGCATCCGTCGCCACGTACTCCACCCGCGTGGACGGATCGGCATGCCAGTGAATGCCAGTCGCCGATGACTTCGTGATGCTCACGTGCATCTGCAGCATCGTCATCGTCTCGGTATTGGCTTGGTCGTCGGCATACTCGCGGATCACCTCGATGCGGTCGCCAACGACGCGCCCAGGTTTATGGCAGCTCTTGCAGGTCTCGGCCTGAGCGCCGGCTGCCATGTTCGCACCTGGCGGAATCGGCCTCGGATACGTGTTGCCGACCATCATCACCAACTGACGCACGCCGGCCAGTTTTGCATGCACGAGTGCCGCGGCGCCGTCGCCGATGTGACACTCGACACACGGCACACCGGAATGTACCGCGCCATTCCAGGCTGTGAACTGCGGGTGCATCGGCGTGTGGCACGACTGCCCGCAGAAGGCGGGCGTCTCCATCGCGTGAAGGCTGCCATAGCCCGCCAGCAGGATGATGACCACGTTGACGGCGGTGAGCGCAACGATGGCGAGCGCCGTCCGCCTGACTTCGACGAGACGTAGATCGATGACCGGCCATTCGGCCACTGCCGTCGGATCGCGCAGCAGCTTTCGTCGTTCGAGCCACATGCCCGCAGGTATGAGCAGCAGACCCAGTACGAACAGTGCAGGGATGCCGATGAAGATCACCAGGCCGGCGTACGGGTTGTTGAACATCCCCGCAAGCATGGCGATCACCATCGTGACGAACACCACCGCCGAGGCGGAGGTGATGACGACACCGACGATCGCCAGCGGATGGCGCGCGAGCGTGATGATCCTCGTCACGAGCGCGCCTTACTTCAGGCTCTGCATGTAGGC
>DASXGC010000188.1:0-4258 GCA_036489235.1 Vicinamibacterales bacterium
TGGGGGATCGTGACGCTGGCGCCGTTGATGCCGATGGCCCGGCCGAACGCCGCGAAGTCGGCCGCGCTGACGGCCGGAAACGGGACGTATACCGCGTCGAGTCTCGCGGCGCGAAATGCCGCGTTGTGCATCGCCGGCGACACCGAATGTCCGACCGTGCCCCCGACGATGCCGTAGATTTGTGTTGCCGCAGTGATATCGCGGAAGTGGTAGTCGTGCAGCAGGGTCTGCGGCGTCAGCTGTCCCACCGACCCGATGCCGCCCGCGTAGGTCCAGATCGATCCGAACCGCCCGGCGAGGATGCGGGTGGTGAGACCGTACTCGCCCATGCCGATGAGAATCAGCGCGCTCGGCGTCCCGCTCTGCGCGCCCAGATCGTGCAGGGTCAGCGCGTCGCGCAGGCTCTTCAAGGTGACGGCGATCTTGAGGATCTGCGCGCCGGTCGAGCGCATCGCGCGAACGCGTGCCAGCAGATCGGCCGGCACCCCGTAGAAATCGTGACTCGAGAGCACGATGCGGCGCCCTCCCGATCGCTCGATCAGATCGTCGAAGCGCGCGCGCCACTCGATGTCGACGTAGTCGGCGCCGAGTTCCAGCGCATCAGTGAGGATTCGGCGACGGTCCTCTTCCGATCCCGTGAAGCCGCCGCCTTCCCAGGCCGGCCGGCAGGTCACGATCACCGGCAGCCGCCGGCCCTGGAGGGCGCCGGCGACGTCCGGATCGCGGACCGAATCGAGCCGCAATTCGACCAGATCGGCGTCGGCGATCGCATCGCGCTTCTGGCGCAGTTCCATCGTCGTGGCGCCGGTGACCGTTACGCAGACCAGTGGTTTGGACACAAATAAAAAAAGCCTCTTCAACCGGTTGGCTGAAGAGGCTCGAAAATCGTTCGCGCAGTGGCAGTTCAGGCCAAGGCGGATGCCTCTTCAGTCGTGCCCCAATACCACCAACCCGCCGATGCGCATACGGGCGCGGTCTGGCGGGCGACGAATGTGAGGGTGAACGACTGCGGCATCAGATGGGTCAGACGATAGCAAACCGTAGTGATTGCTGTCAACACGATCGGCCATTTCTCCTTGACCAGCAAGCACTTCTCCCGTATAACGGAATTAAATCCATGCCAGTCCGTCGGCTCGCAGTCACGCTTGCAGCGGTGGTGATCGGGGTGTCGGCGCTTCTCTCCGGCGCGACGCTGACCGGCGCGACCTCTCAGATGAACATCGATCAGATTCGGCCGGGCATGATCGGCATCGGCCGAACCGTCTTCGACGGAACACACGTCGAGGAATTCAAAGCCAACATCATCGGCGTGCTCGAGAACGTGATCGGCACGCACCGCAATCTCATTCTCGCCAAGCTCGAAGGTGGACCGCTCGCCAACACCGGCGTGATCGCCGGCATGAGCGGAAGTCCCGTCTACATCGACGGCAAGCTGATTGGCGCGGTGTCGTACGCGCTCGGCAGCTTCTCGAAAGAGCCGATCGCCGGCATTACGCCGATCGCCGAGATGACCGACTCGACCATGCTGACGGATGTGCGGGCGCCAGGCGCACGCGTCCACATCGAGTATCCGCTCACCCGCGAGGCACTCACCACCGCGTTTCGCAAGGCGCTGAACTGGAATCGTCCGTTCGCCGATCGCCCCGATGATGTCCGCATGGACGGCATCACCAGCGTCGCGGGTCTCGCGGGCAGCCAGCTGAGCACGCTGCTTCGCCCGATCGCGACGCCGCTCGTCATGTCCGGCTTCGAGCCGGAGGTTGCAGACGTGTTCGGCGGCGCGTTCCAGGATCAGGGCTTCGTTCCCTCCGGAAGCGGCGCTGGCGGCTTCCGCAAGGGCGAGAAGCCGTTCGACGGTCCGCTCAAGCCGGGGGACGCGATCGGCGTCATGCTGGTTGGTGGCGACCTGCAGTTTGGCGGTACCGGCACGGTGACGCACATCGACGGCGACCGGGTCTACGCGTTCGGCCACCCGATGTACAACCTGGGGCCGACCGAGTTTCCGATGACCCGCGCATACGTCTACACGATCTTGCCGAGCCTGTTCTCGTCGATGAAGCTGTCGAGCACGGGTGATATCATCGGCACCTTCACTCAGGACCGCGCCACCGCGATCGCCGGCCGGCTGGGCGCCGGGCCCCGCACCATTCCGCTGACGATTGCGCTCGAGTCGCCGCGCGCTCCATCCCACACGTTCCATTTCGACGTCGTCAACGATCAGCTGTTCGGACCGCTGATGACCTACGCGAGCATCCTGAACACGATTGGATCTTACGAGCGGCAGTTCGGCGCCGCCAGCTTCATGGTGCGAGGCAGCGCGAAAGTCAGCAAGCACGATCCAATTGCCTTCAACAACCTGTTCTCCGGGGATCAGGCCTCGATGAATGCCGCCGCCTACGTGGTTGCGCCGGTGACCTACCTGATGGGCAACGACTACGAAAAGGTCGATGTCGACGGCATCAACATCACGATCGCCACGACCGAGACGCCGATGACCGCGACGCTCGAGCGGGTCTGGCTGGACGATCCGCGGCCGCGCGCCGGCCGCACCATCCCGTTGAAGGTGCTCTTCCGCACCTATCGCGGCGAGGACATCGTTCGCACCCTGCCGATCGAGATTCCGTCCAACGCCAGCGGGTCGCTCTCGATTCAGGTATCCGACGGCGCCAGGCTCAGTCTGTCGGAGCAGCGCGAGGCACGCACGCCTCAGGCGCGCACCGTCGACCAGATGATCAAGTCGCTCAACAAGGGCCGTCGCAACAACACGCTCTACGTGCGACTGCTCAGTTCGGAAGCCGGGGCCGTCGTCAACGGCGAGCTGCTGTCGTCGCTGCCGCCCTCGGTGCTCGGCGTGCTCGAAGGCGACCGTAGTGGCGGCAGTTTCAATCCGATTCACAGCGCCACGATCGGTGAATGGGAACTTCCCACCGAGCACGCTGTTTCCGGTTCGCGCACCCTGACGCTGACGGTGTCGCAGAACTGACGCCCGCGTCTTTCCCACTGTCATCGATATGCTGAATTCAAGGCTCCGCTTACTGGCGGCAGCGCTACTCGCGACGACGCCCCTCCTGCTCGAAGCGTCATCGCCCAGGTTCTTCCAGGCGGCGACCCAGGCCGACTTTCTCAAGGGCGACATCGACAACCTCTCCGTGGACAGTCAGGGCCGGCTCACGCTCGGGCCGGCGACCGAGCTCGTCTATGAAACGTCGGCGCCGTTTCTCTGGTCGATGGTGGCGCAGCCCGACGGCACGCTGTTCGTAGGCACCGGCAACGAAGGCAAGGTCTTCCGCATCGACCCACAGGGCAAGGGCTCGCTGTTCTTCGACAGCTCGGAAATGGAGGCGCACGCCCTGGCGCCGGCGCCGAACGGTGGTCTTTACGTCGGCACTTCGCCGGACGGCCGCATCTACAAGGTCGATCGCAACGGCACGGCGACCACCTTCTTCAGTCCGGACGAAAAGTACATCTGGGCGCTGGCGACCGACGCCAATGGCAATCTGTTCGCGGCCACCGGCGAGAAGGGCGTGATCTACAAGATTGCGCCGGATGGCAAAGGCGCCACGTTCTACAAGACCAACGCGACGCATGCCTCGGCGCTCGCGTTCGACAAGGCCGGCAATCTCCTGGTCGGCACCGGCACACCGGGCAGGGTGCTCCGCATCGATCCCGCCGGCAAGGCGTTCGTGCTGCTCGATTCGCCGTTCCAGGAAATTCACGCGCTGCGCTTCGACGACAAGGGCACGCTCTACGCCACGGCGATCGCCGGACGCAGCGGGTCGGGCGGCGGCGCCAGCGTCACGCAGATCGACCAGCCGGCCGCTGAGACGGTGCGGGTGCCGGTGGCGACGGTCTCAGCTGAAATCACCTCGATGTCGATTGTGGATGTCGGCGGCGGCTCGGCCAACGCCGCGAGGGACGACCACCGCCAGCCGAAAGGTGCGATCTATCGCATCTCGAGCGACGGCGTCTGGGACGAGGTGTGGGAATCGCGCGATGACACGCCTTACGACATCGCGTTCGATCAGAACGCGCTGATCGTCGGAACCGGCAACAAGGGCAAGCTTTACCGCCTCGAAGGGGAACCGCTGCGGCCCACGCTGCTTTCACGGGCGAGCGCGCAACAGGTCACCGCGATCTACCGCGATCGTGGCGGCCGCGTGTATTACGCGACGGCGAATCCCGGCAAGGTGTTCCGCCTCTCGTCCGAGCGCGCACCGCGCGGCACATACGAGTCCGAAGCGCGCGACGCGCAAATGGT
>DASXGC010000198.1:0-4159 GCA_036489235.1 Vicinamibacterales bacterium
GGGCGACGTGCCTGGCCCGCTCGAAATACATCATGCACCAACGTCCGAACACGACGTCTCCGGGATCGATGCAGGGATCGTCGATGAACACAGCGGTGGATTGCGCCGCGTGTCGGTTCACGGCGTCTTCGTACTCGTTGATCCGCACTTTCTCGAACGAACCGAGGATGACGCGTTCGTTCGTGAGGAAGTCGATCTGGTAAGCAGTCCAATATGGCGCGCGTCCGTACTTCACGCCTTCCCGTTCCAGAAAATTTGCGAAATTGCGGTAGTCCGCCTGCGGCGGCCGGCTGACGTACTCCGTCAGCAGCCGGACGTTGTCGGTGGCGCTGGGCGCCGTCCACGCGAGAACCGCGACGACGGCGATCGTCTGGAGGACCGGCGCCCCTGAGCGCAGCACCATCGCCGTGAGTGCCACGGGAATCAGCAGTCCCAGCAACGTGAATCGCACCAGCGTGCCGTCCTGCACCACACACGTCATGAAGGCGTAGACCACGATCGCCTGCACGCCGACGATGGCCAGAAAGGCCGGAAAGGCGGTGCGAGGAATGCCGCCGTGACGGAGCACGGAAGTCCCGGGGGCCGACGGCGCGTCAGCGGGCGCGCGGCCCCCCTTGGCCAGTGCTGCCGCCGCGACCAGTGCGACCACCGGCACCCACACCCACGCGTGACCGATCGTCAATGTGCTGCGCGCGTAGTCGGAGAGCGGTCCCACGCGCCAGCCAAGGAGCACACCGAGGTTCTCACGAACCAGCCAGCGCAGGTTCGGCAGCAAAGCCGAGGGATTCCAGCAGAAATGTGCCAGCCAGAATCCCGGCTGGCTGTTCAAGACTTCTGGCGGCAGGGTGTTCGCGGTTCCCGGGCCGAGCAGGTCGCCGCGATTCATCAGCGCCCGAACCACCAGGCCGACACCGACGAATTCGGCGAACGCGATAGCTTTCCCTTTGAGGTTGATAGAGGAGAAGAATGTGCCGTACAAGACTTCCAGCAGGACGATGGCCGAGACGGCGTAGGCCGTGAATTCACGGTGCAGAAAGCCGACGCCGGCGATCAGTCCGAAGGCGATCGGATTCGCGCGCGTCAGCCACAGCAGCAGAACATAGAGGAACGATTCGATGTTGCTCGCGGCTTCGACCAGCCGGCTCGCCGCGACTGGCGGCGGCACCAGAAAGAACAGCGACGCGAGCAGCGCGGCGCGTGGCGTCAGGCCGGCGTCCCGGACCAGCGTGGCGATCAGCAGGCAGGCCACGACGATGTTGATAGCGATGAGCGGCAGCCGCAATGTCAGTACCGACACACCGAATAACGCGAAGAAGGGCGCGGTCAGCCACGCTTCGACAGCCAGCATGTACTGCTGACCGTAAAACATCAGTGGAAATGCGCGAAGCTCCGCGAGATGCTTGGCCATCAGGCCGCTGATCGCCTGATCGGAATCGAAATCCGACTGTTCCCAGAATGTCCACACGAGGCTGCGAAACAGCACCAGCGCGACCGCCACGAGACAGACGCCAGCGATCCGTCGTCGCGGGCGCGCAAGCGGATGTGCCGCGGAATCCATGGCCGAATCGGATGCTATCACGAGCCATTTTGGACGTTCCGGTGTCTAAACGCGCGATGCGTCATCGTGTTCGCGCCAGCGTGTTCCTCGCGTTCGTGATGGCAGCCTGTTCACGCACGCCGCCTCCCGCGGCCCCCACCGGTCCGACGATCGGGCAGCGGCTGGTGTCCGCCGACACGCTGGTTCGAGAGGGCTGCCTGGATTGCCTCATCGAGGCCCACGGCCAGTACGAGACGCTGCGGACCTTACCCGGCGGAGAGGAACAGGGAACCGCCGGCGCCATCAGAAGTGCCGCGCTGATCGCGCTGCGCGAACGCGAACTGGGTATGGCCGACGACGGCTATCTGGAGAAGGCCCGGATGCTCCTGTCAGCGGACGCCAGCCAGCCGGCGTGGGTCGCGACCGCGCTCGCGGTCATCGACGCGCTGCCAACCGGCGGAGCGCCGACGGGCGCGATCACCAGTGATGCGGGTCTCGAACGCAGCCGCATTCTGCGGACGAATACGGAGACCTGGAGCAACGTGCTCCGCGACCGGGCGCCGATCGACGAACTCGCCGCTTATGCGTGGCTCGCGCTCGCTTGCACAACCGGGGACGCCCGCACGCTGACGCTCGACGCGATCGTCGAACCGACGTCCACGTTTTCCGCCGCTCCACTGATCGCCTTCCGGCGCGCGACCTGCCGGGGCGTCTCAGCCGAGGCGCTACAGGCAATCCTGTCCCACGATCCACGCTTCGTCGAAGTCCAGTTTTACCTCGGCCGGCGCGATGTCGCCCTGCTGGTGTCGGGGCAGGACAGGCTCGAGGATGCGGAACGGGCGTTCGACGCTGCGTTTGCGTGGCACCCCGTCTGGCCCGCGTTGACGCAGGCGATTGCGAACCTGGCGATGACCCTCGAGGACTTCGGCCGTGCGGTCATCTTCTACGAACGCACGCTCTCGGTCGAAGCGCACTCCGCGGACGCCCTGCTCGGCAAGGCTCGCGCGCTGACCTACGTCGGCCGAAGCGTCGACGCGATCGCGACGGTCGATCAGTTGATGGCGGAGCGGTGGTTCCTTGGCGACGCGCATTTCTGGCGCGCGCTGAATCTCTACGAGCTCGAGCGCTACGACGAGGCCTGGACCGATATCGAGGCGGCGGCAAAACTGCTCGTCAACGCGGAGGTGCCCAAGCTCGCCGGGCGCATCGCCTACAGTCGTCACCAACTCGATGTGTCGCGCGTGAAGTTCGAGGAGTCACACGAACGCAAGCCGGACGACTGCGAAGCGGGTTACTACCTCGGCGTCGTTCTCGCCGAGCTCCGCGAGTGGCCGCGCACCGCCACGGTGCTAATCGACACTGCGGCCTGCCTCGCCGAAGCCGAGCATGGCTACGAAGCGGACATCGCGAAGATCGCCGCATCGACAGAACCGTCGGCTCGCCGGGAGTCGAAAATCGCACGGCGTCAGCAGTACATCGCCAACGGCCGCCGCCAGATGGCGACGGCGTGGTTCGACACGGCGATTGCGTATTACAACTTGTCACAACGTGACGAGGCCCGGATCTTTGCCGAGAAAGTCGTGGACGACCAGCAGTTTGGGGTGCGGGCGCGCGAGTTGCTCTCGCGTCTGGGAAAGTAAAAGCCGCCTCGAGAGTCGGTTATACTGGGAGGATGTCTCTGTCAGCAGAAAAGCATCCTTCATCATCGGGCCGCGCCGACGTCGCCAACCCGCTTCGGCGTAACGTCGCCATCATCGCCCACGTCGACCACGGCAAGACCACGCTGGTTGACGCCCTGCTGCACCAGAGCGGGACCTTTCGCGCCAACGAGCGGGTCGCCGAGCGCGCCATGGACAGCAACGAGCTGGAGCGCGAACGCGGCATCACGATTCTGGCCAAGAACACCGCCGTCCATTACAAGGAACACCTGATCAATATCGTCGATACTCCGGGCCACGCCGACTTCGGTGGCGAAGTGGAGCGGACGCTGTCGATGGTCGACGGGGTGCTCCTGCTGGTGGACGCGTCGGAAGGCCCGCTGCCTCAGACCCGCTTCGTGCTGCGCAAGGCGCTCGAGCGCCGGCTGACGCCGATTGTGGTGATCAACAAGATCGATCGCCCTGACGCGCGAGTGGCCGAGGTGTTGAACGAGGTGTACGACCTCTTCATCGATCTCGACGCCAGCGAAGACCAGCTCGACTTCCCGGTGCTCTACACCAACGCCCGCATCGGCACCGCCAGCCGCAGCGCTGAAACCGCCGGCGAGGACCTCCGCCCGCTGTTCGACGCCGTGGTCGAACACGTCCCGCCGCCGCGCGGGAACCCGGAGGCGCCGCTCCAGTTGCTGGTCGCCAATCTCGACTCGAGCGACTATGTCGGTCGGATCGCGATCGGTCGCATTTTCAACGGCCGCGTCAAGGTCGGTGACGAGGTCGTCGTCTGCAAGCTCGATAACAACGTCCACCATACCAAGGTGACGAAACTGTACGCCTTCGACGGCCTGCGCCGGGTGGACATCCAGGAAGCCGCCGCCGGCGACATCGTCTGCCTCGCGGGGATCGAGGACATCACGATCGGCGAAACGGTCACCGACGTCGAACACCAGAATGCGATTCCGCCGAT
>DASXGC010000202.1:0-26157 GCA_036489235.1 Vicinamibacterales bacterium
GATGGCCGAGTTCTTCCGCCGCCGCGGCCTGCTGGTGCTGATTTCAGATTTCTACGAGGAGCCCGACACCATTCTCGAAGCGATCAAGCCGCTCAAGTTCCTGGGCAACGACCTGATCGTGTTCCATGTCCTCGATCCGGCGGAGATCGATTTCGACTACGAGGACGCCTCGAGCTTTCAAGACCTGGAGAGCGGCGAGCAGATTCCGGTGGTGCCGGAGTCGCTCGTGAAGGAATACCGCGCCATGATGCAGGCGCACATCGCCTCGCTGACGACCAAATTCTCCGAGCACCGCATCGACTACACCGTGCTGAACACGGCGGAACCGCTGGACCGGGCGATGTTCAGTTACCTGTCGAGCCGGGAGCGGCTCATGCGCGTTCGCTGATGGGATCATGTCGCTGCTAACCCCACTGTTCCTCGCCGGCCTCGGGGCCATCGCCATACCGGTGCTGATTCACTTGATTCAGCGCGAGCGCAAGCGGGTGATCGAGTTTCCGTCGCTGATGTTCGTGCGGCGCATTCCGTATCAGTCCGTGCGGCGACGGCGAATCCGGCACTGGCCGCTACTGCTGCTGCGGGCTCTGGCCATCGCGCTGATTGTCGCGGCCTTCGCGCGTCCGTTCTTTCGTCAAAGCGCGATCGCCGCGGCCGCTACCAGCGGCGCGCGTGAAGTGGTGATCCTGCTCGATCAGTCGGCCAGCATGGGATTCGGCGATCACTGGGACCGCGCGCGCGAGGCAGCGCGATCGATCGTCCGCGGCCTGGGCCGTGACGACAAGGCTACGCTGGTCCTGTTCTCGCGCAACGCCGAGGAAAACATGCGGGCCACCTCGGACCGGGACCGGCTGGAAGCCGCGATCAATGCCGCCAAGGTGGGATCCGATTCGACCCGCTACGGTCCGGCCTTGAAGTTGGCGGACAGCATCCTGAGCCGATCGAACCTGAGCCGCCACGAGGCGGTGCTGATCAGCGATTTCCAGAAGACCGGGTGGAGCGGGTCGGAGGAAGTGCGGTTCCCGCAGGGAACGACGCTCAGTGCGGTGTCGGTCGCGACAGCGGACACCGCCAATCTCTCGGTGCCGTCGGTCACATTCGGCCGCGCATCGTTCTCGGGACAGGAACGGATCACGGTGACCGCCGGTCTGAGCAACAAAGGGGACGCGGCGCTCAAGGACGTGCCCGTCACCCTGAACATCGACGGCCACGAAATCCAGACCGAGCACGCCACGATTGGCGCGCACGCGTCGGCCTCGGTGGCGTTCACGCAGTTCACCCTGGTCGGCCCGAACGTTCGCGGCTTCGTGCACGCCGGATCGGATCAGCTGCCGGCGGACAACACCTTCAACTTCGTGCTGACGCCGAGCACACCGGTCTCGGTCGCGATCGTGGACAGCGGCGACCGCAGCGACACCAGCCTCTTCCTTGGTAAGGCCCTGGCCATCGGCACGACGCCGACGTTTCAGGTCGAGTCCACCTCGACGCTGCGGCTGACGCCGTCGATGCTGGAGAAGCGGGCGGTGGTGGTGTTGAACGATACGCCGTTCCCGTCGGCAGCCGGCGCCGGCGTGCTGAAGCGTTTCGTCGAACGCGGCGGCGGCCTGCTGATCGTGGTCGGCGATCACACCACCTGGCCGCAGGGCGAGTCGGACCTGCTGCCAGGACGTTTCGGCGCCACCGTCGATCGTACGTCGGGCCGCAGTGGGTCGCTGGGCTACCTTGATTACAGCCATCCGGTCTTCGAGGTCTTCAAGGCGCCGCGCAGCGGCGACTTCTCCGCCGCGCACGTCTTCCGTTACCGCTCGCTGACCGCCTCTCCGAACGATCGCGTCATCGCCCGCTTCGACGATGGCGCGGTGGCGGCGGCGGAAAAGAAGCTCGGCACCGGACGCATCATCGTCTGGACCACGACGCTTGACGATTCGTCCACAGATATCGCGGTCAAACCGATTTTTCTTCCGCTCGTTCATCAGCTGGTGCGCTACCTGGCTCACTACGAGCCGGCGACGTCGTGGGTGACGGTGGGACAGGTGCTCGACCTCAACGCACGTGCCGGCGATCGGGCGCCGCGCATCGTGGTGACGCCGGCTGGCGAACGAGTGACGGTGTCCGCAACCGGACAGGGAACACAAGGGTTGCTCGAACTGAGTCAGCAGGGCATCTACGAGGTGCGCTCATCGGCGGCCGCAACCGGAAGACCCGAAGCGATTGCGGTCAACATCGACCCGCCGGAATCCGATCTGGCGCCGCTCGACCCGAACGAACTGGTCGCCGCGGTGACCGGCCACGCGACACAAGCGGCGGCATCACCGGGGACGGCCGCGGAAATGACGCGCGAGGACACCGAGCACCGGCAGAGTCTGTGGTGGTACCTGCTGCTGACGGGGTTGCTGCTGCTGGCCGGTGAAATGGCGATTGCCAATCAGCTGTCGAGAAAAGAAAAGTTCTTGTAGCACGGGCCTTTGGGCGAGCGTTGGCACGCCCGCCGGGTGTAATCTGTCGATCAAGAGGGAACGGCGACCATGGACCATCGCACCGAGCTCGTCGATGTCATCCGCGGAGTAAGGAATCGCTGGCGCTTCAGGCTCGCACTGCGCGGCGCAGTCGTGGTGGTCGCCGGGACCATGTTGGCGCTCTTGCTGTCGGCGTCCGGCCTCGAGTCGTTCCGATTCAGCGTTCCCGCCATCATTACGTTCCGGATCATCTCGGTCGCCGTGTTCGTCGGCCTGTTGTTTTACGGGCTGGTCTGGCCGCTGCGGCGGCGGGTGACGGACGCACAGGTCGCGATGTACCTCGAGGAGCGCGACCCGACCCTCGAAGCCGCGATCATCAGCGCGGTCGAAGCGACCAGCAACGGCGGATCGGCGGCCCACTCGCCCCGCCTCGTCGAGAAACTGGTCGAGCAGGCGACCGAGCAGTGCCGCGCCATCGATCATGGCCGCGGTGTCGATCGGACCTCGCTGCAGCGCCATGCGGCCACGCTCGCCGCCATCGCTGCCATCGTCGCGCTGGTCGTCACCTTCGGGCCGGCCTATCTGCGTCACGGGCTCTCGGCGTTGCTGGTGATCTCGCGCAGTGCGGAAGCCTCGAGTCCCTACAGCATTCAAGTGACGCCAGGCGCGGCGAAAGTCCCACGCGGCGCCGATCAGGCGGTGAAAGCCAAGCTGGTTGGCTTCACGTCCAACGAAGTCAACGTGATGATGCGCAGCGAGCCCGGTTCGGCGTACACCCGGGTGCCACTCGTCGCCGCGGCGCAGCCGGGCGCCTTCGAAGGCGTGCTGTTCCACCTGGAAAAGCCGACCGAGTACTACGTCGAGTCGAACGGCGTACGCTCGCCGGTGTTTTCGCTGGCCGTGGTCGAGCTGCCGACCGTCTCCGAACTCGGCCTCGAGTATCGCTTCCCCGCCTACACCGGCATCGCGCCGCGCAAAGGCGATGGCGGTGACGTCGCGGCGCTTCGCGGCACCGGCGTCTTCCTCCGGGTCGTGCCGACGATGGCCACGCCCTCGGGCCGTATCCTGCTGAGCGACGGGCGCGACCGGCCGCTTTCGACTCAACCGGACGGCTCGCTCACCGGCGACTTCACCATCGACGGTCAGGGCTTCTACCGGATCGAGTTGACCGGACCGCACGGCGAAAAAGTGGATGCGTCGCCGCAGTACACGATCGACGTCATCGACGACCAACCGCCATCGGTCCGCTTCACCAAGCCGGGACGCGACACGCAAGCCAGCCCGGTCGAGGAACTGTTCCTGGAAGTGCGCGCCGACGACGACTACGGCGTGAAGTCGGTGCAGCTGTTCTATTCGGTCAACGGTGCGACCCCAAAGCCGATCAATCTCTTCAGCGGCCCGAAGCCGCTCACCGAAGTGAGCGCCGGGCACACCATCTATCTCGAAGAACTCAGTCTGAAGCCCGGCGACTTCGTCTCCTACTACGCAAAGGCGACAGACACAGACGCGGTGCAGGGCGCCAAGACAACGACCAGCGACATCTATTTCGTGCAGATCCGGCCGTTCAAGAAGGACTACAAAGCGACGCAGTCCCAGGCGGGCGGGGGCGGCGGAGGCGGCGGCCAACAGCAGGTCGGCCAGCTCTCGCAGCAGCAGCGCGAAATCGTCGCCGCCACGTTCAACATCGTGCGCGACAAGGCGAAGACCAAGCCGGAGAAATACCGCGAGAACGTCGTGTTCCTGAACCTGGCGCAAGCCAAGCTCCGCGAGCAGGTGGACGAACTGGTCGGCAAGCTGCAATCGCGGCTCGGCGCTGTCGATCCCTCGTTCGACACCATCGCTTCGATGCTGCCGAAAGCCTCAGCCGAGATGAAATCCGCTGAAGGCGAGCTGAAGGCGCTGAAGGCGGACTCGGCGCTCTCGCCCGAGCAGCGCGCACTGAAGCTGCTGCAGGACGCCGAGCAGCAGTACGAAGTCCAGGTGGCGCAGCAGCAAGGCGGGGGCGGTGGGGGCGGCGGCCAGAACGCGATGGCCGAAGATCTCGCTGACCTGTTCGAGCTGGAGCTGGACAAGCTCGCGAACCAGTACGAAATGCAGCAGCGCGCCGGTGAACAGCAGAGCGATCAGCAGGTCGATCAGCTGGTCGAGAAGCTGAAGGAACTGGCGCGCCGGCAGCAACAGGAGATGGAACGGCAGCGGCGGATGGCGCAATCGGGACAGAGCGGCAGCGCCGGCTCGAACGCGGCGCAACGCGCGCTCGCGGACGAGGTCGAGAAGACCGCGCGCCAGCTCGAGCAGCTCACCCGCCAGCAGCAGCGTCAGCAGCTCGGTGACGCGATGAAGCAGTTGCAGGACGCCGCCGACGCGATGCGGCGCGCGGCCGCCAACGGATCGAAGGACGGCGGCGCGCAGGCCAATCAGGCGCTCGACCGTCTCCGCGACGCACAGCAGAAGCTCGAACGGAACCAGAGCGGCCGCGGCGAACGTGACCTCCAGCATGCCCAGAGTCAAGCCGGGGAGCTGGCTAAGGAACAAAAGGACATCACCGCTCAGGTGAACGCCCTCGAGCAGTCCGGTGAAGGCGCCGCCCGCGACACCAAAGCGCAGGCGATCGGTCAGCGCAAGGACGCGATGAACGCCAAGGTCGCTGACCTGCAGCAGCAGCTCGAGAAACTCGCCAACGATGTCCGCAAGGACGAAAAGGACGCGGCTCGTAAACTCGACGATGCCGCCGGCAGCATCCGCGACAAGCGGATCCGGGAAATGATCGACTACACCAAGCGCGCGATGAGCGGGCCGGGCACGCAATCCCAGTACGCGCGTGCGATGGAAGAAACGATCGGCTCGAACCTCGACGCGCTGCAGAAGAAGATCAACGACGCGGCAGCGGCGATGGGGCAGGCCGCAAAGCAGGACAGCGTCGCGCGAGCGGCGGAGAAAACCCGCGACCTCGTGCGCGGAATGGAGTCGCTCGATCAGCAGATGCACGATCGGCAACAGGGTCAGTCGCAGAACGGACAGCAGGCGAAGAACCAGGGGCAGCAAGGCCAGCAGGGGCAACAAGGACAGCAAGGCCAGCAGGGACAGGGACAACAAGGCTCCCAGGGTCAACAAGGATCGCAGGGGCAGCAGGGTCAACAAGGCTCGCAGGGGCAGCAAGGCGGTCAGAACGGCGGGAACAACGGCGGCGCGACGCAAGGCGGCGCCTACGGCGCCAATTACGGCGGCGTCTACGGTGGCTACGGCCGCTGGAACGGCGAGGACATCCGTCAGTTCCGCGGTCAGTTCCGGCAGTGGGCCAACGACGCGGAAGCGCTCCGCCGTCAGCTGCAGCAGTCCGGCGTCAACCCGCGCGACCTGGACGACGTGGTGCGCGACCTCCGTATGTTCGACAACGACCGGTTGTATGCCGATCCCAACGGACTGGCGCAGCTGCAGGCGGCCGCCATCGAGAAGCTGAAGAAGTTCGAGTTCGCCCTGCGCCGGAAGGCCGAGGGTGGGAACGAATCGCTGTCCCTTTCGGGGTCCGACCAGGTGCCCGAGAGCTTCCGTCAGGCGATCGAGGATTACTACCGCGCGCTCGCGAAGAAGGCGCCGCCGCAACAGTAATCCGCCGGCATGGCCGCCGGCCGATAAACGTCCGGCGTCCCCTTCCCGTCTAACCCGGGCGGAGGACGATCGATGCAAAACCTGTTCGTGACCGCCGCCATCGTCGCGGCACTGGCGGCCGCGGGATCGGCTCAGACCCAGGGCAGAAACAGCACGCGCACCGGCCGCGATTCCGGCTGCAGCGACCGGCAGCGGAACAACCGCGCGTCGTTTTGCGAGGAGCGCGAAACGACCATCGGCGGAGCCAATCCCATCGACATCGACGCCGGAAACAACGGCGGCATCAAGATCCGCGGCTGGGACCGGGGTGACGTGCTTGTGAAAGCGCAGGTCAGCGCGACGGCCGCCACCCAAGCCGATGCGCAACGCCTGGTGGCCGGCGTGCGTGTCGAGACGTCGGGTGGAAGCGTGCGCGCGGATGGCCCGCAGACGTCCGACCGCGAAGAGAGCTGGAGTGTGAGCTTCGACGTGCAGGTGCCCCGGACGGCGATGCTGACGCTGAACACCCGCAACGGCGGCATTTCGATCGACGGCTTCCACGGCTCCGCCAGGTTTCACGCCACCAACGGCGGCGTGACGCTCAACAGCGTCGATGGCGACCTCAAGGGCGAGACGACCAATGGCGGGGTGACGGTGGACCTGATCGGTGACCACTGGAACGGAACCGGACTCGACGTGCAGACGCACAATGGCGGCGTCAGGCTGACACTGCCCGCCGGCTACTCCGCAGAGCTCGAGACCGGGACGACCAACGGCGGCTTCAACATCGACTTTCCGATCACGGTTCAGGGGCGAATCGATCGGCTCCTGACCGCGACGCTCGGCTCGGGCGGCCCCAAGATTCGGGCGATGACAACCAACGGCGGCGTCACCATCCGCCAGCGTTGATGCAGCGGTAGCGTCCGATGTCAGAGGTCCGGCTAAAGCCGGACACTACAAGTTGAGACGCCTGTAGTGTCCGCCTTCAGGCGGACGACAAGTTGAGACGCCTGTAGTGTTCGCCTTTAGGCGGACCGCGATAGAATGGTGTGGCTTCGGGGCGTAGCGAAGCCTGGTATCGCGTCCGCTTTGGGAGCGGAAGATCGCTGGTTCGAATCCAGTCGCCCCGACCACTTCCCCCGCTCGATCGCGGCCTCATGCCTTCTGCCGCTCGTCCCACACGCGTCGTCGTCCACGACAGAATGCAAACCGGCTACGTCTACGATCGGACCGAGCCGGCCGGCAGGAACTTCGCCCCCGATTTCAGGCCCGAGCTCACGCCGAAACAGATGCTGGCGCTCGGCGTGTTCGGCGGCAAGTACATGACCGATTGCCGCCGCGAGTTCCCGGCCGACTGGTTCGCCCAAGCCAGACTCTGTGCGGAGCGGCACGACCCGCGACTGAACTGCTTCGGCGTCAACGCCTCGCAGACGCTCGCGGTCTGGCGACGTCACAACTGGCTGCGTCCACAGGATCCTCGCGGCTGGTTCCAGTGGTACTGCCGCTACTACAGCGGGCGTCGTGGGGCTGACGATGGGCGGCAGATCAGGCGATGGCGGGCAATTGCGCGCCATGCGGCGGCGATCCGGAAGAACTGCGAGCCGCGCGACCTCGAGTGCCGGCGACGTCAACGGCAGGCGCTGCTGCACTGGGCTTACGACAGCCGCAAGATCTGATCGGGTGACCAGAACCTCGCCATCCCCCATTCGCATCGGCGTGTCGGCGTGCCTGCTGGGTGATGCGGTCCGCTACGACGGCGGTCACAAACGCAACGCGATCCTGGTCGCGCTCGATCCATTCGTCGAATGGATCAAAGTCTGTCCAGAGGTCGAATGCGGCATGGGCACACCGCGCGAAGCGATCCAGCTCGTCGATCAGGATGGCAGGATCCACCTGGTTGGCGTCGGCAGCGGCATCGATCACACCGTCACCATGACGTCGTTCGCGAACCGCCGCGTCGCGGAGCTCGAACAAGCCGACCTGTGCGGCTACGTGCTGAAGAGCGATTCTCCGAGCTGTGGCATCGCCGGTGTGACGATTCATGGTGCAGGCGCCTCGGAGAGCCAGTCTGTGAGCAGCGGGACCGGGCTGTTCGCGGCAGAATTGCTGGCGCGGTTTCCGAATCTGCCGATCGAAGAGGACAGCGGCCTGCGCGATGCCGAGCGCCGTGGTCTCTTCATCGAACGCGTCTGCGCGTATCGCCGCCTGCGCGACCTCTTCGACCGGCGCTGGACCACGGCCGACCTGATCGCGTTTCACACGGCGCACAAGCTGGTGCTGATGGCCCACTCGCCGGCCGCGTATCGGACGCTGGGACGCTGGGTCGCGGCCGCGAAGAGCACGCCGCAGCAGACGAACGCGGCGGACTACACGAGGCAGTTGATGGCGGCGCTTGCGATCGCGCCCACACGGGCACGCCACGTCAATGTTCTGCAGCACGTCCTCGGCTATTTCAAACCGGCGCTCGATGACGCAACGCGGGCCGGGCTCGCCGCGGCGATCGAACAGTACCGCGTGGGCGCCGTAGCGCTCGACCATCCGCTCGGACGACTGCGCGCCTGCGCCCGCGAACGCGATATTCCCTACCTCAGAAATCAGCTGTACCTCGAGCCTGATCCTCGCGAATTCCTGATGCGCACGGGCGGATAATAGGCACGCACGCAGCGCGACGAGGGGCCGGGTCGAGGTCGGCCCCGGCGGAGCGCTCCGGGAGGGCTCAATGCGTCAGACGCTTCTCGCTTCGCTGGCCGTGACGCTCGGCCTGCTGACCGTCATGCAGGCGGACAGCTGGAAGACGCCGCGGACACCGTGGGGCGAGCCCGATCTGCAAGGCATATGGAACTACGCGACGATGACCTCGCTCGAGCGGCCGCGCGAGCTCGCCGCGAAAGAGACGCTCACCGCCGAAGAAGCCGACGCCTTCGAACAGCAGACGCGTCAGCGTCGCGACAACACCAACAACACCGCCGGACCCGACTGGTGGGACGGCGGAACCAATGTCCTGATCGATCGCCGCACGTCGCTGATCGTCGATCCGGCGAACGGACGCGTGCCGCCACTGACGCCCGGGGCGCAAGCAAAGGCCGCGGCGCGAGCGCAGGCGCGCCGCGAACGAGGGCCGGCCGATTCGGCGCAGGATCTCGCGTTGAACGAGCGCTGCATCTTGTGGTCCACGGCGGGGCCGCCGATGCTGCCCGGCCCATACAACAACAACGTCCAAATCGTTCAGACCCGGGGCTTCGTCGTTCTCGTCAACGAAATGATTCACGATGCGCGCATCGTGCCGATGGACGGCCGCCCGCACGGCGCCATGCGTCAGTGGATGGGAGACTCGCGCGGACACTGGGAAGGCGAGACGCTGGTCGTGGACACGATCAACTTCACGGACAAGTCGGCATTTCGCGGTTCTGGCGAGCGGCTCCATCTCGTAGAACGTTTCACGCGAACCGGCAGCAAGACAATTCAGTACCGGTTTACCGCCGACGACCCCGACACCTGGACCAGCCCGTGGACCGCGGCGTTTCCACTGACGGCCACGGCCGGGCCGATCTACGAGTACGCCTGCCACGAGGGGAACGAACGCAGCATGGAGGGCATCCTGCTCGGCGCGCGCACGCAGGATAAGAAACCCGGGAACAGGTGATAATGACGTTCATGCTTCGAATGGCACTTGCCGTCGTGCTCACCGTTCTCCTGCCCGGATGGGGCATCGCTGCCCCCGCCGACCCCTCTGTCACCGGCGAATGGGCGGTATCGTTCACCACGCCGATGGGGACGATGGAGTTCGCGATGGCGGTGACGCAGAACGGGACCGCCCTGACCGGGCATCTTTCGTCTGACGTCGGCGAGTTTCCGCTGAAGGGAACGGTCGACGGCGATCAGGTGGTGATTACGTGGACGCTGAACGACGGCGGCAAGATGGTCGACATCACCTTCAAGGGCAAGATCGACCCGAACGGGAACGCGATCAGCGGCACCGCCACGCTCGGGAAGATCGGACAGGGCGCATTCTCGGCGGAACGAACCGGAAGCTGAGGGGTCGCGCTATTTCGCGGCCCTGAGCGTCACCTTCTGCATCCGCCAGTTGGTCAGCTCGCCGACGAACAGCTCGTTCTCGCTGCGACAGTCGATCGAGTTGACCATTCCGAACTCTTTCGTCAGCTTGCCGGCCTTGCCGAACTTGCCGACCACTTTGCCATCGA
Organism: Vicinamibacterales bacterium; assembly: GCA_036489235.1. GTDB lineage: Bacteria > Acidobacteriota > Vicinamibacteria > Vicinamibacterales > CAVVIG01 > CAVQFC01. Next base: position 10,244 of record DASXGC010000202.1, read on the forward strand.
GCTCCAGCTTGTAGATCTCGCCGTGGTCCAGTGTCTCCGGATCGTTGGAGTTCGAACTGTAGAGAAACTGGTGTGCGCCGGGTGTGATGCAAATGGCTGATGGAATGCCGATGCCGGTAATCTGCGCCTTCGGATTGCCGTCACCGTCGAAGACCTGGATGCGCGAATTGCCGGCGTCGGCGACGTAGACGTTGCCCTGCGCATCGAGCGCGATTCCGCGCAGCGAGTTGAACTGCCCCACCTCGGATCCCCGCTGGCCCCACGACTTGATGAAGTGGCCGTCCTTGTCGAACTTCGCGACGCGCGCGTTGCCGATGCCATTGCCCGCGCCGTCCGCCACGTAGATGTTGCCGTCCTTGTCCCAGGCGACGCCGGCGGTGCGAACGAAGCTGTCACCGGGAATTCCGGCACCGGCCGGGCCCGCCGGACCTCGGCCACCCGCGGGCGGGGCCGCCGCTGGCGCGGCACCGCGACCCTCGGCCGCCGGCGCGGCCGGAGGTGCACCACGTCCCGCACCAGGCGCCGGCGCGCGAACCCCGATCGCTTCCGGCTTGCGGCTCAACACCAGCAGGATATGGCCGTCCGGATCAAACTTGATCACCTGTGTCGATCCCTGATCGACGACCCAGATGTTGTCCTGCGGATCGATCCGAACCGCCTGGGCGAAGTTGAACCCGTAGACGCCCTGACCGAGCTCGCGAACGAACTTGCCGGTCTGATCGAATTCGAGCAGGCGCGAACCGGATTTGTAGAACGACCGCGAGGTCCCGACCGCGACGTTCGCTGCACCCGTGCGCGTGTAGACGAAGATGTGACCCTTCGAATTGGTCGCCACCCCCGCCACCTCGCCGAGATGGATGTTGTCCGGGAGTTTCAGCAGGTCGGCGTTGGCGTCGTAGGCGATATCAGGTGCGCTTTGCGCACCGAGTGAAGCGCCGAGTGCAAGCGCGGCGGCGGCAGCCAGCATCTGGAATGAACGCGTCATCACGATTATCTCCTGTCGCCCGTCGAGCCCTTGGCCGGCTGGGGATGCAGCAGAATCTTCTGCACACGCCAGTCGGTGATCTCGGACACGAACAGCTCGTTCGGATTGCGGCAGTCGATTTCGTGCACGGTGCTGAATTCCTTCAACGCCTTGCCGGCCTTTCCGAATTTGCCGATGATCGTGCCGTCGAGCTCCATCTTGTAGATCTCGCCGGTCTGCGCCGCGGCCCGCGAATCACCGTTGTCGGGCACCGAGTTGGACACGAACAGATACTGGTGCGGGCCGGGCGAAACGCAGATGGCCCACGGGCTGCCAACCTGGTCGTAGATGGCCTTGAAGTTCAGGTCGTTGTCCCACACCTGCACGCGGGCGTTGCCGCGATCGCCGATGTACACGTTGCCCTGCGCATCGGTCGCCATCGTGTGCGGCAGGTTCATCTGCCCCGGCCCGTTTCCGCGCGTGCCGGCCGACTTGATGAAGCGTCCGTTCTTGTCGTACTTCACGACCCGGTTGTCGCCGTAGCCGTCGGACACGAAGATGTTGCCCTGCGCGTCCCAGGCGACGTCGGTCGGACGGTTGAACGAGTACGGCTTGTTCGAATTGGGCTGCGAACCCTGACCTGGCATCGCGGTCAGGTCGTCGACCGCCTCCGGCCGTCGTCCGAGCACCATGGTCACGCGGCCGGCCGGGTTGAACTTGACGACCATGTTCGAGCCCTCGTCCACGGCCCAGATGTTGTCGTCCTTGTCCACGCGCACTGCGTGGGCGAATGTAAAGGCGTACAGCCCCTGGCCCAGTTCGCGCACGAACGCGCCGGTCTGGTCGAACTCGAACAGACGCGTTTCGCCGCTGCGGGTGTAGACGAAGACGTGCCCTTTCGAGTTGGTCGCGACGCCGATGCCCTCGCCGAGGTAGAGGCCGGCTGGAAACTTCAGGAAGTTCGGAACCGAATCGAAAGCAATCTCGGGTACGTTCTGCGCCTTGGCCTTGCTTTGCGCAAAGAGCGGCGCGGCCAGCATCATCCCGGCGACGAGCGCACCAGCGAAAACAACACGCTTCATTAAAACCTCCCGAAGGAAATCGCGACTTGAGCCGGGGCATGGTAGCACGTCGGGAAGCCGTCCGGCGCCGCCGTCGGCCGGGGGCTATACTGGCGCTGCGATGAACAGGGCATTTCTCGCCGAGCTACGCCGAATCTCCGGCGACGCCAACGTGCTCGACGATGCGCTGGAGCTGCTGACGTACGAGTGTGACGCATTGCCCCATCTCCGCCAGACGCCGGCGGCGGTGGTCCTGCCCGCGTGCACCGCCGAAGTCCAGGCGATTGTTCAGCTCTGCGCTAGAGAGGCGATTGCGTTCGTGGCGCGCGGCCACGGTACCGGGCTGTCAGGCGGCGCGCTCCCGGTCGCCGGCGGACTGGTGATTGCGTTGTCGCGGATGAACCGAATCCTCGCGGTGGACATCCCGAATCAGCGGATGACGGTGCAACCCGGCGTCACCAATCTCGAGATGACGCGCCAGGTCGCGCCGTTCGGGTACTACTACGCTCCCGATCCGTCCAGTCAGCAGGTCTGCTCGATCGGCGGCAACGTGGCGGAAAATTCCGGCGGCGCGCATTGCCTGAAGTACGGTTTTACCGTCCACCACGTCCTCGCCGTCGAGGCGGTCATGCCGGACGGAGCCATCGTCCACCTGGGCGGCACCCTCGCCGACACACCGGGACCGGATCTGCTTGGGTTGATCGTCGGATCGGAAGGGACGCTCGCGGTGGTGACCAGCATCACCGTGCGGCTGCTCCGCCGTCCCGAGGCGGTGCAAACGCTGCTGGCGGCATTCGATACCATCGACGCCGGCGGAGCGGTGGTATCCGACATCATCGCGGCGGGAATCATTCCTGCAGCAGTCGAAATGATGGACTCGCTGGCGATTCGCGCGGCCGAGGCCGCCGTCCATCCCAACTTCCCCGACGCCGACACGGTGTTGATCGTCGAGCTCGATGGCCCGGCGACCGAGGTCAGCGCACTGTTCGACATCGTGGTCGCCACCTGTCAGCGCCGAGGCGCAACGACCATCGACGTGGCGAAGACCGACGAGCATCGCGCGCGTATCTGGCGCGGACGCAAGGCGGCGTTCGCGGCGATGGGTCGCGTGTCGCCGAATTACTACGTGCAGGACGGCGTCGTGCCGCGAACGCGACTACCCGAAGTGTTGAATCGGATCCGGCAGCTCGAGGCGCGATCGGGACTGCGGATCGGCAACGTCTTCCACGCCGGCGACGGGAACCTGCATCCGTTGATTTGCTATGACGAGAACGTGCCGGGCCAGTCCGACCGCGCGGTCGAGGTCGCGGCGGAGATCTTGTCGTACTGCATCGAAGCCGGCGGTTCGCTGACCGGCGAGCACGGCATCGGCGCCGACAAGTCGCAGTACATGCCCAAGATGTTCTCGCCGGCCGATCTCGGTGTGATGCTCAGAGTCCGCGCCGCGCTCGACCCACGGAGCCTGTGCAATCCCGGCAAAGTGTTTCCGACGCCGAGGCTGTGCGGCGAAGTCCCGGGACCGTATCGGCGTCATCCAGCGGAACTCGCCGGCGTCGCCGAGCGGATGTAGCAGGCATCACCCGTGACGGCCGGATCATCGATTCCAATCGCTCCTGAAATCGTGTCGCCGTCGACGCCGGACGAGGTTGCCGCAGCGCTTCGCACAGCGTCCGACGCGCGACGATCGGTACAGATCCGCGGCGGCGGCTCCAAGCTCGATTGGGCGAGGAACAGTCAGCCCCCGGAGATCGTGCTCGACATGCGATCGCTGAACCGCGTGCTGACGCACGCGCACGGCGACCTCACGGCGACGGTCGAGGCCGGCGTGCGACTGAGCGATCTGAACGCGGCGCTCGGCGCGCACGGCCAGGGCCTGCCGCTCGACCCACCGTTTGCGGATCGGGCGACCATCGGCGGCCTGCTCGCCACCAACGACAGCGGGCCGCTGCGTCATCGTTACGGCACACCGCGCGACCTCGTCATCGGTGTGCAGGTCGCGACGACCGACGGCACCCTCGCCCGCGCCGGCGGCCAGGTGGTCAAGAACGTCGCCGGCTACGACCTGTCGAAGCTGATCACCGGATCGTTTGGCGGCCTCGCCACAATCGTCTCTGCGACCTTCAAACTGACGCCGCTGCCGGTCGCGTCGCGCACGCTGGTGCTCACCTTCAGCGATTCGGCGTCACAATCCCGCGCGGTCGCCGCCGTCGCCGCGAGTCAACTCGAGCCGGTGGCGTTCGAAATCCAGGCGCAGACGCCGGGCGGCGCGGGCTTCATGGCCATGCTTCGATTTGCATCGTTGCCTGGAGTCGTTGCCGCACAGATCGATCGTGCGCGCGTCTTACTGGCAGCAGAAGCCACTTCGACGACGGTTCTCGAAGCGGCCGAGGAGGTCGAGGCCTGGAGTCGCCACAGCGAGCAAATCTGGCGTGCGCCAGGCGCAATCGTCCGCGGCAGCTGGCTGCCCGCGAACCTTGCGGCGGCGATCGAAGAACTCGAGCGCATTTCAGGCGCAGCGTCAATCAAGGTTGAGATCATCGGCCGTGCGGCAGTCGCGGCCGGGCTGATTCGCATCGATGCGGACGACGCGACGCAGGCGCAGTTCATCGAGCGGCTCCGCGCTTCGTCGACATTCGGCAACATCGTGATTAGACGCGGCTCCGACGAGCTCAAGTCCAGAATCGACGTGTGGGGGCCGCCGGGCGATCGGCTGCCGCTGCTGATGTCACTCAAGCAGGCGTTCGATCCCCACGGGATTCTGAGCCAGGGACGAGGACCGCTGTGAACCCACACGAAGCGGCGGTCGAGCGCGCGTTCGACACCAATCACCCACCCGCCGCCGCATTGATCGACACCTGCGTGCACTGCGGTTTCTGCCTGCCGACGTGTCCGACCTACCTGCTGTGGGGCGAGGAAATGGATTCGCCACGCGGCCGAATTTACCTGATGCAGGCCGGTCTGGACGGCCGTGCCGCCATGACGCCGACGTTCGTCGAGCACTTCGATGCGTGCCTCGGTTGCATGGCCTGCGTGACGGCGTGCCCGTCAGGCGTCCAGTACGCACCGCTCATCGAGGCGACGCGCGGTCAGATCGATCGGCGTCACGAACGGTCGTTCGGCGATCGCGCGTTCAGAAGCGCGATCTTTGCGATCTTCCCCTTCCCGGCTCGATTGCGCGTCGCGCTGTCGCCGCTGGTGGTCTTGCAGTCCGTCATGCGCGTCTTCAAGCCGAAGCCCGTCGGCCGGGCCGTAGTGTCCGGCCTTAGCCGGACTACTGCGGTGTCCGGCTTCAGCCGGACCACGGCGAATCGGACCGGCCTCGCCGCGCGAATCAAGGCGATGCTGACGTTGGCGCCTTCAGTGTCGTGGCATTCGTTGTTCGCCGAGGTCCCGGAGCACACGCCGGCTGCGAGCCCACGCCGGCTGACGGTTGGTCTGCTCACCGGATGCGTACAGCGGATCGCGTTTCCTCAGGTGAACGAGGCGTCCGTCCGCGTGCTGTCAACGGAAGGATGCGACGTCGTCGCGCCCGCAGATCAGGGATGTTGTGGCGCCCTGGCTCTTCATGCCGGACGGCTGGACGAGGCGCGGATGTTCGCGCGCCGGACCATCGAGACTTTCGAACGCGCGGGGATCGAGAAGGTTGCGGTCAACGCCGCCGGCTGCGGCTCGTCGATGAAGGAGTACGGACAGCTGCTGGCCGACGAGCCGGCGTGGGCGGAACGGGCCCGGTCATTTGCGGCGCGCGTGCGCGATGTGACCGAGGTGATCGTCGAACTGGGCACGCCACGCGCAACGCGCCATCCGCTCGCGATGCGGGTCGCGTATCACGACGCCTGTCATCTCGCCCACGCCCAGGGAGTCCGACAGCCGCCGCGCGATCTCCTCACGTCGATTCCGGGGATCGAGCTGCTACCGTTCGCGGAGCAGGATATCTGCTGCGGCAGCGCCGGCATCTATAACCTGGTCGAGCCCGAACCCGCGGCCCAACTCGGCGATCGGAAAGTCGAGCGCATCAACGCCGTGCGCCCCGACATCGTCGCCACGGCGAATCCGGGTTGCACGCTGCAGTTGGCGGCCGCGGCGCGGCGCGCAGGCTGTTCTCTGCCGATTCGTCATCCAGTCGAAATCCTGGACGCGTCGATCGCCGGGCGGCCGGCGTCCTCTCTGCTCGATTGAACAGCGGCGCGGGCAGCCGCCGATCTCAGCCGACGGCAACGTCCGCCTGAAGGCGGACACTACTCTTGAGACGCCCCTACGTGTGGGTGACGATGATCGTGTAGGAAATGTCGCCGGTCAGAGTGCCCGGATCGAACACCGCGAGGCAGTACGATCCGGTCGACTGCGTGGTCCCTGAAATCTGGGGCGTCGTTGACGCGGTCGCATTGACGGCGGTCGTGATCGGTGTGCAGATGGTCCCGGTCGTCGAGAATGTCGGCGTGCCAACCACCATCCCCACGGCGATGGTCGGCGGCGGACCAGCGGCGGTCATGGTGACCGTCAGCGGGCCCAACGCAACGACGTTGAAGGTGTAGACGCGCGTCTGGGCGACCGAAAGCGTCCCGGCGTAGGTCGGCTCGGTGATGATCGGCGCGGCCGGCCCAGTCGCCGAGTTGTCGGCCGTCTGTGTGTTGCACCCGGCCGCCAGCAGCGGCGTCAGCAGCAAAAGGGGCAGAATCGATCGCACGTTCATCACCTCAGCATGTCGTTGATCGAGGTTCAGAGCAATGTGAAAAGAGTATGACCGCTGTCCGTTAGTGCAGACACCCCTGTCGTCACGAGACGACGATCGGCGGCTGTCCGGAGCACTTGGCTAGGCGGCAAGTCGAACAATCTTCGCCAGATAGCGCGCCTCTGCGCCGGTCAGGGCCTTGGCACTACCATTGCTCCAAAGTACGGTGCCGTCGCCTGGCAGTTCGAGGGTTCCCAGTGTCCGCATACAAACGTCTGATTCCGCTTTTCGCTCTCGCCGCCGTGGTCATCCTCGGCTCGGCGCAAGCGGGGTTCGGCGGTCAATGGGGTTATCCGTACCCACCGCCGTATCCGATGTACGGGCCACCCGACTCCTCGGTCCGTCTGGAAGTGACGCCGAAGCAGGCCCAGGTCTTCGTCGACGGCTACTACGCGGGGATCGTCGACGATTACGACGGTGCGTTCCAACGGCTGCACACCCCCCCTGGCGCCCACGAGATCGAGCTGTACATGGAGGGATACCACGTGGCCCGGCAGAAGGTCTTCCTGCCGGTCAACGAGACATTCAAAATCAAATATCAGATGGTGAAGCTGGCGCCAAGCGATCAGCCTGAACAGAGGCCAGAGCCGATCGCGCAGCAGGCTTCGCCGGAGGGTGGGGGTCCGCCGGAGGGTTACACGCCGCAGGGCGGAAGTGGTTATCCGCCGCAAAACTATCCGCCTCAGGGTCAGGGACAGCCGCGTCCGCCGTCGCGGCGTCCGCCGCCGCAGCAACCTCAGAATGCGCCTGAGGGAGCCCAAAACGGGGCGTATGGCACGCTCGCGGTCCGGGTTCAGCCTGGCGACGCCGAGGTTTCGATCGACGGCGATCAATGGCGCGGACCGGATCAGTCCGATCGGCTGGTCGTGCAAGTCTCAGAAGGTTCGCACACGGTCGAAATCCGGAAGAGCGGCTATCGCACGTATGTCACTCAGGTCGATGTTCATCGCGGGGCGACCACGCCGATCAACGTCAGCCTTCATTCGCAGGATCAGCAATGACGCGGGCACTGGTACTCGCGGCGGCGCTTCTCGCAATTCCCTTGTCGGCGTCGGCGCAAGCGATCCCGCCGCCATTCAGCCAGGGCCCCATGACGGTCGAGCGCCTGTCGAGTGGGTGGGTCGCCGGGCCTGACTTCAAGGTCACGGACGTCGATGGCTCGACGGGGGCGCTGGTCGGCGGCGTCGTGGGCTATCTGAGCCGTGAGACTTTCCTCATTGGCGGCGCCGGGTATTGGCTGGCCAACGGCAACAACAATCGTCAACTCGCCTACGGCGGGATGTTGACGCAGTGGCAAGCGCTCGGTAGCGGTCCGCTCGGCTTCAGCGCGAACATGCTGATCGGTGGCGGCCAGGCGACGCTGACTCGTCTCTACACGTATTATCCGCCGCCGGTGGTCATCGATCCGCGGTCGAACACGATTCCGCGTGCGCCCGTCGTCAGCACCGTCCGCTACTCCGACGGGGTGTTCGTCTTCGAACCGGAGGTCGGACTCCTGATCAAACTCTCGAAAGATGCCCGGATCACCAGTCACGTCGGCTATCGCTTTGTCGGCTCGAATGGATATGACAGCGATCGGCTGAGCGGATTCACCGGCAGTTTCGGCCTTCAGATCGGTGGCGGCGGCTCTTAAGCCGCCGGCCTCAGTTCACACTCACCACATTTCCTCCGGGACGGTCACGCATCTATGATGTGACCTTCCTGGGAGGACTCTTCTGATGGACATCGGCGGCGGGCAAACTCCCGCGACGGAAGTGGTCGAAGCCGAAGGCCACCTCATCGACTCGCAATTGATGAACGCGATGTTCGACACGGTCGTGCGCCACGACGCGGCGTTCGACGTGCTCGAATTCCGTATCGGCCGGACCAACGACGAACCGTCGTTCGTGTCGATGCGGGTCACCGCCAACGGATCCGGCGCGCTTACTGACGTCCTCGAAGAACTGGTCGCGCTCGGCTGCCGGATCGCGCGGGTCGAGAACGCTCATCTGGTGTTTGCCGACCGCGACGGATGCGCGCCCGAAGATTTCTACTCCACCACCAACCACCAGACGCATGTGCGCCTCGAGGGGCAGTGGGTCGCGGTCGAGCGCCAGCGCATGGATGCCGCGCTGGTCATCGAGGGCGGCCGCGCCTTCTGCCGCAAGCTCCGCGACATTCGCCGCGGCGACGCCATCGTCTGCGGCATTCACGGCGTGAAGATCGTCCCCGAGTTCCAGGCGCGCGACCGGCTGGGATTCGCGTTCATGACCAACGAGATTTCGTCTGAGCGCCGGGTCGAAGTCGGCGTCGCGCGCATCGCCGAGATGATGCGCGCGGTCAAAGCTGCGGGCGAGCGCATCGCCGTGGTCGCCGGTCCCGTCGTTGTCCACACCGGCGGCGGGGCCTACTTCTGCGATCTGATCCGTCACGGCTACGTCGACGTGCTGCTGGCGGGCAACGCGCTCGCCGTCCATGACGTCGAGCAGGCGCTCTACGGCACATCGCTTGGCGTCGATATGGAAACGGGCCGCGCGATTGAAGGCGGTCACCGTCACCACATGCGGGCGATCAACGCCGTCTACCGCGCCGGCGGTCTGCGATCGGCGGTCGAACACGGCGTCGTCAGATCGGGTGTGATCTACGAGTGCATCACCCGGAACGTGGACTTCGTGCTCGCCGGCAGCATCCGCGACGATGGACCGCTGCCGGATACGGTGATGAATCTGGTCGAGGCGCAGGATCGTTATACGGACGCTCTGCAGGGCGTGAAGCTGGTGCTGGTGCTCTCGACCATGCTGCACGGCATCGGCGTCGGCAACATGCTGCCGGCGTGGGTCCGGCTGGTGTGCGTGGACATCAACCCCGCCGTCGTCACCAAGCTCGCCGACCGCGGGTCGTCGCAGACCATCGGCATCGTCACCGATGTCGGTTTGTTCTTGCGGCAGTTGGCGTCAGCGCTCGCGCCTCAGGCGTAGTAGCGGAGCGTGCTCCGTCCAGAACAGCCGTAGGGGCGGAGCTTGCTCCGCCCTGGCCTACGTTACGGCGTGGATGCCTCGGCAAAGGCCGACCCAGGTCGGCCTCTACCGAAGGCTGAGCAAAGTCGGGCTCTACAGAGTAGCGCGCCGCGTCAGACTGTTTAGATACGCCGGAGTTGCGTTAGATACGCCGGAGTTGCGCGGCGCCGGCGGCGCGAAGCGCCCGTTCGAGTTCAGGGACCGAGGCTTCCGACGGCCGTGCGACGCCGACCAGGATCTTGCCGTCGGTGACCTCGGGATCGTAGAGCTTGGGCATGCGCCTCGCCAGGCCGCCCGTCACAATCAACGTGATGACGGTCGCGATGATCGACCCGAGCATGGTCATCTCGAAGATGACGATCAGGTTCGGCCACCACGCCACAATCGGCATGTTGCCGGTCTGAAGCGGCCACGCCAGCTCGGTCATTCGAGTCAGCCAGGCGCTGCCGCAGAACCCCAGGAACGCGCCGGCACAGGCGATGTACCAGATCCACGTGGTCTTGTCGATCTCGCCGAACTCCTGATTTTCGATCGGCACCGCCGTCACTACCGTGATGTCGCGATCACTGAGGCCGGCCTGACGCAGGCCATTGACTGCGCGCTGCGCGGAGTCGCCGTCGCCGAACATCGCGTACAGCGCGCTCATGCGTGGGTCTCTCCGAGCGCGTGTTCCTTCATCGCAGAGGGCATCAGCGCCGGCGCCGGATGTTCACCCGCCCGCATCTCCCAGATCGAGATGATCGGCACGAACTTCGCGAACAGGGTATACAGCAGGCCCATCGCCGCGAAAGTTGAAATCGTGATCATGATTTCGACCGGCCGCGGACGATAGGTGCCCCACGAGTAGGGCAAGTACTTGTGGCCGAGCGACGGCACCACGATGAGAAAACGCTCCAGCCACATGCCGATGCACACCCCAAAGGAGACGAACACGCAGCCGCCAATCGTCCGCAGCTTCTTCAGCGACAGCACGATGACCGGGATCACGAAGTTACAGACCACCATCGTCCAGTAGAGCGGCGCGAACGAGCCTTTCTGAGTGACGCGGAGCACCGCAATTTCATACGGCTCGTTGCCGTACCACGTGGTCAACCGCTCGGCGAATACGAAATACCCCCACAGCAGGCTCATCATCAGCAGCAGCTTGCCGAGGTTCTGAAAGTGGATCGGGTGCAGGTATTCCTCGAGGTGGAGGAACTTGCGAAGCCCCGCCATCGCAATAATCAGCCCGGCGATGCCGCTGAAGATCGCGCCCGCCACGAAATACGGTCCGAACATCGTCGAGTGCCACATCGGCACCGGCGCCATCGAGAAGTCAAACGAGACGATGGTGTGGACCGACACGGCGACCGGGATGATGGCGATCGCCATGATCGACATGGCGCTCTCGAGGCGATGCCACTGTTTCGACGTGCCGCGCCAGCCGAGCGCGAGTGTGCCGTAGATGCGACGCCGCATCCCGCTGGCCTTGTCGCGCACCAGTGCGAAGTCCGGAATCATCGGCAGGAACAGGAACAGCAGGCTGCCGGTCAGATACGTCGTGATCGCGAAGAAGTCCCAGACCAGCGGCGAGCGGAAATTCGGCCAGATCAGCCGGCTGCTCGGATACGGCACCAGCCAGAAGAACAGCCAGGGCCGGCCGAGATGGATGATCGGGAACATCGCGCCGATCATCAGCGCGAACGCGGTGATCACTTCGGCGCAGCGTGTCACCGGGCGCCGCCAGCCGGCATTGACGAGGCGCAGAATCGCCGAGATGAGTGTGCCGGCGTGACTGATGCCGATCCAGAAGACGAAGTTCGTGATGTAGAACGCCCAGTAGATCGGGTTGTTGATCCCGCTCACGCCGAAGCCGTTGTACATCTGGTAGCCCCAGGTGCCGAGCCCCATCAGGACGATGCTGCCGAGAAACGCGACCAGCGCGTAGAACCGCCACGTCGTCTGCAGCAGCGGCCGCAGCAGGTCGTCGCTGAGACGGCTGGTGGATGCGTCGCTCATGCCTGGGTCTGCCGTGCGAGATACGTGACTTTGGGCAGCGTGCCGACGTCTTCGAGCAGCTTGGTGCCGCGCGGCGATTTCGAAAGGCGCGAGACTTCGCTTTCGGGATCGTTGAGGTCGCCGAACACCAGCGCCTGCGCGGGGCAACCCTGCTGACACGCCGTCTTGATGTCGCCGTCCTTCAGCTCACGCTTGGCGGCCTTGGCTTCGATCTGCGCGCTGTTGATCCGCTGCACGCAGAACGTGCACTTTTCCATCACGCCGACTTCGCGGACCGAGACGTCGGGGTTCAGCTGGAGGTGCAGCGGCTTGGGCCAGCTGGGGTTGAAGAAGTCGAAGTAGCGCGTGTTGTACGGGCAGGCGTTGGCGCAGTATCGGGTGCCGATACAGCGGTTGTACACCTGCGCGTTGAGGCCCTCAGCCGTGTGATGGCTGGCGTAGGTTGGGCAGACCGGTTCGCACGGCGCGGCGTCGCACTGCTGGCACATCACCGGCCGGAACTTGAGCTGGACGTCGGGAAAGTCCCCTTCCCAGTAGCGTTCGACGCGCAGCCAATGCATCGCGCGACCACGCCCCGCCTGCTCGGGTCCAACGGTCGGGATGTTGTTCTCGGCGTGGCAGGCCGTGACGCACGAACCGCAGCCGGTGCAGCGGTCGAGATCGACGGCGAGTCCCCATTTATGCATCAGTCAGAACTCCAGATCTGACTTCACGTTTCCGGCTTCTGACGTTCATCGGGTCTCGCCCTCTCGAGGACGCTCGCGCATCTCGCCCGCGAACATGACCAGGCTGCCGTCGGCATCGCCGGCGCGCGCAATCCTGACCCGCGTCGCGGCCCATGCCAGGGTATTGGCTTCCGCGACCACTTGAGGCGCCAGAATCGCGATCGGGTTCACGCCGCGCTTGCTCGCGTAGCGCGTGAACTGCTCGTGGCCCTGCCCGACCGGCATCGCAACGATGTCTGGCGCGATGCCCGGAAAGATCATTGCCGGTGCGCGTACCACCCCGGCCGGCGAGGTGACGTCCACCAGATCGCCCTGGGCGATGTTCAGCCGCTCAGCGGTCTGCGGGTTGAGCTCGACCCAGCTGCTCCACATTGCCGAGGTGATCGGGTCGGGCAATTCCTGCAGCCACGGCAGGTGCGCCGTCGATCCGTCACCGAATGCCTGCGATGCGTAAGGCAGGAAATGAAATGGGAACTGCGCCGCATCGCCGGCAAAGGCCGGCTCCGCATATTTGATGGCTGATGGCTGATGGCTGATGGAGCTGACGGAGCTGACGCACCGGCAGACGCTGCGCTCTTCGATAGGTCTTCCGCCGTTTTCCACGGCAGCGCGACCGGCGTCTTCAGCTTGCCTGCGATTTCGATCAGCACGTCCGCAGTCGCTCGCGTCTGGTAGAGCGGCTTCATCACCGGGCCAGCCGACGTGCTGACGGCCTCGATCGATCCCGATTCTGGCTGCACGTCGACCCACGACTCGAGGAACGAATGATCGGGCAGGATGAGATCGGCGAACGCGCTGCTGTCGTCGATGAAGCTGCCGAAGCTGGCGATGAACGGAATCTTATTGAGCGCCTCGCGCACCTGCATCGCCGCCGGCATCGCGAACAGCGGATTCGCATCGTCCAGCAGCAGCACTTTCGCCGCCGTCAGCGTATCCGGACGCACGCGTGCTGCCGCGGACTTCGGAGTGCCCGGAGTAAAGAAGACACCGCCCGGCTGTTCGACGGCGCCGAGCAGGCCGTTCAGCGCATTCACCGCGAGCGCGTTGAAGAGACCGTTGGTGTGCGCCAGAGGTGCGCCGCCGATGACCGCAACCGCAGGATGGAACTCGACGAGCTCGCGGGCCAGCCGCTCGATCCGCTTCGCGGCGACGCCGGTGACTTTCTCGACCTGCGCCGGCGAGTAGTCCTGCAGGCCGCCGGCCCAGCCTTCGATGGCCGCGCCTGACCGACCGCTCTCACTTGGACGCAACTTATTCGCGAGGATGACGTGCGCCAGGCCGAGCGCCAGCACACCTTCAGTACCTGGCTTCGCCGGCACCCACTCGTCGGCATTCGCGCCAGTCAGCGACATGCGCGGCTCGACCTGCACCAGCTTGCCACGCACCTGCGGCTGACCCTGACGCATCCTGCCGTAGGCCGCGCTCTGCGCGACCGGCGAGTTCCAGGTACCGAGCAGGTCCGCGCCGAAGCCGATGACGATGCGCGAACGCGCGATGTCGATCGTCGGGAGTTGCTCGCGCCCGAAACTAATCAGGTTGGCCGAGCGCAGCACATGGTCGTTGAAGAATTCGTATTCGACTGGCGCCGCTGCGCCGAAACCGGTCAGGAACGCCGAGGCGAGCGCCGTGCGGCGGGTCGCGCGCGGACGCGCCATCCACACCAGCGATTTCTGATCATCTGCAACCGCGAGCGCGTCGAGCTTTCCGACCAGCTCCGCGATCGCCGCGTCCCACGTAATCGGCTGGAATTCGCCGGTACCACGTGCACCAGTCCGCTTCATCGGCTGCGTCAGACGGTCGGGGTGATACGTGATCTGAATCGACGCCTGACCGCGCGCGCACAATCCGCCCTGGCTGATTGGATCCTTCGGCTGCCCTTCGAGCTTCTTGGCCACCGCCATCGCCACCACGCCGGCCTGACCGTTGCGCACCGTGTCGACGTCGGCATCCATCACCCGGACGGTGACCGCGCAGCCGGCCTGGCAGACCGGGCAGATACTCGGCTTCCACTCGGCGATGCCCGGCGTGATGTCATCGTCGGGCACGAACCGAATCAGCTGGTTCTCTGGGTTGCCGCAGCTGGCGAGTGTGACACTCGTCCCGGTGATCGCCGTGAGCTTGATGAAGTTGCGGCGATCCATCACCGGATCCCTAGAAATGGCATGTCAGGCAATCGTTGGACGCGTTCTTCTGCTTGTGGCAGTTCACGCAGAAGCCCATGTTGTGATCGACGACCCGTTCCGCCACCGTCTGGTTGGCGACGTCGCCGTGGCAGGTCGCACACGATACGTCGGCGCGAATGTGCGGCGCGTGGTTGAACCTCACATGCGCCTCGCGTGTAAACCCGTAGACACGCTGCCACGGGATTTCGATGCCCTTCTCGGAATACGACGTGACCTGTTTGATGAGCGCGTGGTCCGTCGCAATCTGACTGTGGCAGATCATGCACGTCTTGACGCTCGGGATGCCGGCCACCGGCCCTTTTGCCACGGTCTCGTGACAGTCCACGCACTCCGCTTTCTTGGCGATGTGCGTCTTGTGGGGAAAAGGAATCGGCTGCTGGGGTGTCGAGCGAATCCACAGGAACTCGCGCGCGGCGTCGGACACAGTCCGATGCGCGGTCGTGAAGACAGTCGAGGGCACCTGAGCCGGCTGCGCGCCGCATGCGGCGGCGCCCAGCGCCAACACCACCGCGATCCAGCGCATTACTTAGCCTGGATGCTCCGCAGGAAGTTGACGATATTCCAGATCTCGGTCTCGGTCATCTTGCTCTTGTAGCCCTTCATGTCGAACTTCGGGCCGGCGCCATCGCTGATGACCATGAAGATCTCACCGTCGGTCGAACCACGGTCCCACTTGTCGTCGGTGAGGTTGGAGGGATGCGTGCCTTCCGGCGCCATCGGTCCGTTGCCCTTGGCATCAGCGCCATGGCAGAACCGGCAGTTCTTGGTGAACGCCGCTTTTCCAGCCGCAACGGACTCGGCGCTGGTCGGAACGGGGTTCTTGAGTTTCTTGCCTTCTGGGCTGCCGCCGGGGTTCTGTGCACCAGCGGACACGGCGAGTGCCACGCACGCCGCTGCGACAGCAGGAATGAAAACAGACTGAACACGACGCATGATCACTTCAGCTCCTTGATAGCGCGGTGATTCTCACATACCTTTCGCGACAACTGCAATCCTTTGCCGCGAAGAGCCGGGTCGGGTGATGGTTCGGCGTCCTCTTGACGACTTACTTGACGACGACAACGGTGGCGTCGTCGTCGCTGACGAGGGCGCCGTCGTCAGCACGGCAGCGAAGCACGTAGGTGCCTGGATCCTCGAACGTGACCTGGATCGGCTCCTTGCCGTCGGACGGAATGGTCGGAGGCGTCCAAAGGGGCGCCCAGGGCGAGTTGGCGCCAGCACGGGTGTCTTCCCAGGGTTTGATCTGCGGCGGATC
>DASXGC010000222.1:0-12799 GCA_036489235.1 Vicinamibacterales bacterium
CGGCGACGTCCAGGTGGTGCGTTCGCTCGACTCCACCTTCGGCCTCGATCAGGAAGCCATCAAAGCCGCCAAACAGTGGCGCTTCGCCCCAGGTCAGCGTCTCGGCACGGCCGTCCCGGTTCAGATCACCATCGAGCTCACGTTCACGCTCAGGTAGTCCTGCAAAGGAAAGCGCCTGTTGAGCGCACCAAAAGAAAAAGGCCCGGGAGCGTGAGCTCGCCGGGCCTTCTTGATTTTCCTACCGACAATCGGCGGTCGTGAAGATCGCCGATCACCCGATCGAGAAACCGCCGATTTAGTACATCCCGCCCATTCCGCCGCCGCCCGGCATCGCCGGCGCGTCCTTCTTCTCTTCCGGAATGTCGCAGATCAGCGCCTCGGTCGTCAGCAGGAGCGACGCGATCGACGAGGAGTTCTGGAGCGCCGAACGAACCACCTTGACCGGATCGATGACGCCGGCCTTGACCAGGTCCTCGTAGGTGTCGGTGAGCGCGTTGAAGCCCTCGGTGTCCTTCATCTCGCGGACCTTCTGGACAACGATCGAACCTTCGTGACCGGCGTTGGTCGCAATCCAGCGCATCGGCTCTTCGATCGCGCGCTTGATGATGTTGACGCCGATCTGCTGGTCGCCGTGCAGCTTCAGACCCTCGAGCACCTTGCCCGCGCGGATCAGCGCCACGCCGCCGCCGGGAACGATGCCTTCTTCGACCGCCGCCTTGGTCGCGTGCATCGCGTCCTCGACACGGGCCTTCTTTTCCTTCATCTCGGTCTCGGTGGCCGCACCGACCTTGATGACGGCGACGCCGCCGACCAGTTTCGCGAGGCGCTCCTGGAGCTTCTCACGGTCGTAGTCGGACGTCGTGTCCTCGACCTGGGCGCGAATCTGCTTCACGCGGCCCTCGATGGCCGATGACGCGCCGGCGCCTTCGACGATCGTGGTGTTGTCCTTGTCGATGGTGATCTTCTTGGCTTTGCCGAGATCCTCGATCTTGATCGACTCGAGCTTGATCCCGAGGTCCTCGGTGATCGCACGGCCGCCGGTCAGGATGGCGATGTCTTCCAGCATGGCCTTGCGGCGATCGCCGAAGCCCGGCGCCTTGACGGCAGCGGCCTGGAGCGTGCCACGCAGCTTGTTGACGACCAGCGTCGCCAGAGCCTCGCCTTCGATGTCTTCCGCGATGATCAGCAGCGGACGACTGAGGCGCGCCACCTGCTCGAGCACCGGCAGGAGGTCCTTCATCGAGCTGATCTTCTTCTCGTGGATCAGGACGACCGGATTCTCGAGCACCACTTCCATGCGCTCGGAGTCGGTGACGAAGTAGGGCGACAGGTAGCCGCGGTCGAACTGCATGCCTTCGACCACTTCGAGCGAGGTGTCGAGCGTCCGCGCTTCTTCAACGGTGATGACGCCGTCCTTGCCGACCTTGTCCATCGCTTCCGCGATGATCTTGCCGATGGTTTCGTCGTTGTTCGCGGAAATGGTGCCGACCTGCGCCACCATGTTGCCGCCGACGTCCTTCTTCATCTTCTTCAGTTCGTTGGTGACCGCTTCGACGGCCTTCTCGATGCCGCGCTTGATCTCCATCGGGTTGGCGCCGGCGACGACGTTCTTCGCGCCTTCGCGGTAGATCGCCTGCGCGAGCACGGTCGCGGTGGTGGTGCCGTCACCCGCCGTGTCCGAGGTCTTGCTGGCCACTTCGCGGACCATCTGGGCGCCCATGTTCTCGAGCGGATCCTTGAGGTCGATTTCCTTGGCGACGGTGACGCCGTCCTTGGTAATCGTCGGCGATCCGAACTTCTTGTCGAGCACGACGTTGCGGCCCTTCGGACCGAGCGTAACCTTCACCGCGTCAGCGAGCTGGTTGACGCCGCGCAGGATCGCCTGACGCGACTGCTCGCCGTACACAATCTGTTTTGCCATTGATGTCGTCTCCTACTTCTTTTTCTTGGAATCGCCGTCTTCAATGACAGCAAGAACTTCGTCTTCGCGCATGATGAGGAATTCCTCCCCATCGAGCTTGATCTCCTGGCCGGAATACTTGCCGAACAGGATGAGGTCGCCTGCCTTGACGTCGAGCGGGACGCGCTTGCCATCGTCCTTCGACTTGCCGTTGCCGGCGGCGATCACTTTGCCCTGCATGGGCTTTTCCTTGGCGGAGTCGGGGATGATGATTCCGCCGACTTTCTGTTCGCCTTCTTCGATACGCGAGACGATGATGCGGTCGTGCAGCGGTCTGACGTTCATGCGTTGTACTCCGTCTGCTTGAGTTGGGAGGTTCCTTACGGGTAACCCCTGAAGTGTTTCGAGGGTCCACGGTGGGTTAGCACTCACCATGACCGACTGCTAATTATATGGCGGTTGTTGGCAGTGTCAAGCGGGGAGTGCTAGCGTCGCCGTATCTTGTATTCGCCCATCTTGCGGGTGAGGGTGTTGCGGTGCATGCCGAGCGTGCAGGCGGTCTTGGTCAGGCTGCCGTCGCACTGGCCGAGCACCCGCACGATGAAGCGCCGCTCGAACTCGTGGACGGCGTCGTCGAACTGGACGCCGCGGTCGACCATCTCCTCGACCAGCTTTTCGAGCCGCTCGGCGATCACGCGAGTTCCCGTCCGGTCAGGCGGCGAAACGCGTCCACATACTTCTCTCGCGTTTTCGCCACCACGTCATCTGGCAGGGACGGGACCGGCGGCTGCTTGTTCCACTTGATGCGTTCGAGATAGTCGCGCACGAACTGCTTGTCGAAGCTGACCTGTGGTCCGCCGGGATTGTAGGTGTCCTTCGGCCAGAAGCGCGACGAGTCCGGAGTGAGCGCTTCGTCGATCAGGATGACCCGGCCTTCCACCGGCCGATCGCTGGTTTCGAGCGGCAGCAGACCGAATTCGAACTTGGTGTCCGCGACGATGATGCCGCATGATTCGGCGTGGGCGGAGCCCTCGGCGTACAGGCGCAGTGTGAGATCGCGAACCCGGTCGAGCACGTGTTTCCCGACCAGGTCGGCCGCCTCTTTCTCCGAGATGTTGATGTCGTGACCGCTTTGCGCCTTGGTTGCCGGCGTGAAGATCGGATGCGGCAGACGATCCGACTCCTTCAGGCCCGCAGGCAATTCGATGCCGCACAGTTTCCCGGTCGCCGAGTAGTCCTTCCAGCCCGAACCCGACAGGTAACCGCGCGCGACACACTCAATCGGCAGTGGTTCGGTGCGGGTCACGAGCATCGACCGTCCGCGGAGCAGTTCTTGCGCGTTTCGCGCCGGACCCGGATACGACGCCGCGTCGGTGGACAACACGTGATTGGCGACGATCGACCTGGTCCGCTCGAACCAGAAGGACGAGATCTGCGTCAGGACTTTGCCTTTGTCCGGAATACCTGAACCCAGCACGTAGTCGAACGCAGAGATGCGATCGGTGGCGACGATCAGCAGGCGATTGCCGAAGTCGTAGATGTCGCGGACCTTTCCCTGTCGATCTGGCCGCCGGTCGGCGAGTGTGGTCTGAAGAATGGGCGAGGCAGGCGACAACAAAATCCTCTGGAAGACGAAGCTCCAAATCTTACCCAGTGCGCGCGCCGCTGACAAGGAGTTCTTCCCGTCGTTGTTGTGTCGCGAGGGTAAACGCCCAACTTCGCGGCTGAGCCCTGAACGGGCGTTCTTGCGAAGTCGTTCACGATGCACGCTCGTCGCGGCGCGTTAACCCCCTGATCCGGTCAGAGATCGCGGTGCGCAACAACAAGATGTAGGGGCGGTATAGTAGTGCAGCCCAAGCCGTGATGCGTTCCAACCTTCGTACCGTGATTGTGCTGGCAGTCGCCGCCGGGCTCGTCGCGCTGTTTCTGAACAACGTCGATTTGGGGGGTGTTGCGCGCGGCGTACTCGAAGCGCGGCCGGAATGGCTGCTGCTCTCGCTTTCGTGCACGATACTGAGTCTGGCGATTCGATCGCTCCGCTGGCAGTTCCTGCTCGAGCCGCTGGGGCCGACGTCGTTCGCCAACGCTTTCAGAGCAACGGCGGTCGGGTTTGCGGCGAGTGCGGTGCTGCCGGCCCGCGCTGGCGAGGTCATCCGTCCGTACTTCCTGGCTCGCCAGTCACGGCGGGCGTCGGCGCAGGCAATCGATACGACCGGCGCATTCGCGACCGTAGTCGTCGAGCGACTGCTGGACGTGATCACCGTCATCATCCTGCTGGCCACATACCTGTTTGGATTTGGCCGGGAGCTCGGACTCGAACAGCCGCGAGCATTTGCGGCGGCGAAATGGAGTGCTGGGGTTTTTGGTGCCGGCGCTCTCGGCGTCCTCGCCGTTTCATTACTGATGGCCCGAGATGCTGCGCCGTTGCTACGCTTGTCCGCTCGTGCGATGAGGCCGCTGCCGGCGCGTCTGGCCACAGTCATCGAGGGATTCCTCACGAAGTTCGTTTGGGGCCTCGGGACCCTGAGGCGGCCGGGACGGCTTCTTGGCGCTCTCGCGTGGTCGTTTCCGCTTTGGCTGTCCATTGCGATGGGCGTCTGGTCGGTCGCGCTCGCGTTTCGCCTTGCCGTACCGTTCACCGGGACGTTCCTCTTGATCGCGTTGCTGGTCATTGGCGTCGCGGTGCCGACTCCGGGATCGATTGGCGGATTTCACGAAGCGTTTCGCGTCGGCGTGACGACCTTCTATGGAGTGCGCGACGGTGCAGCGGTGGCCGCCGCCATCGTGCTGCACCTGATCACGATTGTGCCGTCACTGGTGCTTGGACTACTGTTTGCCGCCCAGGAAGGGCTCTCGGTCACGGGCCTGCGCCGCCTTGCGGACCAGGCCGCGCAGCCCACGCCATAAACCATGAAGTGTCCCTATTGCAGTCACCTCGGCGACAAGGTCGTCGATTCACGCGAGTCGAAGGAAGGCGAGGTCATCCGCCGCCGGCGCGAATGCCTCGAATGCGGCAAGCGATTCACCAGCTACGAGCGGATCGACGAGATCCCGTACATGGTGGTCAAGAAGGACGGCACGCGCGAGCGGTTCGATCGGCAAAAGCTCGTGAGTGGAATGCTGAAGGCGTGCGAGAAGCGGCCCGTCAGCGTGGCGGCACTCGAGGCCGTCGCCGATCGAGTCGAATCCACCCTGCAGGAGCGGACCGAGAAGGAGATTTCGACCTCCGACGTCGGTGCGTTCGTCATGGAAGAGCTCAAGAAGCTTGATAAAGTGGCCTACGTGCGGTTCGCGTCCGTGTACCGGCATTTCCGTGACATCAACGAATTTGCGGACGAACTCAAGCAACTCCTGAACCCGAAGGAATGACGCTCTCCTCCTCAATTTTGCGCGCAGTTGCGGTTGTCGTGGCGCTGGCCGTGGTAGTCAGCGCTGACACCGCGGCGCCCGATCTTCGCGTGACCCCCATCGAACGCGACGGACAGGTGCTGGTGTCGTTCGATTTGAATGACGGCTTCACGTCGGACGTCCGTGACGCGATTCAGAGTGGCCTCTCGACCAGCTTCTCGTACGATGTCGAGCTTCGTCGCGGCGCACCCCTCTTCGATCGCACGTTGGCGGCGGTTTCGATCATCGCGACCGTGCATTTCGACAACCTCACCCGGCGCTATCAGATGTCGCGCTCGCTTGACGGCCGCGTCGAGGACGCTCGACCGACCGACGACCAGAATTCGGTTCGCGGCTGGATGACCCATTTCGAGCGGGTGCCGCTGTCGATGACCGCGGCGCTCGAGGCGAACACCGAATACTACGTGCGGGTCCGCGCCCATACCCGTCCACACAGCGGGTGGTTTTTCTGGCCGTGGGGCGGTACCGCGCTCGGCCTCGCGAAGTTTACGTTCATCCAATAGAGGCTCGGGAACAGGGCCGGGATTTGGCGTTGAGAGCTGGGGCTGACTGATGCCGGCGACGCTAACGTCGATTTCGCCTAGACAGGTGCCGAGTCCGGTGCCGAGTCCGGTGTCGAGCCGGACTCCGGAGCCGCCGCGCAGGCCATTCCGCGACAACCCGCGTTTGATCCTGCTCGGCATCGGTGCGCTCGTGGCCGTGCTGCTGGCACTCCTTTTCCTGGCCAGCGGCACATCACGCTTTTCGCCGGACTTCCTCAGCGAGTTCGTCCTCTACGCACTCTCCGCAGCCGACCTGACGATGCTGGCGGCGCTGGTCTTTGTCCTGGCGCGGAACATCGTCAAGCTGGTGGTCGAGCGGCGCACGGCGCTGCCGTTCGCGCGCTTCCGCTCGAAACTGGTCGCGCTGCTGCTCGGCATGACGCTGGTGCCGGCGGTGCTGGTGCTGATTGTCGGCAGCGAACTGATTCGCACGAACATCGATCGCTGGTTCAACGCGCCGATGGACGACATCCTGGCCTCCGCGAATCAGATCGCCGGCGACTACTACCAGGATCAGCAGATGCTGGCGACCGATCACGCCACCCGTCTCGCCCGCTTGCTGTCGACGGTCGACCTCACCAGCACCGATGTCCGACCGATTCGCGATGTGCTGGCGCCGGACATCACGCTGCAGCGCGTGCAGATGGTTGAGGTATACCGCGTCGTCCCGTCGACTGGATCGCTGCCAAGCCTTGAATCGGTTGTCGATGTCGCCGCGCCGACGTTGCCGCCGGGCCACAGCCGCGCCGCCGTCGATCGCCTGGCGGCTCAGGCGCTCGGCGGCTCCTCGGACACCCGATCGATCGAAACGCTGGGAACCGGCGGCGACCTCTTGCATGCCGCCGCGGTCGTGAAAGGGACCGACGGCGAGGCCAAAGGTGTCGTGGTCGCCACCGCGTACCTGACCGGCGATCTCGCGGCCCGGTCCCGGCGTTTGACGCAGGCGTTCGAAAGCTACAACCAGCTGAGGGTGCTGAAGAGGCCGCTGACCGGCCTCTACCTGTCGTTCTTCCTGATGGTGACGCTGCTGATTCTGTTTGGCGCGACCTGGATGGGCTCCTACCTCGCCAAGCGGATCACCCGCCCGGTCCTGATGTTGTCGGCTGCCGCTCGCGAAATTGGCGCCGGCCGTCTCGATCAGCGGGTCGAGCCACAGAGCAACGATGAATTCGGGTCGCTGGTCGAAGCATTCAACGCGATGGCGACCGAACTGGCGACGAGCAGGCGGCGCGTCGATCGCGGCACGGTCGACCTGGAACGCAAGCACGTGGAGGTCGAGGCGCGGCGTCGCTACATCGAGACGATCCTGGAACGCATCACGACGGGGGTCGTGTCAGTCGACGCGGCAGGCGCGATCACCACGATCAACAGCGCCGCAGCACGCCTGCTCGGCCTCCAGCGGCAGATCGTGGGTCAGGCGGCAGTCGGGGTGTTCGATCGGACCGACCTGCAACCGCTCAGAGCGTTGCTCGCCGGCTCCGGACCTGCGAAGGCTGAGCCGGCGGCCCAGGAAATCGCGCTGGCCCACGACGGCCAGGAGCGGCACCTCGCCGCGGTCGCGACCGCGCTGGTCGGCGAGACCGGCGTGGCCGAGGGCGTCGTTCTGGTGCTCGATGATGTCACGCCGCTCATTCGCGCCCAGAAAGTCGCGGCATGGCGGGAGGTGGCGCGCCGCCTTGCGCACGAGATCAAGAATCCGTTGACGCCTATTCAGCTGTCGGCCGAGCGCTTGCGCCGGCACTTCTCGAACGCGCCGCCGCAGGCGAAGGCGCTCGTGGAGGAGTGCTCGGCGACCATCATCGGTGAAGTCGAATCGCTCAAAGGGCTGGTGGACGAGTTCTCGCAATTTGCGCGGATGCCGTCGCCCCGGACGGTACCGACCGATCTGCCGCAGCTGGTCACCGATACGATTGCTCTCTATAACGGTATCTTCACCGACGTGCGGATCGACCAGCGATTCGCGCCGGGGGCGCCGCTGGTTCGGCTGGATCCTGAACAGATCCGCCGCGTCATCATCAACCTGGTCGACAACGCCATCGAGGCGATGGAGCGGCGCGGACACCTTGTGGTTTCAACCGAGTTCGACAGCGGCAACAACATCATCCACCTGGTGGTCGCCGATGACGGTCCCGGAATCCCGCCGGCAGAGCGGGAGAAGCTGTTCCTGCCGTACTATTCGACCAAGCGCCGCGGCAGTGGACTGGGCCTGGCGATCGTGCGACGCATCATCGCCGAGCATGGCGGCAGCATCGACGTCGGCGACAACACGCCGCGCGGCACGCGGTTTACAATCGAGTTACCGTGCTAATCATCGTGCTGTTGGACGGGCGGTGTTCGGGGAGCGGCGATAACCAGGCACGAACAATCCTGTGAAACCTACCATCCTCGTCGTGGACGACGAACCTGGCGTGCGGACCTCGCTGAGCGGTGTGCTTCGCGACGAGGGCTACAGCGTGGAGGCGGTATCGAGCGGCGAGGCGTGCCTCGACCGCGTCGCGCGCGGACCGGTCGATCTGATCGTGCTCGATGTCTGGCTGCCGGGGATGGACGGACTGGCGACGCTGGCCCGGCTCAAGGAACGACAGATCGACGCCCAGGTCGTGCTGATTTCCGGCCACGGCAACATCGAATCCGCGGTCCGTGCCATCAAGATGGGTGCGTTCGACTTCGTCGAGAAGCCACTGTCGCTCGAGAAAACGGTGCTGGTCGTGCGCAACGCCCTGAACCAGCGGATCCTCGAGGCCGAGAACCGCGCGCTGCGCGCCCGGGTCGATCGTCACTTGACGATGATTGGCGAGAGCTACGCGATGCGGCAGCTTCGCGAACAGGTCGCGATGGCCGCGCCGACCAACGGTCGGGTCCTGGTTTACGGCGAGAACGGCACCGGCAAGGAGCTGGTGGCGCGAACGATTCATTCGCTGAGTCGCCGGCGGACCGCCACCTTCGTCGAAATCAATTGCGCGGCGATCCCCGAGGAGCTGATCGAGAGCGAGCTGTTCGGTCATGTCCGGGGCGCGTTCACCGGCGCGGTTGCCGACCGCCGGGGCAAGTTCGAGGTCGCCGACGGCGGCACCATTTTCCTCGACGAGATCGGCGATATGAGTCTGAAGACGCAGGCCAAGGTGCTGCGCGTGCTCCAGGAGCAGACGATGGAGGCGGTCGGCGGCACCGCACGCATCAAGGTGGACGTCCGGGTGGTGGCCGCGACCAACAAGGACCTCCAGTCGGAGATCCGCGCCGGCCGCTTTCGCGAAGATCTCTACTTCCGGCTCAACGTGATTCCCATCTTCGTGCCCGCACTGCGCGATCGGCAGGACGACATCCCGCTGCTCGCGGATCATTTCATGGCCGAGTTCGCGCGCGAATACGGCCGGCGCCAGAAACGGTTCGACGCCGGGGCGCGATCAGTGGTGCAGTACTATCCGTGGCCCGGCAACGTCCGCGAGTTGCGCAACGTCATCGAGCGGCTCATGATCATGGTCCCGGGTGACGAGATTTCCGCCGCGGATCTCGGCTTTCTCGACAGCGGCGGGGCCGGCCGCGCCGTGGCGCCGGAAACCCCGGATCGGCGCACGCTCCACGAGGCGCGCGACCAGTTCGAACGCGATTTGATCCTGCGCACGCTCGCCGAACAGCAGGGCAACATGTCGCGGACGGCGGACGTGCTCGGGGTCGAGCGCAGTAACCTCTACCGGAAGATGAAGGCGTTCGGGATCGCGCCCTCGCGCCGCGCCGACGAGGAAACCGAGACGGTTTGATCGCTCAGCCCTCGGTCTTCAACTTCTGCAGCTGGTGTTCGAGGACCTGATCGGGTTTGAAACCCGCGATCTGCAGGTAGAATTCCGACACCGCCTGCAGCGCCGCCGCCGGCACCAAACCGACGATTTCGCTTTCGAGCACGCTGACCCCATAGCGCGCCGCTTCGCGTTGAACGGTTTCGAACACCCGGAACAACGGCGTCTTCTGATAATTGGTGAGGTTCATCGACACCTGTACGACCGGACGATCGGCGAGCGCCAGACCCATCGCCTTGACGAAACGGTAGCCACCACTGCTGTGACGAATCGCTGCGGCGATGGCCTTGGCGACGTCCAGCCGATCGGTGGCGAGATTGATGTTGAAGGCGATGAGCGGCATCCGCGCGCCAATCACCGAAGCACCGGCGGTCGGGTGGGGCACAGGTGAACCGAAGTCCGGTGCCCAGCCCGGAAGCGCCATCTTCGCCGCCAGACCCTCGAACTCGCCGCGACGGATATCTTCGAGATTCTTACGCGTTGGGTTCGTCGACGCCTCCTCGTACAGATAGACCGGCACGCCGAATCGTTTCGCGACTTCCGCGCCAACCTGTTTGGCCAGCTCGACGCAGTCGGCCATGGTGGCCCCTTCAATCGGGATAAAGGGAACGACATCCACTGCGCCCAGCCGGGGATGCTCACCGCGCTGCGTGCGCAGGTCGATGTCGGCGACGGCCCGCTCGAACAGTGCAAGCACGGCGGCGGTTATGCCGGCAGCGCTGCCCGCGAACGTGAGCACGGATCGGTTATGTGTCGCGTCGGATGAGATGTCGAGCAGCTTTACGCCCGACACCGATCGGATCGCGTCCGCCATGGCGGCAACGGACTCTGTCCGGCGGCCCTCGCTCACGTTGGGAACGCATTCAATCAACATGGGACCTGCAGTATAATCGCTGCGCTTTCATGTCCGAGGCCCATCGCAGCGACGCGCACGATGCCGGATCGGGGCTGGATGCGGGTCGCGATGCCAGAATCGAGCAGCTCCTGCTCCTCGGCCTCGACCATTATTTCGCCGCCAACTACGAACTCGCCATCAACGTCTGGACCCGCGCGCTGTTTTTCGACCGCAGCCATCCGCGGGCGCGGGCCTACATCGAGCGCGCACGCAATGCGATCGCCGAACGGCAGCGCGAATCGGAAGAGCTGCTCCACACCGGCGTCGCCGCCTTTCAACGCGGCGAAGGCGACGAAGCCCGTCGATTGCTACAGGCTGCGATCGAAAGCGGAGCGCCGTCCGACGAAGCGCTGGCGGTGCTCGATCGTCTGAATCGTTTTGAACTCGTCGTTCCCCCTGCAGCTGTGTTGAGAACCGGGCGCCCGGCGCGTGTGCGCACCCCGTTCGAGACCAGCCGTTCCAGGCGCTCGACGGTTGCTGCCGCCGTTGTGGTCGTGCTCATCGGCTTGACCGTCGCCGGCGGATTCGCCGCCGCACGATCGGATCTCCCTTTCGAACGATCGATTGCGATCCTGGTCCGGACCGCCGGCAACGTCGCTGTGACTCCAGCGGCGACGCCGGCCGCGACGGCCACGAAGGAGTTGCCGCTGGCGTTACCGCTGCAGGGCGAAACGACCCTCGTCCGGGCCAAGAACCTGGCCGCCGGCGGTCATCTGTACGACGCCCTCGCCGCGCTCGAGTCCATTCGTTCGACCGACATCCAGAAGGAGGAAGCCGAGCGTCTGCGTGGCGACATTCAGCGTCAACTGCTGGCCGTCGCGCCGCTGCCGCCAGCGCCGCAACCCGAGAAAATCGATCGGCGGGTGCCGTGAAGTGCCCGAAATGCGGCTACCTCGGTTTCGAACACGTCGATCGCTGCCGCCATTGTGGCTACGAGTTTTCTCTCGCGTCGACGGTATCGATCCCGGATATCAATATCCGCGAAGACGAGCGCTCGTTGAGTCCGCTCGAGGACTTGACGTTGATGGACCGGGCCACGCCGCCGCCACCGGACGTACGGCTGGCTGACGCCGCGCTGGATCTGGATCGCATGATCGGTGAACCGGACCCGCCGGCCGCTCCGGTTGCCCGCTCGCGGCCCACACCGCCGCCGCGCGACGAGTTGTCGCTCTTCGGACCGCCGATTCCCGACGACGCACCGTTGATTACGCGAGCGTCGCCGCCGCGTCCACCTCTGGCGGTCCGCCGCGCCACACCGGAAGTGCCCCGGCTGCGATCCGAGCCGCGGTTGCCATCCCTCGATCTGTCACCGGAGCCGGAAACCGAGGCGCCGGCACGGGCCGCGTTGAGTTCCGCCCCGAAGGAAACGGATCGGACTGCGCTCGCAAACCGGGAATCCGAGACCGGCGAGGACGCGGCGATGGGCTCGCGGCTATTGGCCGTGGTCATCGATCTTCTGATCCTCGCTGCGGTTGACGTCGTCGTCGTCTACTTCACGATGCAGATTTGCGGTCTCACTGTCGCGGATCTCGGCATCCTGCCGAAGGGACCGCTGCTGGCGTTTCTCGTCGTCCAGAACTGCGGCTACTTCGTGGCGTTTACTGCCGGAGGTCAGACCCTGGGCAAGATGGCGGCTGGCATTCGAGTCGTTCCATTCGATTCGGAGACGTCGCTCGATGTCGGGCGCGCGTTTCTCCGTACCATGATGTGGATGTTGTTGGCGATACCCGCCGGACTCGGGTTTCTCTCTGCCTTGTTCAGCAGCGACCATCGCGGGCTGCACGACCGGTTCGCCGGAACGCGCGTCGTCCGCTGATCCATGACCGCGCTTGCGCTGGCGTTCGCGACCGTGTGCGGCGTGGGCTATGCACCATTCGCACCCGGTACGTTTGGATCGGCAGCAGGCCTCCTGCTCTGGTGGTTGCTCCCGTCGTCGCCTGTCGTCCAGATTGGCACTGTCATCGCCTTGTTCGTTGTCGGTTCGTGGAGTGGCAACGTCGCCGAACGTCACTTCAATCGAACCGATCCGGGACAAGTGGTCATCGACGAAGTGATGGGCATGCTGATCACCCTGTTGTTCAATCCGGTCGGCTGGGGTGGCGCGCTATTGGGATTCCTCCTGTTCCGCGTTGCCGACGTGATCAAGCCGTATCCTGCGAATCGCCTCGAACAGCTGCACGGCGGTATCGGCGTGATGGCTGACGATGGGATGGCCGCCGTGTACGCAAACCTTGCGCTTCGTGCGCTACTCTGGGCCGCT